>JANTGK010000011.1 GCA_024762935.1 Candidatus Peregrinibacteria bacterium | reverse complement strand
AAAAGAATTACTTAAAAAATTTCAAAATACCATCCTCAAACACACTATTTTTAATAGTAATTATATATATTATTGATAGATTTTTTCGATGGGTTGTTCATTTATTTTCTTAACAAGATATGTCCCACTATCAGAGAAGCCAATCTGCCGATAAAATTCTTTTACTCCTACACCAGAGATGACAGTAAGCTTAGAAAGGCCTTTGGCAGATGTGATTCGTTCCGCATCTTGAAGAAGTTGCTTTCCGAAGCCAATATGTTGAACTGATTGCCCTTTTGTCATTTTTACAGGGAGGGCATGTCCAAACGTATGCAATTCTCGAATTATTCCTGCTTGAGAGAGAGCCAAAAAGAGTGGTTTTTCATTCTTTCCAGGTATCCTCAGTCGTAACATGGCTAAGAGTGTTCCATCGGGTAGTTCATAACTCAAAAAGTGCTCTTCCCCTCCTGCAGATTCATATATTCGCTCTACGAATCTGACATCTTTTCTGTCAAATATTTGATCACGTATCTCTCGACAACGAATACAACTGCACTTTTCACCTTTTTTGTGCATTTTTTCCTGAATGAGCTGTCTGAGATTCGTTTTTTTACTTCCTCCAAGGATAGCAGTTCCTGGAATATCTCGCACAAGGCGAGAAATACGAATCCAAGGAGGAGTTCTTTTTTTCATCTTCCAGAGCAATTCAAAAAGCACTTCATCTGAATATGGTTGGAATTTTCCTGTTTTATACCATTTTTCTAACTCAGAGAATGGAACAACAGCACACGGATATATTTTAATCAAATCTGGACAAAAATCGGGATTATTACATATTTCATGGTAGGTTTCTAAATCTTTCTCAGGTGTAGAAAAGGGAAGTCCCGGCATTATATGATAACAAATCTTAAACCCTGCCTGTCTCAATAATCTCGTTGCACGAACAACTTCTTCACGAGACTGAAGTCGTCGAGTCTTTTTTGTAATATCATCATCTAATGTCTGAACACCAAGCTCAACCCGAGTACAGCCAAGCCTTCGAAATTCTCGTATTTCTTCTGGAGTAACACTCCCAGGACGTGTTTCAAGTGTCAGTCCAATTATTCTGTGTCGAGCCACCTCGTTGCTCTTTTGTGCCATCAAGAGAGTACTTCTGGAAGGCTTCTTCTGTTCGCCGCCCTCATTAAACGCCTGATAGCAACGAGTAATAAAATGGGTTCGTGATCTTTTTGGAAGATCAGAAAATGTCCCTCCCTGAACGATAAGTTCACATTTTTCAGCTGAGTGACCAGTACGCTCCAATGATGCCAATCTCCGAGATATTTGAACAAAAGGGTCAAATCCAGCTAAAAGTGCTCTCATTGCCCCTGGTTCACTACTGATATAGCTCTTTGGCATCACTAATGCTCCTGGGCGTTGGAACTTTTTTGGGACATTCTGTCTGCCATATTTCTTTTCAGTATCAATCTGAAAAAGTGTTTTTCCGTCACTATTTGCTCGTTCAGAAGGGCAGTATACGCAGGCACTTTTACATGGTGCTGGAGGCATAAGAACCGAAACAGGAGCAATGCCTGAAAGAGTACGTATGCTCCGTTTTTGAAGAAGTTTTTTAATACATTCTGAAGGTTTTATTCTCTTTTCTTTTTCGAGCGTTCTATATGCAGAAAGAAGCTCCATGTCGGAGAATGTATTGATTTTGAACTCCTTACAGACTTCATTCTTTACTTTTGTGAGGGAGTCTTTATCCTCAATTTTTAAATGAAAAGCTCGAAGAACAATCTCAGAAGCAGCCGAGTGAACTGTTTTTTTCATAATGACACTCTACCGTGTTTTCCTTCTCCATTCCATACATGTATCACAAACCCTCTCTTTTTATAAAAAAAACAAACAATCACGCATAAAAGAACATTACAATTCTCTTCTTCACATTTATTTACGTTTACTGCTCAATGCTAAACAGAGAATCATCTACTGCTTTTATTTGTTCTTCTCCTAAAATTTCAAGAATTTTCTCATCAACTTCACTCTTCAAATTATCTGGAAGACGATTTTTCACCTCTAAAAGAAGAGGGATATTATCGGCAATACTATCCATGTTTTTTAATTGAATTCGAAGACTATTTTCTTGCCCTCGCTGGCTTTCATACTTCTTTACACGAAATATGATGTCATGTGCCTGTTCTGTAGAAGTCTGAACATGTCCTGTTGGAAAGCCCGGACGAACAAGTGCTGAAGTCTTTTGAATAAGCTCCTGTTTTGCTTGGTCAGCAACATTCTCAGATGATTCTACTGACTCCATCTGTCCGAGAGCCACCATTTGTTGTTGTCTCTGTGCGAGAATTTCGGGTGTAAGGTCGGCATCGGTGTTCTCTATTTCATCTACTTTTTCACGAATAATCTCCTCAGCCATCGCTACCTGACCGGCATCAGCCAAGAGTCGAGCTTCCCAAAGACGTTTTGTGCGTTCCTTTTCAATCAGAAGAGCCTGCTCCTCTTCTTCAACAAATTCATTTTTTAATGCATCAAGTGTTTCTTTCGCCACATAGAAAGGAGAATCCGGAAGGACGGAATAAAGTGTTTTTTCAGCAGATGCGAAAAATGCCTCAAGTTCCTCTGGGTGATCAACGTGAAACTGACGACATTTTTCTCGGAAAGTGGCAAAAAAATCTTGATTCTGCTCATCAAACCGAGAAGAAATCTGAGACAACGAATCAAAAAATAATGATTCTAATTCCATCATTTCCACATCAGAAGAACTCGTAAAGGGGGATATAAAAGCCTCTCTCAGTTTTTTCAGTTTAGAAGCAGCCTCTTTCTTTTTTCGCTGCATTTTTTCTTCAATAAAATATTCACTCAATTTATCGTCCCATGCTTGATTCCCCAAAACCCACGCAGTGTCCTTTTCTGAAAGAGAAATCTTTTCAACTGTTGTATATTTAAAATGATCAAGAAGTTGTCTTCCCTCAGCAAGAAGAAGCCCCCCATTGTCTTCATCCTTTACACGAACAAGACGATCCCACGATCGAATAAGCTCACTATCACTATTGATAGACGCATCGACTGCTCCGCCGCTATCGATAATAATTTGATTATGGGGAAGAGAAAGAATAAATCGTGAGTATTCTTCGCTTAAAGAGAATGTTTTTACCCAGACTCTTCCAGAAAGAAGATCTACTTGAACTTCTCCTAAGTCATTTTGTGTCGGATGAGGATCTAGAAGACGAATATATACTTCTGAATTTTCATCAAGTCGCAAGGCAGAATCTTCAAAGAAACGGAGAGTGGCTCCTGAATACTTTCCTGTACTTATCACCATACCTTCACCCACGGACTCACCAGAAAAGAGAGGATGTTGATTATCACTATTATGTGATGAAAATACATCACCAACTACTGATGTAATCATTGTATTATCTGATGCACGACTTTTAGGAGAAATACTCAATAAAATGGCCGTCGAAAAAACTAAAAACGATAAAACAACAGAAGCAGTAGCTCGAAAAAAAGAAAATGACAGTGGGACATCTGACGGAACCCAAAATCGAAAGAAAGATTTTTTTGGTTTACTCTCCTTGCTCAGAAGCTCATTCTTCAAACGAACACGAAAATCATCAGCCGGAGAAATTGGCAAACGATACGGGAGAGATTCAGCAAAAAACTGATCATCACAAATAAAACGATGAATCACTTTTTTTCGTAACATCTTGCGAAATTCTTTATGGGGAAAGCCAAGTAGTTGCCGGTATTTTTTCAGTATTTTCTCCACTCTTTCTTTTTTGGTTAATCATCGCTTTATTAAACGAAAAAAAGAGAAAAGTGTTTCACGAAAATACTAGACAATAAAATCTATTATTTCCTCTTCACAAAGAAAGTGACTAAAAATTTTTAACGAATTTCTCCAGAATATCGAGCAGCAGAACCAATTCGCTCCTCTATTCGAAGAAGCTGATTATATTTTGCGATTCGATCAGTTCGAGAAAGTGACCCTGTTTTGATTTGCCCTGTTTCAAGTCCAACCGCTAAATGTGCAATTGTGGTATCTTCTGTCTCTCCACTTCGATGAGAGATAACGGCTGTCCATCCGGCATCATGTGTCATTTTCACCGCTTGAATCGTTTCGGTGACTGACCCAATTTGGTTGAGCTTAATCAAAACTGAATTTCCTGCTTTCAAGTCAATTCCTTTTTTTATACGTTCTGGATTTGTCACCAGAAGATCATCTCCAACCAGTTGAATACGCTCACCCATCACTGCATTCATTTTTACAAATCCATCCCAATCGTCTTCAGCAAAGGCGTCTTCAATGGAAATAATTTCAGGATGCCGATCAACAAGCCCCTGAAAGTATTCGACCATGTCATCAGCAGTTTTTGTTCCTTCAATCATATACGTACCATTTTCATAAAATTCAGATGCAGCAACATCCATAGCTATTTTCATCTTTCCTGTATGACCGGCAGATTCTATTGCTTCCAAAAGAACTTTTATCGCTTCTTCATTCGATTGTAAATGCGGAGCAAAACCTCCTTCATCTCCAACAGCTGTGACCATTCCCCGAGAAGAAAGAATCTTTTTGAGATGATGAAATGTTTCTGACCCATACCGGAGTGCTTCTCTAAAATTTGGTGCCCCTGTCGGAACAACCATAAATTCTTGAATCTCTAGACCACTATCTGCATGCGAGCCACCATTAATGACATTCATCATGGGTGTTGGCAACAATGTCGGTCTTTTAAGACCCGCGATATCAGCAAAATGATCAGAAAGAGGGATATTTTTAACACCTGCAGCCGCACGTGCCGCCGCCAGTGATACTCCTAAAATCGCATTTGCCCCAAGTCGAGACTTATTTGGTGTCCCATCAAGCTCGATCATGGCCTTATCAAGAGCCTCTTGATGAGTAGTGTCCATACCAATAACTCTTTTTGCGAGTTCAGTGTTTACATTTTCTACTGCCTTCAAAACCCCTTTTCCTAAGTACCTATTTTTATCTCCATCACGAAGTTCAAGCGCCTCATGGATACCAGTACTTGCACCAGAAGGAACAATCGCTCTTCCGTACACTCCGTTTTCAAGTGTCATTTCTACTTCGACAGTAGGATTTCCACGAGAATCAAGGACTTCACGAGCATGAACGGTAGATATATTTGGCATTTAATGTTAGAAAAACTGCGCACAGTATACCAAAAATATCTTCATCGATAAAGATGTTTCTCAAGTGAGGTGTATAAAAAAACATCAATGGTGAAGTTCTTTTGATAGAAATTATTTCTTCAACAATAATTCTGATAGTTCTGATGGATGACGAAAAAGGAAATCAGGAGAAGATTTTCTCATTCGCTCATAACTATGGTAGCCCCAAGAAACACCAATTGATGGAACATTCGCTTTTTTTGCTTCCATAATATCTCCAACAGTATCACCAATAAAAAAGCAAGAGTCGGGCTTCTTCCTATAGCTGCTCAGAATCGATATTACTTTCTCCGATTTATTCCGGGGATCATTTCTTCCGTGAACTTCCTGAAAAAAATGACGTGCACCGTGTTTTTTTAATGAATCTTCTAATACTTGTTTTTGATTTGCAGAAATAATATGAGAGTCAAAATTATTTTCTATCAATGCAAATATATGCATCATTCCATCAAATAGTTGAACATCGTTCGGATAGAGGTCTCGTTCATACAGAGAGTATTTTTCTTTCATAGGCATTTCTGCACCATATTGCTGAAAGATATCCCAAGAATCATGTCCATCAAAAACTTCCTGAAAATGCTCTGAAGAAAGAGGCTTGTCAAATTCTTCAAAAACCCTTTTCCAATACCCGAAAACAAAATCCCAACTATCAGCAATAACACCGTCAAAATCCCAAAAAATCACTTTTTTCATTTTCTCATAAATATGTATATGGGATTTTTATTTTCAAGGAAATGGCGCCCGCGGAGGGACTCGAACCCCCAACCTACTGGTTCGAAGCCAGGTACTCTATCCAATTGAGCTACGCGGGCAGGCGAATCTACGGCTTCGAGTATCCAGTCTACAGAAAAATAAATACCAAAAGCAACAGGGAAAAACTCTTTTTATAAAAACTGGCGTTCCCGACAGGAGTCGAACCTGTGGCCTTTCGGACCGCAACCGAACGCTCTATCCACTGAGCTACGGGAACACGACGAGGATTATTCAATATCAACACTCTATTTTCAATAGCTTCTTCTTGACATATTGAAAAAAGAAAGGTGAGGATAAAACTACTTTCTTTCACCAAAAATAATGCTTGGAAAGTTTGAAATCAAAAAATCCAAAGATGGTCAGTATTACTTTATTCTCAAGGCTACAAATGGAGAAATCATTATAAAAAGTGAAATGTATACAACAATCTCTGCATGCGAAAATGGGATTGAATCGGTTAAGAAAAATGCTATTAAAGATGAACTGTATGAACGAAAACTTAATACTGGAAGAAAGCCATGCTTCAACCTTCGTGCCACAAATGGTCAGATTATTGGAACAAGTCAAACATATGAATCGAGAGCATCGTGCGAAAATGGCATTCAATCTGTCAAGAAGAATGCACCAAGCGCAATGGTAGAGGTCATTGATATTGAGTAAAATTTCCTATAACCCAAGAGCAAGAAAAATAATTCAGGTGCTCACTTTGTTTTCGTATTATCCTCTTCTTGCCGCTTACACTCATGGGCAATATCATTGAGATCGCTAATAATTTCCTCTACTTCTTCGGGGGCAAATCCATGAGCAAGGGCTCCTTCCTCAAGAGTCTCAATGGCACCGATATGACATGTTGCACAGCCGAGTCCCCATTCTGCAAACACTTCCATTGTCAGGGGATACAAATCAATTATTTCTTGAATAGTCATCTCGCCAGTAACGAGTATTTGTTCTCCCATAGTTTTTTGAAATAATAGACGAAAGAGAGTATGAAAATTTTATGAAAAAATCGCAACGAATTATTGCTGGTATCGATGAAGCAGGCCGTGGGTGTCTTGCTGGACCAGTTATTGCCGGAGCTGTCATTCTCGTAAGACCGTATCCAAAAGCACTCATTCAAGACTCAAAAATACTTTCAGAAAAAAAGAGACAAGAGGCCTTTCACTGGATTATAAAGACCTGTGAATATGCTTATGGAGAAGCAAGTGCAAGAGAAATTGATGAATTCGGCATTAAAAAGGCGACACATTTAGCTATGAACCGTGCCCTTTCCTTGCTCCGCAAAAAACCAGATCACCTCCTTGTTGATGGGCGAGATCATTTTGTTTTTCAGACTTCATCTGAAGAATTTGTTCGAGGAGATTCCCTGTTTCCTGAAATTGCGGCTGCTAGCATCGTTGCAAAGGTGACCCGTGATCAAAAAATGAAACTCCTTGCCGAGAAATATCCAGAATTTCAGTTTGAAAAAAACAAGGGATATGGTGTTGCTCACCACATGGCACTCATCCGAGAAAAAAAATTAACTCCAGATCATCGAAAAAGTTTTGACCCCCTCAGAACTCTCCTGGAACAAAAAAGACTGTTCTCATAGTTTTTTACTCTTTTAGGAGTACGTTCTCTGTAAAATTTTTCAAAAGATGGTGAGCATCAGGTGTATCAGTAAATTTTTCGATTGTTCTGTGAAGATGTTCCTTGTCTTCTGTGTATTTTTCACTATAAATTGTTAGCCATGATACAAGAGTCTCGAGGTTAATCTCTGGATGAAATTGAAAAGCCCAGAAAGGTTTTTCCTTTACACGAAATGCATGGCAACAGGCATCAGTAAAGGCAAGAAGTTCACAATTATCAGGTACAGAAAGTGCCTTTTCTTGATGTACTGAAACAACCAAAAACTGAGAAGGAATACCCTGAAAAAGAGGATCATTATTAGAAGCCTCTGTCCTTCGAACAGGAATAGTGCCCATCTCATATTCTTGAGTGTCTTTTATAATTTCCCCTCCAAATGCTAATACTGCCAGCTGAAAACCAAAACAAGATGCAAAAACAGGAATATTTTTCTCTGCTGCTGAAAGGAGAAGCTCTTTTTCTCGTACGAGAAAAGGATATTTTTCTGGCTCACTTACCGATACCTCACTCGCTCCCCCAACAAGCAGTGCATCATACTGATCAAGAATATCAAGTGGATAATCGGGAGAATCAAAAACATTCAGAATGTCTATCTGACTTCTTTTGATGCCACAGTGATATGCAAAGACTCGTTGTTCATCTCTCCTGATAAATTCATTTTCCCTATTCTGAAGGAGAAGAAGCCGCAATTCATCACGTTTTTTTGACATATACTCCAAATACTCCAAAACGAATCAAACAGTAGTACATTTTTCTCTTTTTGTCACTCTATATCCTCTCTTTTGTATATATGCTAAAAAAAGTGTATAATATACATAAAATAGAAAAATACCATGCTCAAAACTACACTCGCTCCGAAATCAATTGCTTTCATTGGAGCATCATCAACACCGGGAAAGCTCGGTTTTGATATTCTCAGCAATATCAAACACCTCGGGTATAAAGGAAAAATCTATCCAGTTAATCCAAAAGGACAACCAATCCTTGGATTAAAAACATACACGAGTATTAGAAATCTCCCAGAAATCCCTGATCTTGTTCTGGTAGCAATACCCGCAAGCACTGTGAATAAAACAATCCAAGAGTGTGGTAAACACGGGATTAAGAATATCACTATTATCTCTGCTGGTTTTAAAGAAGTTGGAGGAGAAGGAGTACAGCGAGAGAAAGATCTTCAAAATATCATTCAAAAATATGGCATCTGCCTGATTGGTCCCAACTGTTTGGGAATTATAAATACCGATATCGATATGAATGCCTCTTTTGCTGAGGGAATGCCGAATAAAGGAAATGTGAGTCTCATTTCTCAGTCTGGTGCTATGGCTGTTGCCATTATCGATTGGGCATATGAAAGTGGAGTCGGATTTTCAAAAATCATCAGTATGGGGAATAAAGCAGGTGTAACAGAGAATGATCTCCTTGAATATCTCGGAAATGACTCAAAAACAAAAGTCATTCTCATGTACTTAGAGAGCATTGCCGATGGAAAGAATTTTATGAAAATAGCTCGAAAAGTGAGTCTTAAAAAACCTATTATTATTGTCAAATCAGGGACATCTGAGGCCGGAACAAAAGCAATATCTTCTCATACGGGCTCCCTCGCTGGTTCTGACATTGCTGTAAGTACCGCCTTTGAGCAAACAGGAATCATTCGTGCTGAATCAACACAGGAGCTCTTTGATTTTGCAAAAGCTTTTAGTGCTCAGCAACCACCAAAGGGAAAAAGAGTTGGTATTATCACAAACGCAGGTGGACCAGGAATTATGGCAACAGATGCCCTGAGCACCACAACTCTAAAACTTGCAGATATATCAAAACAGACACAAGAAAAGCTCAGCAAAGGTCTTCCACAAACAGCCTCACTCCATAATCCTGTAGATGTTATCGGAGACGCCCCCGCAAAACGATATCAACATGCTGCACAAACACTTCTTGAGAGTAATGAGATTGACTCACTCCTGGTTGTCCTCACTCCACAGATAATGACAGAAGTGAAAAAAGTAGCAGAAATTACAACATCACTTGCACATCAGTATCCAGAACAAACAGTTATGAGCGTCTTTATGGGAGGAGAAAGCGTACGCCGAGGATATACTGTCTTCCGTCGCAATCATTTTCCAAACTTTGTCTTTCCGTCACGAGCAATTCTCGCACTGGACCATATGTATCAGTATGCAGAATGGAAAAAACATGAAAAAAACCGCCTCCGAAAAAAAGAAGTACAAAAAAAAGTCCTCGGAAGAAAAAAACTTGACGCCATTTTTGCTTCCAAAAAATCAGGAGAAAGATTTTCTCCCCATGAAATCGAAACCCTTATGAATGCATATGGAATTAAGTGTCCAAAGATGCAACTCGCAAAAACTGAAAAAGAAGGATGTCAATTTGCAAAAAAAATAGGATACCCCGTTGTTATGAAAATTGCCTCACCAGAGATTTACCACAAAACAGATGCGGGAGGAATTCGTATTGATATTGAGAATGAAAAAGAACTCAAGAGTGCATGGCAAGAGATTCTCGACAATGTTAAAACATATAATCCAAAAGCAAAAATCGAAGGCATCACTATTGAACCGATGGTTCCCATTGGAAAAGAAGTCATCATTGGTGCAAAAAAAGACCCTCAATTTGGTCATATGCTTATGTTTGGACTCGGAGGAATATATGTGGAGATTTTGAAAGATGTTACATTCCGAATCGCCCCCATTACAAAAAATGAGGCAATGCATATGGTGGAAGAAATAAAGACCATTGAACTCCTAAAAGGGGCTCGAGGAGAGAAGCCAGTCGACATCAAGAATATTGCTGAGGTTATTGAGCGAGTAGGGCAAATTATGATGGACTACCCACAAATCCAAGAATTTGAAATTAACCCCCTTATTGTCTGCCCAAGAAGAGGAACGTTTGCGGTCGATGTAAATTGTATAGTGTAATTCATAGCTTTTTTTCACTCCACTTTCTCGGTGTTGTCTCTCGAAAAAAGAGTATACTCCACAGTAGTTATATTCACCATTTATGATACCCACTGTTCATTCATACTCCTCACAAAAAGAATGGATTTCTGCTGCTGCAGATGAAATTACTGCTCATCTCCCAGAGCATTTTTCTCTCGCCCTTTCTGGAGGAAGCACGCCGGCACCGGTATATGAAGAGCTCTCTAAAAGAAATATTGATTGGAAAAAAGGAGATATTTTTGTTGTTGATGAACGTTTTGTGCCACGAGATCACACCGATTCAAATCAAAAACTTATCCGAGAACACCTTCCTGTTCCGGCCAACTTTCACTTTTGGAATACTGAAAAAAGCAATCATTGGAAAGAATCAGCACAGGAATACAATGCCATTGTTCAGAAGGCAGGAGCAATAGATGTTGGTATCTTAGGAATTGGACCTGACGGACACACCGCCTCACTTTTTCCTCACTCTTCTGCTGCAAAAGAAAAAAAACTCCTTGCCACCTTTTCGGAAACAGATCAATTTGCCGTTACAAAACGAGTCACCATGACCTTTCCTGAAATACTCCGTATGAAAAAACTCATTATCTTACTACAAGGCTCTTCAAAAAGAGAGGTTTTAGACGAGCTCTTCACTGGGAAAAAATCATCAGAAGAATATCCAGCAAAAAGACTTCTCAAACACAATAATATGCATATATTTTTTGCAGATATTTAGCAGTAAAGTTATACTCCTACAAGTAGTCAGCCTTATTGGCGGAATGATCATCAATGGTTATTCCATAGTGAATTTCCCCATTAGGCCCATGAAGATAATACCAGTACTGGGTTTCTTCAGGATTAGCTGCGGCCCAAATAGACGAAAGTCCAGGATTACAAATCGCTCCTGGAGGAAGACCCTTTACTGCTCTTGTGTTCCAAGGATTTTTATCACTGAGATCTTCTGCAGTCAGGGTTTCTGTTTTTTTTCCTGTAATAAAACGTGTAGTAGCATCAGCGCCAAGCATCCACCCATTATCGAGTCGTTTCCACAAGATTCCGGCAACAATAGGTCTTTCATCGCCATCCCGTGATTCTTTTTCGATAATTGATGCCATTTTTAAGATATCCCACTCGTTTCGACTTGAGGCAGAAAAAATAGATTTTGTTTTCTGATCAAAAGTAGAAAGAAGTCGTTTTGCAAAAGTCTCAACATTAAACCGTGCTGGAATCACATAATATGTATCCGGAAAGAAAAATCCTTCTCGGAGATGTACATCTTTCGGTAAAAAAGGGTAATTCTTAAAATCACATGTCTGCACACATTCTAAAAATTCGCCAGGTTCAGCCAAATCAAGATGCACCAGAAGGTCATCTATATCTTGATTAGTAAAACCTTCCAAAAGAGTAATCGATACCTCATCAACAGCAGCCTTCGTTAGTGTATGAGAAAGTTCTGAATATGGCATATTGGCATGAAGGTAAAACTTACCAGCCTGAAAGTTTTGCGCATCTCCCGACCGCTCTGCATAACGAAGAAAAACCCAAGAAGACTGAATAAGACCCTCCTTTTGAAGACGTTGTGCAATATGATCGGGGAGTTCCCCTTTTTGAATAATAAATGGAGTAAGCTCTGCAGAAGAAAGATTGGGGGCATACAATGTATATCGGTAATACCCCTCTTGAAGAACAAGAAGCACAGAGATACAAATAATAGCCACTGCCAAACCTATCTTTAGTATTTTCCTTTTCCGCCCAATCTTGCGAGAGTAAAAATCCATAAAACAAGAACATTACTGACCACCAGGCAGACCCATGTCTCCCATAAGAGGCTTCATTTTTTCTGCAGCAATCTCCTGGCTTTTTTTCATGGCTCGTTGGAGAGCAACCATGATGCCCTTCTCAATCCTTTTTTTATTCCCAGGGTTAAGAATTTCATCATCGATTTCGATAGAAATCACTTCTTGAGAAGCGTTTACTACAACAAGGATTCCGTCCTCCTCTGCTTCGACTTCTATGGTCTTCAGCATTTTTTTCATCTCTTTTGCTTGTTTCTGCATTTTATAGAGATCTTTCATTTGTCCGAACATAATTTTTTAAAAAAACTAACACTATTGTGCCAAATCTCTAAAAAAGACGAAATAGAAATTTATGATAGTATCCTCATATGAATAATATATTTCAAATTTCCAAAGATGATGAAGGAATGAGGCTCCACAGATGGATGCGAAAAACTTTTCCAGATATTGGTCTTTCTGCTCTTCATCGCTTTTTACGGACAAAGAAAGTGAAGCTCAACAATAAACGAGCGAAAGGGGAAGAAATTCTTGCCCAAGGAGATGAGGTTCGAATATTTTTTATTCCTGGCCCAAGAAAAAAAGAAGGAGAGAAAAAACCGATTACCATTCCAAAAAAAGTCCTTCAGAAAAATTTTCCAATTCTTTTTGAAGATGACAACCTTGTTGCCATAAATAAGCCAGCAGGGATTTCTGTCCACCCAGGAACTGGGGTACCAACGGGGAGAAGTATTATCGAACTCGCTTCAGCAATGTACCCCAACCTCATCATCCGGCTCATCCACCGCCTCGACAAAGACACATCTGGTGTTCTTCTACTGGGAAAAGATGGCTCAACCGTTCGAAAACTCTTAGAAAGTCTCAAGAAAGGATGCTTTGAGAAACAGTATATTGCCCTTGTATTCGGAAAACTTCCTCAGAAAAATGGAACAATAAATATTGCTCTCAAGAGACAGGAGTCAGGAAAAAAAATGATTTCCGGATCCGGCAAAAAGTCCATCACCCACTACCACCTCCAAAAAGAATTTACAGAGGCAAGTCTTGTTGATGTTCTCTTAGAAACAGGTCGAACACACCAAATTCGTGCTCATTTTGCAGCTATTGGAAACCCTCTCGTTGGAGATAATCATCATGGTGATTTTACACATAATAAAGTATTTCAAAAAACCCACGGACTCAAGCGTCAGTTTCTTCATGCTCAGTCCCTTTCTTTTCCTCACCCAGAAACAAAAAAAACAGTAACCATTCATGCCCCTCTTCCAGAAAATCTTCGAGGGGTTTTAGAAAAAATGAAAAAATAGGATATACTCCTTTTGTCATCCAATATTTTTTCTCTCTATGCTGTGTCCAAAATGCCATCATTCGGATACAAAGGTTATTGATTCTCGCCCTGAACGAGAAGGACGAGCTATTCGCCGACGTCGTGAATGTGATAAATGTGGTTTTCGATTTTCTACGACAGAGCGAATTTCTACAGGAAATCTTCTCGTAAAAAAAAGCAGTGGCATTACTGAAAAGTACTCTTCTGAAAAACTCGCACAAAGCATATCCGTTGCATGTGGGAAGAGGCCTATTTCAAAAGATCAAATCAAAGAAGTCGTCCGAGAACTTTCAGAAGACTGGGCTGGCCAACCAGAGATTACCAGTAAAGAAATTGGATTGAGGGTGATGGAGGCTCTCAAAAAACTCGACCAGATTGCATATATTCGATTCGCAAGTGTGTACCGAAAATTTAAAGATGTTGATGAATTTAAACAAGAAATTTCAGGATTATTTGAAGACACCAATACATAGTATTTAAAAAAAAATTAACATAGGGATTCAGTACACCATGAAAAAAGATTACTTGTTGTACGAATTACAACATTTCCTCTGTTTCTTTTATGAAATATGAGAAGATGGAGACATGAACATTCGTGAAATTCTAAAAATCACTGGATTCCTATCCTGATAGTATCTCTTTATTGTTTGTCGCCACTTGTTCTCGTCTTATTTGGACTGGCAAGTGTTAGTTTTGCTGCCAGTCTTGTTGATAGTTTTTATGGTGAATGAAATGTGGGCATTTCGTATTGCAGGACTTATTTTTTTGCCCCTTTTACTTATTCTCTATTTTCAAAAAAAAGGAATTTGCACATATGATGCTGTAAAAGAGAAAGAAATACAATTATTAATACAGTATTTATCATCCTTTTTGTCGGGATTGTTCTCTATATTCTCTGGTTATACATTGCTGTGCCCTATGCTGAGGTATGGCTCGATATTTGGAAATAAAAAAATAAGGAAACTGAAACAAAAAAGTATTTCAGGTTTTTAATTTTTTATTTTTCTCTATACTTCTTACTGCTATTTTATCAATATTATGTACTCCCTTGGTGAACTTCGTGTCGGTCATACTGTAATTATCGATGGTGATCCATTTCTTGTTACCACCTGCCAGCACAGCAAACAAGCTCGTGGAGCGGGTGTCCTGAAGACCACTATGAAAAACTTAAAAACTGGTGCTGTCGTACCAAAAACTTTTCAAGGGAATGAGAAACTTCAACCAGCAGAGGTAGGGTATTTTAAGGCACAATATCTCTATAAAAACGGCAAAGAATACGAATTTATGAATGCAGAAACATACGAGCAATTTACCATTTCTGAAGAAATTCTTGGAGATGACGCCCTTCTCCTAAAAGAGGGAGAAGATATTGATATTCAACACTTTGAGGGACAACCCCTCCGAGTACGGTTCCCCACATCGCTCTGCTTTACAGTAAAAGAAACACCGCCAGGAGTAAAAGGTGACACTGCCCAAGGAGGAACAAAGCCAGCCACACTAGAAAATAATCTCGTTATTCAGGTTCCCCTCTTTGTCAATGAAGGAGATATTATTCAAATTAATACAGATACAAAAGATTTTCAAAAGCGAATTCAAAAATAAAGAACAGAGAATGGGGACGAGCCTTTATACAATAGATATCTAAAAGATAATAAAAACTTGCATATTAGAGAAAGTACGTGTAGAATGATATGAAACGTCAAAAAAAACTTGACTCCTTTTTTGAAAAGGAAGAAACTGACCGACCGGTCGGTCAGTAAAAAGGACACTTCATTTATTTTTTTTCAGCATGACATCTTCAGAAAAAAATACACGTCAGAGTATTCTTGAGGCTACAAAACTACTTCTTGCTGAGGGGAAGGGCAATATTTCTATGAGCGGAATTGCCAAAAAATGTGGGGTAACAAAATCTGCTCTCTATTATTTTTTCCAAAACAAGAAGGACCTTATTACCGCTGTCATGCAATCACTTCCGGCAGAGAGAAATCGTGTCCTCCAAAAAATAGCTGAAGAAGATTTACCGGCAGATAAAAAACTCACAAAAATGATTACGCATATGTTGCAAGACATGCAAAAAGAACATGGTATTTCCCAATATATTTTTCGGCAAATCTTTGCAAATGATGCAGACCTGTTTGCCATGCTCGTTGAAGAACGCAATAAAGTGCTTATGACATTTCAAGAAATTGTCTCTGAGGGGGCTCAAAAGGGAATCTTTCAAGAAAAAGATCCAGGAAAATCTGCACAAATCATTCTTGGTTTCCTTGATTTTCTTGGTTTATGTTTTACAATACCAGACCCAACAGGGAAAAAAGAGTGCCCTTGGAACCCAAAAGAACTCTGTGATCACCTTCTCTCTCTTCTAAAAAAATGAAAAAAATCTTAATCCTCTCATTCTTTCTTCTTGCTGTAACAACAGGGTGTCAAAAAGATGCAACAGAAGAAACACCTGAAATCAAAGCAAAAAACATCCCTCTTCTTGCTATTGAGAGAACCTCTGTTACTCCAACTCTTACAATATCTGGAACATTACAGCCAAAATTTCAATCTCTTGTTGCTGCAGAGGTATCTGGTGTTATTCGAGAAATTTATGCTTCGGAAGGCGATATTGTTCGTGCTGGTGAACCACTCCTCCAATTTTTTGAAGATACAAACCTCTTGCACGTTGATCTTCGTGGTGCCCAAATAGCATTATCAGATGCGAATCGAGCATTGGAATTAACTCGAAAACAAGCAGAACAAAATCAGGAGAGTGCCCGGATAGCTGTTGTACAGGCTGAAGAGAATCTCTCCAATGCCAAACGAACAGATAATTCAACAGGATCCTCTGTTGAGGCACAAGTAGGTGCTGCAGAAAGTAGTGTCGAGTTGGCAAAAATCAACCTCGATAATGCAAAAAAAACAATTGATGAGACAAAAGAGAATCTCAACAAGAGAGAGCAGGACATCCTCGAAAATAAGGAAAATGTCATTAGTAATGCCATGAGCACGTATAGGAGCGTCCTTCAGAGTGCTGATGAAATAATGGGGGTAAATATAGAGACTCGAAAAGAAAATGATCGCTTCGAAGTATATCTTGGCTTCAAAGATCCGCAGACAAAAATAGATAGTGAAAATCTATTTCGGACACTCTGGAATACTTTTGAGACCCTTGAGAAGCAGCATATATCAGACCCAAAGTCTGTCTCTCCTGAAGATATCCTTGGACTTTCAGATGATATTCGAACAACTCTTCAGAGTATTGATGTCATGCTGAAAAAAACGATTTCTGGTGGAAATTTTACTGATGCAGAGCTCTCATCATTCCGAACAAGCATTGCGGCCTCTCGATCGACAGTAGAAGGCACTATTTCATCAGTTACCGCCATTATTCAGCAAGAAAAAGATTTTTATATCAATAAGCCGCAACAAATAAGAAATGCTGAATTAGCCCTACAACAGGCAGAAGAACAGCTTACACAATCAGAGAAAAATCTCGAACAGATCAAAAGTGGAGGAGATGTGTCAAAGGTTGGAACAGAAAATCAAATATCAATTGCTAAAAACACTCTCGAAAGTGCTTCTACACAACTCTCCCTTACTCAAAAACAGAATGAAATTTCAATCCAGCAGGCCACTGCAAACCGTGATTCTGCAAGAAATGCCTATAATAAAGCGCTGATTCAGTCATCAAAACTGAATGTCATTGCACCAGTGAATGGGGTTGTTATAAAAAAACAAGTAGAGACAGGAGATACTGTTGCGATTGGATCTCCTCTTTTTACCATTGCCCAAGTAGACTCACTTCTTCTAAAAGGTGATATTGATATTCAAGACCTCCCTCGAGTCCAGCTAGGAATGAAAGCAACAGTAACAGCTGAGGCTTTTGGTAAAATCGAGGGAGTGGTTTCAAAGATATTCCCCACAGCCGATGAAGTGACGAGACGAGTTACAATCGAAATATCTTTTCAGAACACCAATCGAAATATTCCTGCAAATATTTTTGCAACAGCCACTCTCTCTCTTCCAACAGAAAAGGAGATTTTTCTTATTCCTCAGAAAGCCCTTCTCTCACAAGATCCTCCAACAGTATTTATTGTCGGAGAAGGAGAACAAGGGAATGAAACGACATATATGACTGAGAAACGGTCTGTTACCCTTGGAAAGAGATATGGTAATGATATTGAAATAACTGAGGGTCTTACAGAAGGGGAACTTATTGTCCCTGAGCCTGTCCTCTCTCTCAAAGAAGGAGACGTCATTGCCTTGCCAACCACAACAGAAAAAATAGAGTCAGAAGAGAACCTCTAAATATATCTGATTCTATGCATAAAGATCGTCACCTCAAAACCATTGCAAAAAACTACCATGGCCCTGGAGCTTTTTTGATTCGCCGACCAAAAATCGCTCTTCTGATTGGTCTCACTGCAGCAATATGGGGGCTTCTTTCAGCCATCACTATTCCCAAAGAATCAGCTCCATACATCGCCTTTGGGGTGGTAAACATTAACACTAGTTTTACCGGTGCATCGGCCATTGACGTTGACACTCTTATTACCCAAGAAATTGAAGAGAAGATTAAGAATGTTAGTGGTATCAATAAGTACAGCTCTGTGTCTCGAAATAGCCTTTCATCAATTACTATTGAGTTTGAGCCAGGTCAAAATATGACAAAGGCAATGGGAGATATTCGGAGTAAAGTCGATGAAGCAAAACCATTTCTTCCGGCAGAAATCGATAACGATCCACACATAACAGAAATCGATAGTTCTCTCGAACCGTTCCTTTCCATTCTTATTTCTGGAGCAGCTTCACCACTAGAGCTGACTGACACAGCAGAAGACCTCAAGGGCATACTCGAAAATATACCAGATGTTGCACAGGTAAACGTTGTTGGTGCGATAGAGAGGGAAATCGCTGTTGATCTCGACCGTCAAAAAATTGAGAGTCTCGGATTATCACCAAGTACAGTAGTAAATGCCATTCGAAGCTCTCATAAAGATACTCCCCTGGGAAACTTCGAAATCGATAATCTTGACTATTCTCTTCGATTTGAAGGGAAACATAAAACTGCTCAAGATATACAAGATATTGTTATCAAAGATGTTGGAAAAGATGGCATTCCTTCTCTTATTACTGTTGGTGACATCGCACATGTCTACGAACGTAAAGAAGATACCAATACTACTATTACTCGTTTTATACAGGCGAAAAAAGAACAAAAGAGGGAGTATTCCTTTGGAGAAAAAATCTGGAATTTCGCATCTCATGTTTCTGATGGAGTAACGCACTTGAAAGTGGGTGTTCTTATTCCCCTTGCTATTACTCTTGTTCTCTTTGTTCTTTGGCTTTTTCCCATTACGGCCGGACTCTGTAGCCTTCCGCGCTGGGTACCTCTCAGTACCGGACTTATAGTTCTTCTGTTTTGGTTCATCAATTCACCTACCCCAGTATCTTTTCAACAGAAAAATTCACCCCCACAGCCAGCTGTAGAGCTTTCTGTCTCTCGAAAATCAGAAAGTGATATTTTGCAGGTTGATGAACGAACGAGAAAAAGAGTGGAAAAATATATTGCGGAAAAACTCCCCTCAAATATGGATATTCAGTTCACCCGAAAAATGGCAGACACCATGAGGGACGATTACAAGCAAGTTATTACCAGTGGGCTGCAGTCTGTACTCATCGTAATGCTCTTCATCTTCTTTTTTGTGGGAGTGATGGAGGGACTCGTTGCCTCGATTGTGATTCCCATAACCTTTTTGGTAGCAATTG
Organism: Candidatus Peregrinibacteria bacterium; assembly: GCA_024762935.1. Lineage (GTDB taxonomy): Bacteria > Patescibacteriota > Gracilibacteria > CAIRYL01 > JANTGK01. The sequence goes on along the minus strand of JANTGK010000011.1, from coordinate 18,504 downwards.
GAGTTTTGGCGCTCTTTGGAAAGACACTGAATTTTATGACCAATTTTTCTATGATTCTCTCTTTGGGAATTTTAGTCGATACTGCGATTGTAATCGTTGAAGGAGCACATCATTTTATCAAACAAGGGTATAGCAGACGTGAGGCGGCACTCTTAACTCTTCATGAATACAGAGGCCCCCTTCTCTCTGGAACACTCACGACCCTTGCCGTTTTTATTCCTCTTCTCAGTCTTTCTGGAATTTTAGGACAATACCTGAGTTTTATCCCCATTACTGTCATCATCGTTTTGGGTACCTCTCTTGCTGTGTCTCTTCTCCTTATTCCAGTATATGCATCAAAACTGCTCCCAAATTATAAAAAAATAGATGAAATCGAACACACCGTTGGGAAAACAGCAGAGAAGAGTCAATGCTCAAATATGAAATACTTTTCTCGCATTCGAATATTCTCTCGATGTTTCCGAAAAGTCATTACTGACAAAACAAATACCGTTATTAAAAAATATGGAAAAGCTCTCCAAAAATTTCTTTCTCGGAGAGTATATCGTCTCACCATTTTAGGAGGTGTTGTTTTCCTCTTCTTCGCATCGTTTCAAATTCCTCTAAAATTTGAGCTCTTTCCTCAGAGCGACCAACCTTTTTTGAGTATTAGTGTCGATATGCCCGAAGGAACAACAAGCAAAAAGACACTCATCGTCGCTGAAGAGGTAGAAGACGTTGTCAGACAATACCCAGAAGTGCTCTTTGTAGAAACACATATAGATGGAAAATCTGCTGATATTTCGATTGAACTCCTAACAGAAAAAAAGAGGAAAGAAAAAAATATGATGAGCTCTGTTCAGCTGGAAAAAGAATTTTTTAAGCAAACTGATAGTATTGCAGAAAAGAATATGGCATTAATTCGTGCTAGAAGTGCACAAAATGGACCACCAAGTGAATTCCCTGTTGGATTCCGAATCGTCGCCCGTGACCGAGAAAAAATTAGTGATGCCAAAGCACTTACTTTGCAGCTTACAGAAAAACTCAGAAAAATTCCTGGAACAAGTGGAGTAAAAAATAATATTGAGGAAATTCCAGGTGAATTCCGTTTTCGAGTAGACAGACAAAAGGCCATTTCACTCGGCATAGACCCAGATTCTGTTCCAGGAATCATCCGAACCTCTCTTCAGGGAACAACTGCTGCGACCATTACTCGCGACGGAAGAGATATTGATGTTGTTGTACAAGTAAATGAAAAAGATATCGATACCCTTCAAGCAATCGAAGATATTCGGGTCTACTCAATAAACGGAGGATCTATTCCCATCCGCGACATCGTAAAAATAGAGCGGAGAGACGCCCTCGCCGCTGTCCGAAGAAGCGATGGAGATATTGCTTTTACGGTATCAAGCCTTCTCTCAGAAACAGGAAATGCCGAAGAAGTCACCAATGCATTTTTAGAAATGATTACAAAGGAAAATATCACCATTCCCGATGGTATCGATATTGTAAATGCTGGAGAGAACGAAGAAAATGCTGATCTTATGGCTGATCTTGGCAAAGGATTCATAATTGCTCTCTTGCTTATGTTTCTTATTCTTGTGGTTCAGTTTAATACATATATTCAGCCGCTCCTTATTTTATTTACCATTCTTTTTGCTCAAATAGGAGTATCTGTCGGTCTCTGGCTCACCGGCACCCCAAGAAGTCTTGCGTATATTCTTGGAGCTATTGCTCTTGCGGGGATTGTTGTCAATGATGCCATTATTATGATTGATCAAATGAATAAAAATAATACATCGAAAAAGAACATTCAGGAAACACAGCCACAAGAAGATTCCCCCCTCGCAGAGAGTATTGTAGATGCAGGAACATCACGATTTATTCCTGTGGTTCTCACCACCCTCACCACTAGTGCAGGAATTATTCCACTCATTTTTCAAGATCAATTCTGGGCAGGACTCAGCTACACTATTATTTTTGGGCTTATGGTTGCTTCCTTTTTGACACTCTTTGTTACCCCTATTACGTTTTATCAGTTTGAAAAAGAAAAGGGTACAACCCTTCTGTTTATGCTTATGATTGCTGTTGCCTCAAATGCCGTGATTTCCCTTATGCACGGAAAAATCATTCCTGGTCTTATTATGATTATTGTCAGCCTTATCTTGTACTGGATCTTTCAGTGGTTGTCGCGAAAAACAAAAAAAATAACACCATAAATGAATTGATTTTTTCATTAGTTGAGAATTCTGGTACCATTGATAATCAGACAAATGCACCTCAAAGATCTCGAAAAGGCACTCAAAAAAAGATCCGATATTCATTCGGGGGAAATCAGAAGAGCCTATGAATTTGCTGAAAAAGCCCATAAAGGACAAAAACGAAAAACAGGAGAAGATTATGTCACGCATCCGGTTGCTGTTGCGATGTTACTCTTAGAGATAGGAGCAGACGAAGAGAGTCTTATTGCTGCTCTTCTTCATGATACCGTTGAAGATACCGACGTTACCCTTGAGGATGTGGAAAAGGAGTTTGGAAAAAAAATTGCCACCATAACAGATAGTATTACCAAGGTTTCAAATATAAATCTGTTTAGCTCACCAGACGAAAATAAAACAGCTACTTTTCGAAAAATGTTTTCTGGAGGCATCACCGATGAAAGAGCGATTCTTATTAAACTGGCAGATCGAGCCCATAACACAGAAACACTCGATAAGCTCAGGGATGCTAAGGCACTTCGCATCGCCGAGGAAACCATGAATATTTACTACCCTCTCGCAAAACTCTTTGGAGTCTGGAAATTTAAACAAATATTTGAGAAACATTGTTTCCCCATTCGACATGCAGAAAAAAACAAATATTTTCTGACATATATTGAGAAGTTTAAAAAAGAGAATCTTTTAAATATTCAAAAATACAAAAAAGAAATCGAAGACCTGCTTTCTAAAAAGAAAATTATTGCAAAAACTTCCATTATCTTTAAATCTCCCCGTGAGCTTTTTGAAGAAGAGGCCATTTCAACAGCACCTACTCAAACTAATCACATTGAACCCTTTTTCATAGATATCTCTACTGAAACTATTAATGATTGCTACGTGACCCTTGGTGGTATTCATGGAAATTACTCTTGGAAAGAAAAGGAATTTATAGATTTTATCTCCCTTCCAAAAAACAATGGATATCGATCGATTCATACCTCTGTATTTATTCATTCTGGAAAAAAATGTGAGATCCATATTCAAACAAAAGCAATGGAAAGGATAAATATGTGTGGTGCCTATTATTTTTCACCAGAGCAGTTCCCAAAGGAGATGATAAACCTCTCATTAACGGCACTTGATAAGAACTATTATACTTCTCAGCAATACCTCAGTGACCTGAAGACAGATATTCTTCAGAAAAAAATCATCATCTTTTCTGAAGAAGGAAAAACAGTACCTCTGCCAAAAAATGCAACCGGCATTGACTTTGCTTATATGTACGACTGCGATAAAGCACACCTTTTAAAAGCAGTGAAGATTGATGGAAAATTATGTCCTCCAACATTAACACTAAAAAACGGCCAAATTGTAGAGCTGCTCTATGGCAAACAAACCCATCTGAAAACATATTGGCTCAACCACACGCGGACGAGCATTGCAAAGCATCATATCATTAAATGGCTCTCCCACCTCTCAAAAAAGGAATTGTACAAGAGGGGGGTAGATTCTGTTACTACTGAATTTGTAAAAGCAGGAGAGAAACGAAGTTTTATAATAAATGATAAAATAAAAAATAAAATCATTGCTCAATTCCCCGATAATACGTACGAAGAAATAATTTCCAACATTGGAAAAGGAATTATAAGCCCGAAAGAATTTATACAAAAATATCTCCAAATCACCATGAATATTCGAAAAGAAAATCCCCTTCTTTCATTTTGGGACGGCATTATAAAAGAATTTTTTCATACCTTTTATTTTTTCTTTACATCAAATGTTCAGAGAAGAGACACAATGGTTATCAGTCTAAACATCAGATCAATCGATAAACCAGGAATGCTCTTAAATATTCTCCAGATAATCGCTGAAAAGAAGCTCAACGTCTCTAAACTCAAGGTCTTCTCACTGCGCCCTTCAAAAGATGCTCTGTATAAAATGGATATTGAAACAGAAGATTATAAGCAAACAAGCGAAATCATCGATGAGCTTTCCGAAATAGATGGGGTAAAAGAATTGACAAGAGAGTAGAAGACTCATAAAGTATACCACCTTACTCCTTCGAATCTACTGCTCTATAATGATAACAGAGAAAGAGAAAACACTACCGGGAGATGTGTCTCATGAAACAAGAATTATACGTATTTTTAAGGATGACCCCAATATTGATAGGGCAGCAGGCCTATATGATGAATATATGGGAGAACGGTACTCCCCAGACAGAAAAGATCAATGGGCACTATGGGAACATGGTCACTACAGAAAAATAAAAGAAGTCATTCAAGAAACTCTTATAAACGAAGAGGACCGAAGAAAGGAAGGCGTCGAAATAGTAGGAGGAACTTGGGATGATCTAGAAGATGGATGCATCCCTCTAAATTATAGAGGAAAAAACAAAAATTCTGATACCGAGAATAATCCATCGATTTTAGAACTCTTCTCTGACACAGAAGACCTTCTGTTTACAAATATATCTCCAACAGCACTGCAAGGTGTAGACGATTACCTGAAACATTATTCTCTCTCTCAACAGGGGGATCCTCTCAATACGACATTTATTCAATATGATGTTAGTCGAGGTATTTCTGCCAGCCTTTGTGGACTTATTGATGAAATCAGTCACAGTAATCAGCAGGATGTTGGAACAATAATAGGCAGCATACGTGATACAATGATGTCAGCAGTGCGTATGAAACATGCTATACAAGGTGGACTTACTAACACAGAAAAAAATCTTCCTGAGGTTGGTCTCGGATTTTCACTTATGGTGCAAACCGCCACACTTCTTCCTCTTCAAAAACAAATAGAGAAGAGACTCTATCAGCAGGCAAAGAAAGAAGAATGGGATGACGAAGAAATAGCGAATGGAAGAGCGGATATTTTTTCACTCATCAAAGAGTATAATGATCAGATTATGCCTCTTGTTGTTGATAATTGGTTCACAAAAAATCCCGATGGAAAGCTTGTTCTCTTTACTGATATATCCACCAGGGAGGTCGATACAAATGGACACCCTCTCCTCGATTGTAATAGAAACTTGAATTGTATAAATCCCTCTTTTGGAAAAAAACTCAGTAGACAAGGATATAGAACACAGAATCTCAACTCTTGGTTCTGGCTTGATGAACCAGAAGGATCGAAATATGAACCAGCACATGGACATGATGTCGTTGCTGTGGAAATTACAAGAGAGGATAGCTAAAAAGTTCCTCCCTCCCCATATCAAAAAAATTATTATTGTTTTTTCTCTCTCACCTTCATCGTCCCATCTACTTTTTTTATGTCTTCGATGATTCTCTGCAATTGATCAGATTCATCAAACTCTATGGTGAAGAGAATATGTGCTGAAACAGAACTGCGATCTTCAAAAGAAAACCCGGTAAGATTTGCGTTATGATTCGCAAAAACAGTAAGAATATCGTGGACAAATCCAACCCGGTCGGCGCCTCGGTGCACACTGAGAACGGTTTTTTTAGGTGCTTTTTCTGTTTCAAATCGAGCACTAATAAGCCGGCGAGGGTCAAGCTTGGTAAGCGTTTTGCAGTCAGTCCGATGAATAGTGACATGTGCACCGCGAGTAACAAAACCAACGATTTTATCTCCTGGTTTTGGCTTACAACAGGACCCCATTCGCAATGGGATATCATGACTTTCTCCAATAATAACTTTTACTTCTTCATTCTCCTTCTTGGAAATTGTTTTAGATTTCTTTTTTACGAGCGGAGATTCATTCTTTTTCACAGGAAACCTATTAGCAATATCATGTATTACCTTGTTCGCCGAAAGAGATCCATTTCCGACTCGCAAGAGGAGCTCCTCTCTCTGGCGTTTATTCCGAGTTTTATTTTTATACTGTTTTAATACAGAAAGAGTTTGATCCAGTTCAGGCAGGTGTTGTTGAAGAGCGAGTCTATTGAGTATTTCGCGACCTTCTCGAATGAGGGTGTTTGAGTCTTTTTTATTTAAAAATGATCGAATATGATGTTTTGCCTTTGAGGTAGTACACATAGCCAACCAATTTTGGTTTGGTTTTGCATCTTTACTGGTGATGATTTCAATAATATCTCCACTTTTAATTTTGTAATCAAGTGGGACAAGTTGTTTATTTACCTTTGCTAGCCGCATATGTCGACCAATATCTGAATGAACAGCAAAAGCAAAATCAATAGGGCAAGCTCCAAGTGGTAAGTCCTTAATCTCACCATTTGGAGTGATAGCATATATTCTGTCATTAAAGGAGTCTTCACTGACCTCCTCCATAAACTCAGGACTCTCCTTTAGCTGATCCTCCATATCGGCTAAACCATCAACCCAATCACGAGGATAGTCTGATTTTTTTGGAATACTCCCTGCTTTTTCTTTGTAGTGCCAGTGGGCAGCAATTCCAAACTCAGCCTCCTGATTCATTTCTTTTGTACGAATTTGAATCTCTACAGGAAATGTCTTCTTTGCACTCCGAGAGAGTCCGATAACTGTTGTATGGAGACTTCTGTATCCGTTTGGTTTTGGAACTGCTATGTAGTCCTTAAAACGATTCCCAATAGGAACATAATGCTCATGAATGATACCGAGCATTCCATAGCAGTCAGCAACGGTGTCAACAGTAATTCGAATAGCAAAAATATCGTATACATCATCAACTGACTCCTTCCGTTTTTGCTTAATCTTTTGATAAATACTGTAGAGGTGCTTAATACGACCACTTACTACTCCATTAATACCATGCTCTTTCATCATACCTTTAATAGTGGCATTAATCTGCTTGATGACTCGGTCACGATAGGGTTCATGTTTTGACATCTGTACACTCAAATCATGATGTTCTTTTGGAAAAAGATAGAAGAAAGAGAGATCTTCTAGCGGTCCTTTCAGGGCATAGATACCGAGGCGATTCGCTATGGGCGCATATACATAGAGTGTTTCTTGTGCGATGTCCTTTTGGGCATCAGGAGGAAGAAACTGAAGCGTCCGCATATTATGTAATCGACATGCGAGCTTAATAATCACCACTCGGATATCGCTTGCCATCGCCAGAAACATATTTCTGAGAGAATCAAGCTGTCGATTATTTTTTTCTATTTTTACATGAGCAAGGCGTACTACCCCTTCAATAAGTGAAGATGTTTCTTCTCCAAAAAGTTCACGGATTTCCGCGATGGAATCGGGGTAAATTCGAGGAACATAATGAAGCAGTGCTGCCAAAAATACCTCTTGCTGCTCAGTAAAATCAATAAGTATCTTTACCGTAGAAAGAGGATGAGTAACACAAGGGTCGCCGCTATAACGCTTCATGCCTCCGCATTTCGTAGAGGCATATTCATATGCTCTCATAAGTACTTTTGTATCTATATGAGGATGCTTTTTTGCAATTTCCCGAATGAGTTGTTTTATGGTAATCACTCTTTTGCAGATGCTGTGAATATATTTTCACAAAGTTTTTTACTTTTTGCACGCAACTTTCCTTTCCATTTCTCGAATTTTCTGCGAGAATATGCTGAACTCATTTTGTCTTATACACTTTTATGTCAAATACACCCTTTGATAAATTCACTCCGGAAGCACAACATGCTCTGAAAATGGCGGAATCTGAAGCACGTCGACTCAAATCAAATGCTATAGGTACACATCATTTATTGGCAGGTATACTCAATACTGATAAAACACTTGCCTTCTCACTCCTTTCTCGTGCAGGCGTCACAACGGCAGTAATAATGCCGCTCCTTGCTCAAGAGAGTGAAAAACCTGAAGCAGATAAAGCCGGTGGGCTTTCCATTGAACTGAAAAAAGTATTAGAAGGAGCTATTAAGATGTCTTTTCAATTCCGCCATCAATTTGTAGGAGTTGAACATCTCCTCTTTTCTATGTTGGAGTACGACAATGCTGCAGGCACAAGAATTATGAAAAAAATTCAAATAAATACTACTGAAATCAAAAAACAGCTTGAAGAAATATTTACACAAATTGCCGAAGGAAACCGAAACGGAAAGGCACCAGAAAATATGATTAATACATTGGAAAATCTCCTGAGTGGACTCCAAGGAGCTATTGCCGGAATGCGTCCAAATGAAGATTTTAGTGATTCTTATCAACACAAAGGAAGTAGTAAAAGAGAGGGTAATGAAGAATCAGATACTCCTGCACTCGACTTTTTTTCTACCGACCTGTCGGAAGAATGTCGTACTGGAAAGCTTGACCCTGTCATTGGAAGAGATCAAGAAATAGAGCGAATGATTACCATTTTAAATCGAAAAACAAAAAATAACCCTGTTCTTGTCGGGGAACCTGGAGTAGGAAAGACAGCAATCGTTGAAGGACTTGTGCAACGCATTGAACGCGGAAGTGTACCAGATTCACTTCTTGGAAAACGTCTTCTGTCACTTGACATGGGGTCACTCGTTGCTGGAACAAAATATCGTGGTGAATTTGAGGAACGACTCAAAGAGGTAATCGAAGAACTCGTTGAAGCAGAAGGAGATGTCGTTCTTTTTATCGATGAGCTCCATACTGTTGTGGGAGCTGGATCAGCCGAAGGATCACTTGATGCAGCAAATATACTCAAGCCAGCTCTCTCGCGCGGGAGAATCCAAGTCATCGGTGCCACCACTCATGACGAATACCGCAAATACGTTGAAAAAGATAAGGCACTTGAGCGGCGTTTTCAGCCCATCACCGTTGAAGAACCAAGTATAGAAGATTCCATTACCATTTTAAAAGGAATACGAGGAGTATTTGAGGAGTTTCACCATGTAAAAATATCAGATGAGGCTGTTGCAGAGGCTGTAAATCTCTCGAAGAGATATGTTGCTGATCGTTTTCTTCCAGACAAAGCTATTGACCTTATTGATGAGACATGTGCTAAAAAAGGAGGCCGAAGCAAGGGGCATTCTGAGGAAATTCAAAAAATAGATGAACAAATATCAAAAATAACAAAAAAGAAAGAGGAGGCCGTAAAGAACCAGAACTATGAAAAGGCACTCGAATGGAAAAAGGAAGAAGAGAAGCTCAGAGATAAAATATCAGAAATCCGAACTGCAAAAAGACCAAATACACCTTCTATCCCTATTACAGAATTTGATATTGCAGCAACTATTTCCAGAATCAGCGGTGTGCCAGTAACTCGACTGGTAAAATCAGAGCGTGAAAAACTTTTGGCCCTAGAAAAAAACCTCGAGAAAAAAGTTATCGGACAGGAAAGTGCCATCCATGAAATTGCCCGATCGATTCGAAGAAGTCGTGCAGGAATCTCTGATAGCAGAAGACCAATTGGAAGCTTTCTCTTTCTTGGACCCACTGGTGTCGGAAAAACTGAACTTGTGCGAGTGCTTGCTGAAGAAGTTTTTGGTAGTCGAGATCATCTCGTAAAAATAGATATGAGTGAGTTTATGGAACGACACAATGTTTCTCGACTCTTAGGGGCAACAGCTGGATATGTCGGGCATGAAGAAGGCGGACAACTCACTGAAGCAGTACGGAGAAAACCCTTCTCTATCATTCTCTTTGATGAAATAGAAAAAGCACATGCTGATTTCCAGAATGTTCTCCTACAAATTTTGGAAGATGGTGAACTCACTGATGGAAAGGGGAGAAAAGTCGATTTCCGCAACACTATTATTATTATGACATCAAACCTTGGTGCAGAAGCTCTCACTGACGAAGCTGTCAAAATTGGTTTTACTACTGCAGGAAAAAATCTCAAAAAAGCAGAACAAGAATTTGAAGAAAAAAGGATGTTTGTTCTCGATGAACTCAAAAGGCACTTTCGACCAGAGTTTCTCGGGCGAGTTGATTCTGTTGTTGTCTTTCATGCTCTTACTTCTCAATCCATTAAAAAAATTGTTCACATTCAAATGGAAGAACTCAAACAGCGCATGGCTGAAAAAAGTATCCATCTTACGTATTCTCCAGAGGTCATTACTTTTCTCGCAGAAAAAAGCTTTGAGCAAAAATCGGGAGCAAGAAAAGTTCGTCGCATGATATCTGATTACGCAGAAGATGTGATTGCTAGTGAACTCCTCCTCATCGACTCTCCCGAAGGAGTGAATGTGAATCTGGAAAAAAAGAAATCTGATAAAAAAATTACAGCAACAGTATCGAAAAAAAAGACTCCTGAGAAAGCTAAAATTGTTACAAAAAGAAAAGCAGCATCAGTGACTCCAAGAAAATAGAAAATGAAGACACACCACTATGATACAGAGTGGTGTGTCTCTTCCTACAGGTCTAATTTGTGCCCATTCTTGCAAAGCCATTGTTTGCTTTTTTTATATTCTGGATAAAGATGCGATACTACCCTCCAAAAACGGGGAGAGTGGTTCATTTCTTTTAAGTGTGAGACCTCATGTGCGACAACATAGTCAATAATATGCTCTGGGGCCAATATTAGACGCCAAGAAAAATTGATATTCCCTTCTGATGTACAGGATCCCCATCGTTTTTTTGCTCCCGTAATTTTTACTGCTCCAAATGATACACCAGCCCGTTCTGCACATAAGAAGACTTTTTCAGATAGTATTTTTTTTGCTTGCTCACGATACCATTTTTCAAATGCTTGTTGTGCATTTAATATGTATTTATCTCCTAATAAGAATGATTTTTTTAACAAAAGCGGTGAAGAAGATTCCTGGATAATTTCCAAAGGATACTCCTTTCCAATAAAAAGGAATCTCTCACCCGCTCTGTATTTTTTTTGTGGTCGAGAGAGTTTCTTTTTTCGCATTTCTGTTTGTTTTTTCCACACCCAATTTCGTTTTTCATGAAGAATGGATAATATTTGATCCATTCGCATTCGATTCGGTGCACGAACAAGAAGTCGTGCGTCACTAGTAATCTCAAGAGAGACAGATCTTCGTTTTGAGCGAACAATGTCATGTATCTCGGGGTACATCATAAATACATGCTATAAAAATGAAAGATAACGTTGCAAAAAGATATCATTTACTGGGGGTAATTCTAAATTTTTACTTTTCCATTTGTAAATAACTTTTCCTTTTCCATTTCTCAAAAAATAATGAGAATGTTTCGGGAAGCATAAAATCCCAAGAAATTATTAAACTCGACAAAAATATCGAATAATGTGTTTTAAAGACCACTCTCAAATCTTATAGACATTTTTTAATGATTGTGAAATCCTAAATATTGCTCTTTTTAAAAAAAATGGACCTCTTAAAACACAAGGCAAACTCAGCTCAACATGCATTTTTTTATCTCACTAGTTTTTTTGCACTCGCTTTTGTAGCATTTGCAGTTGGTGGATTATTTTTTCAGGTCATAAACTACTATTTCCCAGAAGTGATCAATGGGAATGATTTTAGCCAAGGATCTGTAAAATTCTCTATTGCTGCACTCATTGTCGCGGCTCCGGTATTTTATTTTTTAAGCCGAATTATTAATCGCTCCATTGCGAAAAAAAACCTCGATCAAGATTCTGGTGTCCGTCGATGGCTGACCTACCTTATTATGTTCGTCACTATTGCCACGGTCATGGGTGATCTTATTACCACTATTTTTAGCTTTTTAGACGGAGAACTCACCATTCGATTTTTTCTCAAAGCACTCACTATTCTTGTGGTTGCAGGTGGAATATTCACCTACTATCTCATGGACATGAAAAATGCGAGTGAGAAGTCACGAAAAAAGAAAAATAAACTCTGGGGCATAGCATATTGGATTGTTGTACTGATTCCCTTTATATGGTCACTTACTATTATGGAGAATCCCGCAGAGACAAAACTCAGAAAAATAGATAGAGACACGGAGCAAATGCTCAGTACTATCAATGATCAGATAGAATCATATCATCGTATTGAACAAAAAATTCCAAACGAGCTTTCTGAACTCACAAGCCCTCAGTATTATATGCCGAGCATTGAAAAAATAAAGGAAAAGGGCATAACATACAAAAAAATAGATGAGCGAAAATATGAACTCTGCGCCAATTTTGAGCGAGATAACACGCATGATGACGATATCCCTCAATACAGCCCATATGATAAAAACTGGACTCACACAGAAGGGGTATACTGTTTTACTCTCAAGGTTTCAAAACCAACGGAGGTGGTACCTGTAGATATGGTGCCATTAGAAGGGCTGTAAAGAATCATAAATGCTAAGCAGCCCACTCCAAGCGGACTCCAAATAAGATTTCTAAAAATCCCTCCCCAGCCCTCCCTTTTGTAAAGGGAGGGAGGCTCCGCGCCATAAAAACCCTCCAAAGAATTACTAGTACCAAGAAGATTTACGCTCATACCCGAAAACTCTCAAGACAGGAATTATTCATACAAAAACTCAAGATATTGACTTATCCCAAAAGAGCAAGAATAATACCCTCTTCTTTTGTAAAAAATGGAAAAGGACAGATAATTAAGTTTCCAAAAACGCCTGACTCAGGAAGATGTGAAACTCAGCCAGATGAGCAGGGAGAGAGTTTTCGCCCAAAATTTCTACAAGAATCTCCAGTACTCACTTTTGGAAATAAAGTATTTGACGAAATAGACACCGGAAGAAAGGCTCTTGCAAAATTATTCAGATAAAATCTGCAATACGACTTGTTTTGCTTCTTCTTTGGTCGAAATCTCACCGGCAATCTGCTTGTCTCGAAGAATTTTTTTTATTTCTCCGATTTTTGCTCCTTCCTCAATATGAGCAATCTCCATAATCTCCCCACCCCCCAAGAGACGAGGGTGAAACTGTGGAAGCAATTTTTGCTCATGTGCCTTCTTGTAATCCGCTTCAATAACATCTACTAATGAATCATCACCATCACTCCCGAGAGCATCATACCGACAAAGGTCAATGAGATCTCGGAAAAAAGGATGATCATAAAAATGCATTCGGTGCACGTAGCTCATCTTCAGAACATTATAGAAGGGAATATGCTCTCTGCAAAGCCAACAAATCTTATCTTTTTGGAAACGAGAAAACTTTAAACGATTACATATTTTTTTTGCCATTTTTTCCGATGCTCTCTCGTGTCCTGGAAAATGATTTCGATCGGCCTTATGAACGAGTGTTGTCGCTTTTCCAATATCATGAAGAAGGAGTCCCCAAACCAAGGTGAGGTCTGGGTTTTTTGGAACATGATACAAACAATCTATAGTATGCTCAAAAACATTTTTGTCCCCTGTTCCATCGGTAATTTTTGTGAGATTTGCTACTTCTGGGAGAATGACCCGAAGAATCCCTAAAGATTCCAAATCAGAAAAAGCATAAGTGCGTTTTAAAGAGAGTAACATTTTTGTGAGCTCTGTATTAATACGCTCAGCTGACACGGCAGAAACAAGGGTGGCATGCTGCCGAAGGGCATCTTCTAGATTTGGACCATAGGTAAATTCTAGACGATTTTTAAATCGCACTGCTCGTAATATACGGAGGTAATCCTCACGAATGCGACTCTCTGGCTCACCGACAAATCGAAGGACTTTCTCTTTAATATCTTGCTCTCCTCCAACATAGTCATACAGTTTGTCTGCTATGGGATCCCAAAAAAGAGCATTACAGGTAAAATCACGCCGAAGGGCATCTTCTTTTTTATCAGTGAAATATACCGCATCTGGCCGACGACCATCGGTATATCCGCCATCGCTCCGAAACGTAGCAATCTCAAAATGGTGCCCATTTTCTTCAATAAGAATCACTCCAAAATGTTTTCCAATGGCAAAGCTCTTTTCAAAAATGGCCTCAATTTCCTCTGGCTTTGCATTGGTAGCGATATCAATATCATCTGGATTGCGAGCCATTAAGAGATCACGAACAGCTCCTCCGGCAAAAAGAGCCTCAAACCCAGCATTTTGAAGTTTTTTACATATTTGTATTGCTGTTTTTTGCATATATGCATTATACCAAAAAAAGAAGGATTAACGAAGAAGGATTCATGAATAATGAAAGAGAAATATACTCAATGAGATTAGTGGGCCTACCCGCATAGTGTTTTAATACGACCGTAAAACAAGTGTAACACAGAGCACACAAACAGTTTATATAAATAAACTGGAGTAAAAACGATACACCTCCTCCTCATTTCTCCTGACTGCAGCCATGAGTAGATGAGTTTTATTTTTGTATCTATAGCTTCAAAGTACAACTTTGAAGCATCGTGGGTGCCAACTTTTTGACTATAAACATCGGCTCATCCCTCCTGCCTACCCTCGATTAAATTCACACGTTGAACGAACACATCGAATCGATGAAGAAGAGGTTTATAGAGGAAGAGCCTTTCCTTCCCTTCAGAAAATACAAAAACAAAATATGTTATCACTAAAATACTTCAACGATAAACGTCCTCAAAAATCCAAACATTTTCTCTCACCTCTTCAGTTTGGTATCCTGAAATTCCGCTTGAAGAAGCAAAAACTAAACTACACTGTCCTAAATGTTTGTGGATAGTACAAAACATTTTAGGCAGGGTGAACAAGCGCAGATTTCTCTGCACTTGTTGTTTTTAGGCACTTACCTCCTTTGTATTTTGTTTGGGGTAGAGGGTCTCCTTTTTCGAGAGGAGAAAAGGACAATGCCTCTGCCAGTATTTTGTTGAGCAAAACTTTAAAATCATCTTCAGAGAGGTGTATTACCTCTCCCGGTTGTATTTCTCTTCCCATGGTTTTCTCCAAATAAGGTTGTGGCGAGCGCAGATAAATCTACGCTCACCGGTTTTTCAGGCGGATTTTACTAGTAATAAGGTGTTTTCAGAAGCCTTTGGTGCCTCAAGTTTTTCCAGGTTTGCATCCGGAGAAACCTTGAGTTGGTCGGCAGGTGCAATCCATTGCACCCGAGCATAATCTTCGAGAAGATGCCATGCAGCTTCTGTGAAACATATACCTTCAGCAATCATCTGCTGAACCTTTTGGTTCATTTTTTCTGGACTAGTAAGGAGCTTCGCTGTGCGAACTCCTACTTCTTGCATTTTCTTTTCCATTGGATTTCCTTTCATTTGCGTGAATGTTAAGTGCCTGGAACTTTGTTTGTGTCGGAAGTGACGGTTTCCCGTACTTCTTGACAAAAAACAAAGTGGAGGAATCTTATACTCCTCAAATAATTTGTCAATAATTTATTTATATTATTTTTTTAACTCTTATTTATGAGTATTTAATGGGAGGAAAGAGAGGGGGAAATCCCTCCCCAACCCTCCCTTTGATAAAGGGAGGGAGGCTCCGCGCAAAATTCCTGAGAAAGAGGTGCAGAAGACCCACAGAAACAAAATTCATGGATCGCTTCACGATTTGTTATTTGATTTTAGTGGAGAAATATCTTTTCTTTCTCTGCTCATTTTTATTTCGCGAAGACGCATAGCGAATGAAAAACATTGTGCATTATATTTTCCATCTCCGACAAAAGAATGTGCTTCTCTTTTACTCTTTTGATTCGTGAAGACGCATAGCGAATAAAGTGAATTCTGCACATTATGTTCTCTAGTCCTAACAGGTAACTCATTTTTTACTCGTGATTCGCAAAAACGTGAAGTTTTTCTCTTTCTGCAAAAAAGGTGTGTTGGCGAGCGCAGATTTCTCTACGCTCGCCGGACAATCAGGTAGCAGATACTATACAGTGTCGAGACCTTACGAGATCATTCAGGTTTGCTTCTGGAGCAAGTAGATTTTTTTCCTCATCTGTCAAAGCGAGGGACTGAAGCTTGGAAACAACCCTCCAAGCCATCATTGAAAACCTTCTTTCATCGTTCAACATTTCTTCAACCAATATCGCAAGATCCATCTCAGAAAGATCTTTGATTTCAGCTAATTGAACATACCCATCTTTGCTAGACATCTTAGTATTTCTCCTATGTTTTTAACCTGATACTCTGCTTTTGCGAAGCAACGGACTCCCGTGCTCCTTGGCAAAAAACAAAGTAATGAGATTTTTATACTTTTATTATAAAAAAGCAAGGGGAGATTCCGCACGAGAAAATTCTCAAAAAAACAAACATCATGGATCGCTTCACGATTTATTGTTTCAATAAAAAAGAGGAATATCTTTTCTTTCTCTGCTCATTTTTATTTCGCGAAGACGCATAGCGAGTGAAAAACGTTGTGCACCCTTTATATATATGCGACCCCTTGAGGCCTCTCTTCTCACTTTACAAGAGTGTTTGTACTTTTTTGGTAGGGGAGAAAAATATGTGTTTGCCTTTTTTTCGTGAAGAAAGGTAGTTTTTTTCTTCTAAGGCAAGGAGGTCTTTTCGTGCGGTAACATGTGACACCTCCTGATACGATTGATGTCGACCAAAGGTAGTGTACTCATTTGGGTGTTGGAGAAAATATTGAAGCAGTTCTATTTGTCGATCATTGAGGTTTGAGCATTTTTTACTGATCTCAATATTTTTTTGTTCTTCTTGTTCGAGTCTCTCTTCATACTCCTGAAAATCCTTTATAGAAATTTTCATCTGCCTGATGATGTAATCAAAAAAATATGTCAGATTGTTATTATCTTGTTCTACGAGAAGAAAGGCTTGTTCATAGGAATTTTTTGATTTTTTAATTCGTGTAGATATCGGTAAAAACCCAATATACGGATAATTATTCCGTAAAAGATACCAGTAAAATATGGCCCGTGCTGTTCTTCCGTTCCCATCACAAAATGGATGGAGATAGGCAATCCAGAAGTGAAGAAGAATAGCCTTTGGAAGATCTCCAAAGTATTCATCATGAGCAAGTTCATCGTTTGCAAAATCGATAAGGCGGATGAGTTGTTTTTTCATCTGTTTTTCTGTTGGTGGTACAAAAGCCGTTCTGTCTTGCAGTTTATCACCAACGACAATATTATCGGCATCTTTTCGAAGCTGCCCTTCGTGCTGTGGCTTCTCAAGCGTATTTTTTGTAAGACTCTCTTGTATTCGGATTAAAAGACTTTCACTCATTTTTTCGTGTTTCCATTCATTTTCTATACGGATAATTGTTCTGTAGTTATTAAAAACCATAATTTCAGCATTTGTCTTTGGCTTTCTCTTTGACCTCAAGAGTTCCCTCCCTTGCTTTCTCGTAATAATCGCCCCTTCCATTTGCGAAGAGGCAATGGCTTCTTCAACAGTACCTTCAAATATTTTTTTTCTCTGGAGGTCTTTTTTTTCATCAGAAAGGGTATTTTTAGTTTTATATGCGCCAAAATTCTTTGCAAAATCATCACAGAAAAAACGAAATCGACTGAGCTCTTCCCACACAAATGGTACACCTTGTTTATCACAGATAGGTGTTTGTTTTGCTGAAGCTCGTCTATCGATATTAAGAAGTTTAAATGCCTCTTCTGGCCTTAGTTTTAAAGGAATAGTGAGTGATCGCTGAATTTCTTTCCACGATTTATACTTTGGATTGTTTTGCTTTTTTACAAATTTTGTCCACTCATCAGAAGAAAAATAATTTTTATTCAAAAAAGTAGATATTACTTTGTTATTTATTTTTTTTGGATTTGGTGAGGATATTTTTATTTGCACTATATGTATAAAAAACACATATAGTATATATAAAGTTTATATATAATTACAAGAAAAGTTTATATATTATTTCACGACAAGGTTTACAATTTTTCCCGGAACAAAGATCTCTTTTATGAGTGTTTTTCCCTCGGTAAATTTTTGTACCTTTTCGTTCTCTTTTGCCTGCATGATAGCCTCATCCTTTTGGATGTCTGCCGGAACAGAGATTGTTGCGCGGAGTTTTCCATTTACCTGCAATACGAGTTGTATCTCGTCATCTTGTGTAAGGGAATCGTCAAACGAAGGCCACGGAGCAAATGAAATTGTCTCCTTTTCCTGAAAGATCTCACTCCAAATTTCTTCTGCGAGATGAGGAGCAAAAGGAGCGAGAATTCGAATAAATTTTCTCATCGCTTTTTCGGGAAGAGCATCGAGCTTTTGTGCTTCATTTACAAAGATCATCATCTGTGAAATGGCTGTATTAAACTTAAACCCTTCGATATCTCCCGTTACTTTTTTGACCGTTTTATGCGTGAGTTTTTGGAATGCCTCTGGAGGAGAGTGTTCACTCCCAATCTTTTTTGTGGAATAAAGCCTCCAAATTCGCTGAAGAAATTTGTACATTCCTTCAACTGCTCCCGTATTCCACACCTTACTCTGCTCAAATGGCCCCATGAACATCTCGTACATGCGGAGCGTATCTGCCCCGTATGCTTCGACAATTTCATCGGGGTTGACGACATTCCCCAAAGACTTACTCATCTTTTGCCCATCTTCTGCCAAGATAAGCCCCTGATTCATGAGTTTTTTGAAGGGTTCTTTTGTAGAAACGAGCCCCATGTCGTAAAACACCTTGTGCCAAAACCGAGAATAGAGAAGGTGAAGCACGGCGTGTTCCGCCCCTCCGACGTAGAGGTCGACTGGCCCCCA
>JANTGK010000010.1 GCA_024762935.1 Candidatus Peregrinibacteria bacterium | reverse complement strand
CGAAGAGCAACTAGAGACCGGAAAAAAAGGAGTTATTTATGTTGCTCTCGGAATCCTTCTTATTCTCTTTTCTTGGGTGTTAGTGGATTTTTTTATTCGTGCAGGAGGAAATCCTCAAGAGGCAAATGCAAAATCTGTAAGTATTGTTAGTCAACAAGAGGAGCAAATATACAAAAGACTAGAGGTGATGAAGGGGAAAATAAAAAATACATATAATTTTGATCTCAATACTCTTTATGATATTGAGTCTGACTACAATGCTCTTTTTGATGAACTTCCTCAAACCCAGACAGTTGAAGCTTTTCGATATCATTTTTATGAAGGGGATCTCTATGTGGTCAATAGCGCTTTTCAAGATGCTTTATTGAATCTTCGTTCCCTTATGGAGGAGCAAGAAACAGTTGATGATGAAAAATCTGATGCTCAAAAAGAAAGAGAAATTAAATCAGCAAGGAAGTCAGTAGAGAAATCAATTGGAGTCATTCTTCAAAAGATAAAAAAAATTCCTCGAATGCAGGCAAGAATAAAACTTAATCCTGATAATGGTAGTGTTCCCCTTACTGTTACCTTAAATGGTCTTGAATCCTCTGATCCGACAAAAAAAACTATTCCTTCTGCAAATTATCAATGGAGCTACCTCGATTATAATGGTGTAGAGAAAAATCTCGGTACTGGTCCACATAAAGTGGTTACATTTCAGCATCCGGGAAATTATGTTATCCGATTGGAAGTATTCTCTTTTGCGGAAAAAAGTGTTCTTCCAGGAATAACAACAGAAAATGTAATAGTGGGCCCACCAGAACTAACGGCAGACTTTCTTGTTGAGGGGAAAACTGTTGGAAGTGTACTAAAAGTCCCCCTTCAAGATGCCAAAAAAGGTATTCGATTTGATCCACAAAAAACTATTGTTCCAGAAGGTGTTTCTATTATTGAATACATTTGGGATTTTAATGGTGAAAAACAGAGTACAAATACAGAGTCTGATTCTGTAACACATTCATTTTTAAAAAAAGGACAATATTCAGTTGTCCTTCGTGTAAAAGATAATATTGGAAATAAATCTGAAAAAAAATTAAAAATTAATGTTGAAGATTCAATTGCGGTTATAGATATCGAAACAGTAAAACCCCTTGTTGGTGATATTGTCGTTTTTAACGGGGAACGTTCATCATTAAATGGACTTCCTGTGAGCCGGTACAAGTGGAGGATTATTGATTCACAAGGAAATCCCATAAAAGAGATTACCGATAAACCGCAATTTGCTTATAAATTTGAAGAGGTGGGAATGTATGAAATACAACTTGATATAGGGAATGGAATTTCATCAACAGAGCAACTTGAGATTGCATCAAAACCACCAGTGGTTAACTTCTCATATACTCAAGAAAATCCTGCTCGACCGGCAGAGGTAATTTTTGATGCGACAAAAAGTTATGATCCTTTTGGAGAGGAGCTCTTTTATAGTTGGGATTTTGAAGGAGATGGGGAATTTGATGTTCGTAATGTTACTACCCCTATTGTTCATCATACGTATACAGAAAAGAAAACCTTCTTTCCTCGACTCATCGTTTCTAATCATTATACGCAATCAAAACAAGAACAAAAAGAAATCCAAATTACTTCACTTTTCTTTGCTGATTTTTTAGCTGATTCATTTGTAATACAAAAAGGAGAAGAATTGAACTTTCGAATCCAAACAAATACAGGGACACGTTTTCAGTGGGATTTTGGGGACGGTCAGCAAGAAGAGGATGCATCAGTATTCCAGAAACACAAATATGATCAACCAGGGAAACATTCAGTAACACTTACAGCATTTAATGGAGATGGTGAAAAAATAACCATTACTAAAAATGTGTATGTCGGAGATGGGGAACATCCTCTTGCCGTTGCATCTGTTTCAAAAGATGGAGTACAAATAAAAAAGACACAAAATGTATGTCAGTCAGGAGAATCTGCCTTTGTGGTTAATAGATATGATATTCTAGATTTTTCTGGAAAAGATTCTATAAATAAAGATGGAAAGAGTGAAAACCTTCGTTATAAATGGAGTTTTAGTAGTGGAGAATCTATTGACGAAGTTGATACAAAGAAGAGTTTTATGCAGATTTCAGATGAGGGAGAGTGCCAAAGAGTTCTTCTTACTGTTACAGATGTAACAACAGGAACATCGGTAGAATCAGATCCAATTTTTGTTTCTGTACAAAATACCTCTCCAACATTTACCGAGCTTCTTGTACAAGCACCACAACAACCATGTCTTTCTCCGTGCAGTGTTTCTGTAACCATGAAGGGGGCAAATGATCCAGATGGTACTTTGCAAGAGTATCGGTGGTGGGCTAAGATGGAAGGAGGGATTGAAAAGATTGATCTTCATTCCTCTGTAGAACCAAGCACAACCATCACTCTTCCACCACGAGGACCGAAAGGAAAGAAGAATATTTTTACAATACACTCAGAGATTGTTGATAATGATGGCGGAAAAACACTTTCAGATACTCTCCTCAAAACTCCCCCTGTTGTCACAGTAGAGAATAATGAAAATCCATCACATAGTGTTGATTTTTCAATGAAGAGAACTATTGTATCTGTTGGTGATGAAATTACTTTTACAGCTGAGGTGGTAAACCCCTTGGGGGATGTTATTCCAAACTCTGCATTTCGTTGGGATTTTGATGGTGATGGTGTTGTAGATGACCAAGAAAGTGGTCCAACTGCTACACACACATATAATCAGACGGGAGAGTATAATGTTGAGCTTCTTGTCCAACATCGTGGAAATTCGAGTAAAAAAACACACACAGTGTATGTTGTCGAGGAAAAAGAACTTCCTTTTGCAGATTTTTCTTTTTCTTCAAAGGGGCTATCTGTTCATCTGGATGCTGGAATTTCTGAGTATGATCAAACAATTCCTGACAATGAGCTCACCTATGTGTGGGATGTTAATGGGGAACAAGACAGTGATCTCGATGGTAATGCTTCAAATGATGTTGATGCAAAGGGAGAGGTTGTTGATTACATTTTTCCGAAAAAAGGAGAATATTCTGTTCAGCTTACTGTTACGAATTCTGCTGGAATCGAATCAATTCGTGTTCAAAAGCTGCAGGTGGGAGCTTCCCAGGAGGGTCTTTCTGATCATGACACCATACGTCGATCCATACGATTACAAGGAGATGCCCCCATGGCTACACTTGAAATTGTTTCTCGTTTTTCGGTAGATTCACCAGAAAGTCCGATAGAGATAATTGCCTATGGATTTGATACAGATAGAGGTTTTCTTCGGGGTGATGCCCTTTTTGAAATTGTTAGTGGAGGGGGCTCATTTTCTGAAGACCGTATCGCTTTTGATAGAGGGAGAACGAGTTCATTCTATCTCCCCGACACAAAAAATTCAGATCCGGTAACAATAAAAGTATCGGCACAGACAGTGGTTGGTTTGATTTCTGAAACTATTGATTTTTAATACTTATGAGGAAAATTCTTACATTCTTATCTTTTTTCACTCTTTTACTCACAGTTCCTGTTGCCACTTTTGCAAGTGCACAAGTACTTATTTATCCTGGAACTGAACTCCATCAGAATGCTGAAACAGACCTTCCTTCACCAGAAAAATATGTATGGGAAGTGTTTCAGGGTGATGAAATGATACAAACAATAAAAGGTGAAGAATTTTCATATCTTTTTTCAGATGCGGGAATATATCAAATCCTTTTAACTATTACAGATAGCTCGGGAGAAACAGAGAGAACCCATATTGATGTAGTAGTGGGAGATGTAAAAAAGAGAAACCTACCATTAAAAGCGGTGCTGCATACTCTTCCTGCTGGAGATGAGTCTGGTGAAGTCATCCTCTCTCCTCAAAATCCAAAAATTTTATTTTATTCTGAAGCAAGTCAGGGAGGGGTCGTGGAATATCGAATCGATCAAGACATTCATGTTGATTCAGATGGCGATGGTAATCCTGCAAATGATGTCGATAATAAGTTTCATAAAAGTTTTCAAGATGGTTCTGTTTTTCCTCTAGAATATGCTGATACTTCAGTCTCACCTGTTGCTCGCCTTACAGTACTTAGTAGGGAAGGGAATTCTTCAACAGCAGATGTTGTGATACGGTTTTTAGAAACACCAAAAGAAGGATCATTATCAGCAAAAATAGCATCGATTCCTCCAGCCGGAGTTTCTGGGGAAAGGAAGGGAAAGATTTTTCTCTACAATGATGAAGCAGATGTCATTTTTTCCTTTGCAGGAAGCAAAGGGAATATTGTTCAGTATTGGTTCGACAAGAATATCTTAGTCGATTCAGATGGCGATGGTGATCCGGCTCGAGATATTGATAATATAAATCATCCTTCTTTTGTTACAGGAGAGCCACTTCAGGTGCGTTTTTTGAAGTCTGATGGAGTGGAGCAGACTGTTCAGTTTATCGCTGTTTCTGCAGAGGGAAAAGGAAGTGTTGTTCAAAGAAAAATTATATTTGATGAAGGAGGTGCTCCGTTATGGATAGAACCAAAACAAGAGATGAATCCTGAACTTCTCGTTGATCAAACAGAAATAGAGGTGGGGAAACCTGTAGAATTCCATATTATTGGAACACCACCAGGAACAAAATACTCTTGGGATTTTAATGGTGATGGACAAGAAGATGCCTCAGGCACGGAAGTAAAGATGACACACACATACCAGGAACCGGGTCAATATGTGGTAGAGGTAACATCAATTCTTGGAGATATAGAACAGTCAGTCGATCACATTATTACTGTTATTAAAGAAGAGATTCTTTTTTCTCCGCCAACTTCATCATTTAATACAGAAAAACAAGACAATAATGTTCATTTTGTAAACCTTTCTGCACCTGATAAAAAAATGGAGGATCAAACACTTCTTTATCAGTGGGATTTTGGTGATGGAAACACAAGCTCAGAAAAAAACCCAGAACATAAATATATTAAAGCCGGAGAATATGAAGTTCTATTAACAGTAACAGATTCCATGGGTACTACATCAAAACAAAGTGAACCAGTTACTATTTTGGCAGAAGATGTTGCACCTGAACAGGCAGGGTCTTCACTGGCGGAATTTGAAATCAAGAAGGAGGGGAATAGTATTTCTTTTTTTCCACTTTCAGCACAAGAAGGAGCAGACTCAGAAAGTCTTGTTGAAACATATCAGTGGGATTTTGGTGATGGAAACACAAGTTCAGAAGTGAGTCCCAATCACACATATTCTCAGGCAGGCGATTATGAAGTTTTACTAATGGTTACTGATGCTTTGGGAAAAACATCAGAATTTACAACTCCTGTTCATGTGGCAGAAGAAGATGTCGCCGCATCTCCCTCTGAGGAAGAGGGCTCTCTCGTAAATCTTCCACTGGCACCAGATGAAAAAAGTTTCTCTTGGTGGAAAATTCTCTTTTTTCTTCCCCTGTTTCTGTTAGGAGGAGTCCTCCTGCTTCTCTTTTTCAGAAAGGTAGAATCTCCGGATCTTGGATTTGGTGAAATAGTTCGTGAAGAAATGGAGAAATGGATGGAAAAAACGGGAAAAGTTAAAAATATTGAGAAAGATGAGTTTGGAGAAGGAAATATTGGGAGTAATTCTGAAAAGAAAGAGGAGAAACCTACTATTGAGTCATCTCCTTTTGCTGGAATAAAACAGGAGGATGCTGAAGAAAAAAAAGCAGATTCAGATATATTTCAAAAAATTGCACAAGAAGATTCAGATATTTCTTCATCTCCTGAAAAACTGATTGAGAAAAAGCAACCATCAATAGTTGCAGATAACCCCTCTCTAAACGAAAGAGAAAATATACCAGATTGGTTAAAAACTCCTGAGAAACAAGAGGGAGAAAAAGCGAGTCAGGAAATTCCAGAATCAAATAAAGTCATTCCATCACCATCTCTTGATTCAAAAGAAAATCTTCCCGAATGGCTTAAACCAGGTCCTGTACAGGACGCTAAGGAGGTAACACCTAAGGAGAATCCCACTCCAGACAGAATAAAAGAAACTCCTCCACCAGTTACTCCTCAGGGTATTACTCCTGAACAAAAACCTTCCCCCTCTTTACCACCGCAAAGTGCACCATCTCCGGTTCAAAAATCTACACCCCCTCCAGTGCCAAAAGCTGTATCTCCTGTGGCACAAGAAGGAAGAGATGCTTCAGTGCAAAAGAGTACCCCCCCCTTTGTCTCTTCAGAGAATAAACAGGGAGTTCCACCGAGAAATACTCCTCCAAAAAAACCTTCCCCCTCTTTACCACCGCAAAGTGAAACAAAAAAAGTTGTTCAGAAGCCAAAAGAAGATCGGTTCCGAAAACCACAAAAGGCACCACGAAAAAATCCGAAAGATACCTTTATTCCTTCAGGGGCTCCACGACTTGCTTCTCAGCAGCCACAAAATCCTCATAAAAATAGAACTCAAAAGAGTAACATTTCTCCTTCTCCACTAGAAAAAAGAGAAACAAGAACAAAAAACAATCCACAGATACAGATACAAAAAGATTCTCCATCAGGTTCAACACTTTCTGTACAAAAAAAAATGAATCCGCAAGAGAGTATCTCGGGTAATGTTCATATTTCTTCAAATACCACTCCTGCATCAATAAGCCCTGAGAAAGAGATTAAGAGTGATCATGCACATGAAAATGTACAAGAGAAACAGAAAAATATTACTGGTGAGGTTATACTTCCTATACCACCAGATTTGCCTTCTCAGAAAAATACTGAATAAGTGGCTAGACCATACACCTTTGACGAAATCAAGCCATTTCTGTGAAAATCGGCTTGATTTCGTTTTTCTGCTGCGATAATCTCGCAGATAGATTTTTTCTTTTTCCCATTCACCATGACTAAAGCAGATATGGTAAATTCCATCGCAGCTGCTGCTGGAATCACTAAAAAAGCTGCTGCTGCTTCTCTTGAAGCTGTTGTAGATCTCGTTACCGGCGAGCTCAAAAAAGGAAACAGTGTTACTATCACTGGATTCGGAACTTTTCGTGTTAGCAATAGAGCTGCACGTACTGGAGTTAATCCTCGGAATCCAAGTGAGAAGATTAAAATTCCTGCAATGAAAATTCCTGCTTTTAAAGCTGGTAAAGCTCTTAAAGACGCAGTTCGATAAGAACTTTTCTTTTGGATACAAAAAAACCCCGATTGTATGATTGGGGTTTTTAATATGCAAAAAATAATTATTTTTCTGAATATTGTTTTTTGCATACTGTTGTTACGTTTCCTCGTGGGTTCATTTCCACTATCACTTCTACCCACTTGGGATCTATTGCCTCGATAAAATCAGCTAAAATAACTTCAGTAACTCCTTCATGAAATATTTTTATATTTCGAAAAGCTCCAATGTAGAGTTTGAAGCTCTTAAGCTCTAAGCACTTTTTTTTCGGAGCATACTTAATGTATACAACTCCAAAGTCAGGAAATTCAGAAAATGGGCAAATACATGTGAGCTCTGGTGAAGAGATGCTGATAATTTGATCACCTGGGGTTTCTTCTTGAAAAGAGAATGTCTCCAGGAGAGTGTTTTTTTTAAGAGTTTTCCTGATTTCTGAAAGAGGAGTTTGCTGGTAGTCGTTTCCTTCGTGATAGAGTTTTTTGGACATCTGATACATAAAAAGTTTAAGAATATTGACGGAAATGAGGGAAATATTCAAATATTTTCCTTTTGTTTGAGGGGGGAGTGAGCTTGTGTATTTCAGGAGAATTTGAAAAAATGGAAACGATTTTTTTAAAAAATATGGAAGCTCTCGTACCTATTCTTGTTATTTCTATTGTTTTTGTTGTCCTTTTTGTTCGCCAGGTTAATCAATATGAACGTGGTGTTATGATGACATTTGGGAAATACTCGGGAATTAAAGATCCAGGATGGCGGATTGTTGTACCTATTTTTCAACAAATGAAAAAAATAGATATCCGTTTAAAAGCAGTTGATGTTCCCGAACAAGAGGCTATTACAAAAGATAATATTTCTTGTCAGATTAATGCAGTCATATATTACCAGGTTCAAGATGCTGGAAAGGCATTCCTAAAAGTCGAAAATTTCTGGTATGCCATCTCACAACTTGCTCAGACGACAATGCGAAACATTGTTGGAGAAACAGATCTCGATGAACTCCTTTCCAATAGGAATGAAATTTCGCAAAGAATCAAAGAAGAAATAGACCGTGCGAGTGATCCATGGGGAATCGATGTTGCTGCAGTCGAACTAAAAGATATTCTATTGAATGATGAGATGAAACGTGTGATGGCGAAACAGGCTGAGGCTGAACGAGAGAAACGAGCTGTCATTATTAAGGCAGAGGGTGAGGTTGTAGCAGCAAATAATCTCACAAAGGCAGCAAAAATGCTCTCTGATGCAGACGGAGCTCTTCATTTGCGAACCCTTCAATCCATCAATGATCTCAGTTCAGATCAAAGCAATACGACTATCTGGATGGTTCCAATCGAAACTCTTCGGGCCATTGAAAGTGTTGGGAAGGCATTCGCCAGCAAATAGGAAGAATACTACAAAATATATGTTCCTAATGGGGAAGTATCTGTATGATACTTCCCTTTTTTCTTTTTTCTGAAACGTCGATATATCTTTATCGGTGTGTATCTTTCATTTCTCATAGGTGTTCTTTTTGGAACACTGGCCCCTTATGTCTTTCCGTCGGTGCTCATAGTGGGAATGATTCTTGTGTTCAGTTTTCATAAAAAAATATCTTTTTTTATCAGCCTTATTTGGGTTGTTTTTTTTCTGCTCGGAATTTTTCGGGTAGAAATCGTGCCTCGTTTCCCAATGGGATCAAATATCGGGACGGTTGCGACAGAAAAAGGTGTTTCTGTCGATATTATTGGCGAACTTTCGGCATTTCCCGATAGAAGATATGATCACGAAAAATGGATTGTAACAGTCGAAAAATATAAAAAAGAACATCAGTGGATTCCAGCAGAAGGTCTTCTTCTGGTGCGAATTCCTCATGAAAATGGTTTATCTTTTGGTGATAAGGTCCTTTTATCGGGAACCCTAAAGATTCCTTTTCAGTCAGATGATTTTTCGTATAGAGATTATCTTTCTAAAGACGGAATCTTCTCGGTTATGAACTATCCAAAATTTCAAAAAACAGGAGAGACGTCTCGACATATTTTTTTGGGTCCTCTATACCATCTTCGGGTGTGGTTCGATCAAGAGCTGAGATGGCGAATAAGAGCTCCAGAGTCAGCTTTTGCAGCCGGTATTCTTATCGGAGACAGGAGTGGCTTTTCTCCAGATCTTTCTCAATCATTTCAAAAAACAGGACTCTCTCATCTCTTGGCTCTTTCTGGATACAATATTACGATTATTGCTTTGGCCGTTTTTTTTATGACTATTTGGCTTCCAAAAATCATCCGAATTATCATCACTATTGTATTTCTTTCTCTTTTTGTTTTGTTTGTTGGTGGTGGTGCCAGTATTATTCGCGCGGCAATCATGGGATCAATAGGTCTTTTTATTGTTCATTCTGGGAGAAAAGCAGAGGGGTTTAGTCTGCTTTTCTTGGCAAGCATGGTGATGGTTGGTTTTCGGCCGCTTATTCTCGCATATGACCCCTCATTTCAACTCTCTATTGCAGGTGTCCTTGGACTCCTTCTTTTTTCTGAACCATTAGGAATTTTTTTTGGACGTTTTATTACGAGCAGATATTGGACAGAGATATTAACAGCGACCATTGGGGCACAGCTTGGAGTATTTCCTCTTATTACCTTTCTCTTTGGTCAAATATCAATTGTCTCTCCTCTTGCAAATCTCTGTATCGTTCCACTTATTCCTATGGCAATGCTTTTTTCGTTTTTATCTGTCGTAATGGGAGTGTTTTTTCCATTGATGGGAGATATTCTTGCTTTTGTTTCATGGAATATTTTACATGTGGGTCTCGTAGTAGTGCAATTTTTAGGAAATATTCCAGGTGCAAGCATACCGTTTCAGACAGGCATAATAGGATTTCTTATCCTCCTTTTTCTTTTGAGTGTTTCTGGCATATTCCTTCTCTACCGGAGATCAGAGAGTTGAAGAAACTTTAATCGAGTAGGGATCAGAGACACTTCTTGATTTTTCAGAGAAATCCTATTAAAATTCGTGCGATATGTAGGGGGTGAGGGAGGAGTTTTTCTTAATAAATGAATGAAATTCAACCTTTTTGGTTTAAAAAATAGCGAAATTGAGAGAGCAAGAAAAAAGCGTCATGCAAAAGTTCTCGGACCACAAGAAAGCATTTTTTTGCAGGAAACAAACCGTCATGCAGAACGAGTATTTTTTTGGCGAGTACTTACAATAGCTACCCTTGGTCTTTTCTTTTTCTCTATTGTTCATAAATTTGCCGTTTCAGCACCACTGCAATACAACTCTTTTCAAGAGGTCAATAATACGCCCCGAGATGAATTTGTTTTTTTGGAAGGGGGATTCCTCATGAAGCCAGAGGTGTGGACGGAGGTGGGAGACCGAAGTGATGTTGGAGGTGTTATTGATTATGTAGTTGTACCATCAGATACAATCTCTGGAATTGCGAAAAAATTTGGTGTGACACAAAGGACAATTCTTCAAAATAATAACTTCGTTGATCCTAAAAAAATAAAACCAGGGGCAGTATTAAAGATTCCAGCAGCTGATGGACTTGTTCATACAGTGAAAAAAGGAGAAAATATTGGGGAGATTGCAAAAAAGTATAAAGTTGATCAACAAAAGCTTCTTACACAAAATGAACTCAGCGAAGAATCTGTTCTTTTTGAGGGGCAAGAACTGATTATTCCGGGAGCAAAAAAAACGGCACCAAAGCCAACTCCTCGTGTTTCAGGAAGCTATGTTTCAGCAGCAGGAGTACCATATTCAGTAGAAACAGCGGGGACCCTTCTTATGCCAACGCATGGAGTATATACTCAATTTTTTCATTACGGACATTATGCTGTTGATATTGCTTCCTCGATGAATACACCAATCTATGCGGCTGAAAGTGGAACAGTTGTTCGGGCAGACTTTGGGTGGAACGGAGGATATGGAAACGTAGTAGTAATCGATCACGGAAATGGAATGCAAACTCTTTATGCACATAATAATGTTATTTACGTTCATGTAGGAGAAAATGTCGTACGAGGACAGCCCATCTCTGGAATGGGAAACAGCGGCCGAGTCTATGGTCGAACAGGTATACATTTGCATTTTGAAGTGACGGTTAATGGGACAAAACGTAATCCTGTAAAATACTTTTAGAGATGCTGAGAAGCCTCAAAATACAGTGTCAACTGCGATGAAATCTTATTTCAGAAGAACTTCTAAAATACTGTGTCAGAGAGCATTCTTTAGATTTTTCCTTTTTTGAAAAGGAGAGATTAACGGACGGGAAAAAATTCGTTATGGTATCCATGTTCGTTGACAAACAATCTCCTTTCCTTCTCAGAGACTATGAAATCCATTAATGTCCTTATGTTCCCCGGAACAAATTGTGAAACAGAAACAGCAAGAGCAATTCGTGAAGCTGGTTTTGACTCTCAAATTTTTCGGTGGAATGATTCTCCAGAAAAAATTTCTGCCAGTGATGGGCTTGTCATTGCCGGGGGATTTTCTTTTGAGGATCGTGGACGAAGTGGGGTAATTGCTGCTTCTGATCCGGTATCAGATATTATTCGAAAAATGGCTCATGAAGGGAAGCCGATTCTTGGTATCTGTAATGGAGCTCAGGTTTTGGTAGAAACAGGATTGGTCCCCGGATACTATGTGGGAGAAATTGAAATGTCTCTCGCTCGAAATAGACGGCAAAATAAAGAGGGGATTTTGGGAAGTGGTTTTTATCATGACTTTATTTTCCTTTCCATAGGTCAGAATAAGTGTGCATGGACTATGTTTGATGGCGTTATTCGTCTTCCAATAGCACATGGAGAGGGAAGGTTTTTTGCAAACGATGATGTTATTGCTGCCATTCAGGCAAATGGGCAAAACGTAATGACCTATTGTGATGAAAAAGGGAATATAGATCCTCATTTTCCCGTTAATCCGAACGGGTCACTTCTAAATGCAGCGGCCATTTGTAATCCCGATGGAAATGTTATGGCAATGATGCCTCATCCCGAACGAATCGAGGGGGGGCAAAAGGTTTTTCAGTCACTTCATGCTTTTTTTGAAAAAGGTCTTTCCAGAAAAATTTCTCAAACTCCATCAGCTCCTGTATATAGTGCTTTTTTAAAAAAGAAAGACTACCTAATTGAGCTCTATGTCTCTTTAAAAATTACCGATAATACGGAAAAAACTCTCGA
Source organism: Candidatus Peregrinibacteria bacterium (assembly GCA_024762935.1). Lineage (GTDB taxonomy): Bacteria > Patescibacteriota > Gracilibacteria > CAIRYL01 > JANTGK01. The sequence continues at coordinate 26,920 of JANTGK010000010.1, read as the reverse complement.
AACAGCGGCACAAAAAATTTTTTCCCTGCCAAATCTCTCGCTTTCGCGACAGGTCTTTTGGGGAATTGAGTCAGATGGGAACCCAAAAGAGGTTGCCCTTTCACTCATTGAGTCTGAGCAATTTCTTAATGAGAATAAAGAGGAAGCTCTCTGTAAAATTGGTTCTGATTGGTATGAAGTTCAGAATGCAAAATTAAAGCCAATAAGCCCCCCTTCAGAACCTGTATTAGCACTTCTCTCCTCAGAGAGAGACGACGTTTTGGGAGAAGAAAAACAAGAATCACTTATGAAGCATTCTGGATTATCAGTAAAGATATCTTCTGGAGTTCTCTGGGGTTTTTCTGAGAATGTTCCAGAGGAGCAAATTGCACAGTCAGCTCTTTTTGGAAACCCTATTAGTTGGAAAATTCTCAAGGTGTAGAGTCGCAGTATGGCTGAGCTTTCGTTACCAATCGTTGATTTCTACAGGAAGACCCGCATTTTTGAATAAACCTTCGAGAAGAACTAATAACAGACTGTAAAACAACATTATTTGTCTCCCCTCATCAGTGGATGCTTCTCTCTCCCATTTGAAAGAGACGACAGATAGCTATGTATTTTTCTGTTCTCGCATCATCTGCTGTGAAGGCTTCTGGAAATTTTTTAATAATTTATATTGTTTGTCAAGAGAAGTGATTCAATTCTATGAATCTGGTGTTGTTGAATTATTTTTCGCAACGGCTGTGTTTGTACGAATGTAAAGTGGTCGTTCTGCCTTTACCATAGTTTTAATAATGGAATCATTTTCCATTGCATCAAGAGTTTGAAGATCGGCAATTTGCATAGAAAGAACTTCATTTTTTCTGATGAGCTCACTCCTGTTAGATTGAAGCATTTTTAGTTCATATCCTTTGGTCGCTACACGATTGCTATGTGAGAGAAAAAGGAGAGATAAAACACAAATCAGGGCAATGCTGATGAAAAGAAAAGCTCCGACACTAATCTCTATTCTTTTTGAGAGTGGCCTTTGGGGAGGTCGCTTTTTAGATGAAGCCGATAGATTAATAATGGCTTGTGCCATAATGATTATTGAGGGAGAGATTTTTCAAGGATTCGTAATTTCGCACTGCGAGAACGAGGATTGCTGACTATTTCAACATCTCGAGGAATGATAACTTTCTTATTAACACGTTGCCAGCTTTTCTTTTTTCCAATTTTTCCTTTTTTTTCTGTATCTCGGAAAAAATTTTTTACAATTCGATCTTCCAACGAATGAAAAGAGATTACCGCTACTCTTCCTCCGTCTTTTAAGAGTCGCAGTGCTTGTGGGAGTGCTGATTCTAATTGTTTCAACTCACCATTGACAGCAATCCTTAGGGCCTGAAACACTCGAGAAGCAACCTTTTTTGGATTTTTTGGGCAGGTTTCTTCAAGAATCTGGTAGAGAGCTTCAGTTGTTCTGATGGACTCTTTTTTTCTCCTCTCAACAATAGCTTTTGCAATTTTTCGTGATTGTCGTTCTTCTCCATATTTCCAGATAATATGTGCGAGTTCTTCTTCTGGAAGACCATGAACAAGGTCTGCAGCACATATTTCTTTTGTTGTATCCATGCGCATATCAAGGGGACCTTCTTTTCGATACGAAAATCCGCGAGAAGCATCGTCAAGATGTGCTGAAGAAATTCCAATATCAAAAAGTATTGCATCTACTTTTTCAATACCGTGGCGATGAGACTCTTCCTCTAAATGAGAAAAACCAGCAGCAATAATGGTTTTATTTGGAAAATCTGAAAGATTTTCTCGAGCAATTTCTCGATTTCTCTGATCCCAATCAAATCCAATGAGGTGACCAGTGGGACCAATTTTTTTTAAAATTTCCTGACTATGTCCCCCAAGGCCGAGAGTGGCATCAATAACTGTTGCTCCACGAGTAAGGGGAAGAAGTTCTACTATTTCTTGAAGAAGAACAGGAGCATGCACAAGTTCAAATTGTGGCAACGTGGCTTTTAAAGGACTTTCAGTGTGCTTTTGAATATTTTTTGTACTCAATGACTCTCTGAAAATATCTTTTTTTACCTTAGGCTAAACAAATTATCTCGTCAAGATTTTTAAATAAATTTTATCTTTTGTCGTTCATTTTTTGTATTCATCAATTCTAATTTTTCGCTTTCCTCTGGAAAAAAAACCAGGATTTCTCTCATGAAAGAAAAGCTATTGCATGTTTTCTATTTCATGTTTTGACATACTTCCATTTCGAATAACTATTTTTTTATGATTTTTTACCTGAATAATAGCACTTTCTCTTGATGTTGTTGAAAATTTTATTGGGAGTGAAAGAAGAATATCTTCGGCTTGGAACGTGTTTTGAATCTCATTTTTAGTGAGAAGTGGCTGTTTCCCAGAAATATTCACACTGGTAGAGACGAGTGGGCGGCCAAAAGCAGAAAGAAAGTGGAGTACATTTTTATCTCCTGGAATACGAAGTGCCAGTTCTTCTGCTTCTGGGAAAAAATGAGGGAGTGCCCCTTCTTTCCTTGGGAGTAACAACGTCGTTGGACCAGGCCAAAATTTATGAGCCAGTTCTTGGGCAGTCCGAGAAAAGATGCAGAGTTTTTCTGCAGTAGAAAAATCAGAGACAAGAAGAAGGAAGGGGTTTGAAGGAGGTCTCTTCTTCAATTTTGATATTTTTTTTATGGATTGTTCCTTTTCTGGGTCAGCAGTAAAGCCGGGGATGGTGTCACTGGGAAGTATGGCAACACCTCCACTTTGTAGAAAAGAGGATATCTTTTGAAAATTTTGAATGCTGAAGTCAATAAAATGCATAAATGAAAAGTAAAATATTTTTTCAGTTTTTATGGAATACAAGGGGCGTTCCGAGTGAAAAAACACAATGGAAAGGAAATGAATATCTTAAATTCTGTGTATCTAGGGGTCAAATCCAGTTCTTTCAATATCTTGCAAGAGTTGCTTTGCATGAATTTTTTTTAAAAATTCAAGGCTTGCCTTCGGGAGCGCATCAGTTGGATATATACCCTCCGTAATGTTTTTTCGAACATCTGTGCCAGATATATTTGTCCTGTTTATTAGTTCTATGACTTCGATATCTGGAATTTGTTCTTCAAAGAGTCTTCTTACGAGTGGTGATCCCGAGAAAACACGACTAAATTTGGGGAGAAGGTGTTGTACATGATGAGGCCAAAGGCCATAGTGACCTATATTTCGAATGGGGCAAATATTATATTTTTCTCGAGATACTCCTGCTTCTTGAAGACTTTCCGAAATCATCTGAAACCGATTTCCAGCTGTCAGTGGGTTATCAGGAGTGAAATTTTCTTCTGCACTTCCAATTCCAATAAGGAGCATTTGTGTATCTCCACGATCAAATATTTGCCGAATGGCATCAAGGTGGCCATTATGAAATGGCTGAAATCGGCCGATAAACAGTGAAGTCGTCTGAGGATTCATACTCAGAGTGTAGCATAAAATGGGGGGCGTTGAATAAAGAATAAAAAGTCATAAGTAATTTACTTATGACTTTTTATTTCATTTTTAATTCTTAATTATGAATTTTTAATTATCTATCTCCTCTTCCACCTCCCCCTTTTTTCTGGGGCTTCTTTGATAATTTTTTGACACTGTTTGAGAGTGAGTTTTTTGGGATCTTTATCTTTTGGAATTTTTGCATTCTTTTTTCCATCAGAAATATATGGACCGTATTGACCATTGAGAACTTGAATCCCTTCTTTTACAAAATCTTGAATAATTCTATTTTTTTGCATTTCCTCTTTTTCTTCTATTTGTGCTTGTGCTGTCTTGAGGTCAATGGTGAAAAGATCCTCTTCTTTGATAGATACAAAAGTTTTTCCATGTTTGAGATATGGTCCGAAACGACCAATATGGGCAATGATATCTTCTCCATCTTTTGCTTTTCCGATATTTCGAGGAAGTTGAAAGTTTTCGATAGCCTCTTGAAGAGTGATGGTTTCGATAGTCTGTCCCTTGAGAAGTGGTGCAAAATCTGGCTTTTTTTCTGATTCAGTTTCACCACGCTGAAGCATAGCTCCATATTTTCCAATCTTTGCATAAATAGGAAGGCCTGTATGAGGACATGGTCCCAAGTTTCTTGCCTTTGTTGCTTCGGCACGACTAATGCTATCTCCTTTTTTGATTTTTTCAGAAAATGGACCATAAAAATCTTTCATAAACTTCACCCAATCGACCTTCTTTTCCGCTATGCTATCAAGCTTTTCTTCCATTTTTGCAGTGAATTTTAAGTCAACGATATCTTTGAAATGACTAGCAAGCATGTCAGTGACAGCATATGCAGTATCAGTGGGCTTGAGTTGTCGTCCTTCTTTTTGAACATATCCTCGAGACATGACAGTAGTAATTGTCGGAGCATATGTTGATGGTCGACCAATACCTTCTGCTTCCATTTTTTTTACGAGACTTGCTTCTGTGTATCGGGCAGGAGGTTTGGTGAAGTGTTGTTTTTTCTCTAATTTTTTTGGTTTTATTGATTCCCCTTTTTTCATCTCTGGGAGAATAGCTTCTTCATTTTCATTGATATCATCATCTCTTCCTTCAGTATATGCTTTAATAAAACCAGGAAAAAGGATGCGTTGTCCCGTCGCTCTGAATATATGCGATTTCTTTGCTCCTGATTTTCCGAGTACTTCAAAATCAATTCCAGTTTGAAGAAGTTTTGCATCAGTCATTTGACTGGCAATCGTTCGTTTCCAGATGAGTTCATAGAGTTTTCTCGCATCAGCATCAAGCTTTGTTTTAGCCCAAGAGTAGACCTCATCTGGTTCTCTTGAGAGTTCAGTAGGACGAATCGCCTCATGTGCTTCTTGAGCCCCCTTTTGTTTTTTGGTGTACGTTCTTGTTTGGCTGTATTTTTTTCCATATTTTTTTTCGATTACTGATTTTGAATCGTTTATGGCTTTTTGAGAAAGATTCACAGAGTCAGTTCTCATGTATGTAATAAGTCCTCCAGCTTCTCCTCCTCCCATATCAATACCTTCATAGAGTTTCTGAGAAAGAGTCATCGTTTTCTTTACGGAAAATCCGAGTTTTCGGGCTGCCTCTTGTTGCAAGGTTGATGTTGTGAATGGTGGAGAAGGACTTCTTTTTGATTCTTTTTCAGATATATCCTTTACCGTAAATTGTTGTCCTTTGATTGCTGAGTAGATGGCTTCTGCTTCTTCTGCTGACTTTGGAACAAATTTCTTTCCGTCAAGTTTTGTAAAATGTGCAGTAAATGATTTTTTTTCCTTTTCGATTTGAGCACTTAGTGTCCAGTATTCATCAGGGACAAAGGCATTTATTTCTCGTTCTCTGTCTACAATTATTTTCACAGCAACAGACTGTACTCGTCCTGCAGAAAGACCAAATCTGATTTTTTTCCATAACAGAGGTGAGAGCCCATATCCGACCAGGCGATCAAGAATTCGGCGTGCTTGTTGAGCCTCGACGAGATCCATGTCAACTGTGCGTGGAGTCTTGATGGCCTCTAAAATGGCATTTTTTGTAATTTCATGAAAAACAATCCTCTTTATAGAATTTGCCTTTTTTGGTTTTAGTACTTCTAAAAGATGCCAAGCGATAGCCTCTCCTTCTCTATCTTCATCACTCGCGAGCCAGATAGTCGTATCACTTTCCATTAATTTCCGAAGCTTGAGGGCATGTTTCTTTGCTTTTGGTGGAATAACATATAAAGGAGAAAATTTGTTCTCAACATCTATTCCCAAAGAAGCGTAGGGTAATTTTTGTTGAGTAGGAGTCAGTTCTGCTTTTTTATTGGGAAGGTCACGAATATGACCAAAAGAGCTCTCTACTACATAGTCTTTTCCGAGAAATTTAGTAAGCATTTTTGCTTTGGTCGGTGATTCGACAATTACGAGATTTTTAGCCATAAGAAGGAAATTATAATTTTCTAAACAGCGGGGAGTGTTTCACAAAACATCTTTGTCTGTCAAAATTTCCTCTCTATTTCAGATGTTTCACTGTTGATTTTCGGGTCATAGTAGCAAATTTTTTTCAAGAAGAAAAGAAAGAATTGCCAATTACTCCTTTGTTCTGTACTATCAGCAGGAATTTTTTTATAAAGGCAATGGCCATACTAAAAGTGAACCCAACGAGAGTAAACCTCCTCTCCCTCAGAAAGCGAGTCAAAACTGCTCAGCGTGGGCATAAACTTTTAAAAGATAAACGAGATGGTCTTATGAAACAATTTATGGAATTAATTCGAGAGACAAAAACTCTTCGTGAAGATCTTGAAAAACAAATGAGTGCAGTCTTTGCAGATTTTTTAAAAGCGGGTGCCATCATGAGTCCATCAGCACTGGCAGCAGCTCTGCTCTCCAGTACTTCAAAACTTGATCTTTCGGTAGAGACAAAAAATGTGATGAGTGTTCATATTCCACAGTTTGCCGCAGAGTTCTCCGGAAAGTCTATTGGCTTTACGACTATTGGAACAAGCAGCGCTTTGGAGCTTGCCCTTGGAAAGCTTCAGGACCTTTTTCCAAAACTCCTAAGGCTCGCAGAATATGAAAAGGCAGCAGAAGCCCTCGCTGACGAAATAGAAAAAACAAGACGACGCGTAAATACACTTGAGCACCGAATGATTCCAGATCTTAAGGATACTGTTCGATTTATTACTATGAAACTCGAAGAATCTGCTCGTGATTCTCTTGTTTCTGTTATGCGGATTAAGGCAATGATCGAAGCAAAAGAAAAAGAAGCCGCTACTACAAAATAAGTGCAAAAGGAAGAGTCTGCTCTGCACTAAGATGTGGGGTCAATTTCACCAAAAAATCATCAATGCACTATTAAGGACATCTACGGTTTTTTTGTTTTATCTTCTTGTCTCGCAACATTTTGCAGGCTTTTCTCGAGTAATATTGATACATGAGATTATACTACCAAAAGACTTTACTTCTTCTGAAATCATGAATCTTTCCTCTTGAATCTACTCCAGGATTTTTTACTTACGCCAAAGATTTGCATTTTAAATCCCAAAAAATCGTTCTGCATTTTTTGTGGTTTCTTTGGCAAAAAACTGAAAATCTTCTCCTCTCAGTTCTGCCAAAAATCGTGCAGTATCAGCCGTAAAGGCAGGTTCACATCGCTTTCCTCTGTTCGGCACAGGGGCGAGAAATGGAGAATCAGTCTCAACCATAATCCGATCTATGGGAGCTCTTTTGGCAACGTCTAATAAATCTTGATCTGCATTTTTAAACGTCACGATTCCGGTAAATGAAATCATTCCGCCAAGATCAAATATGCTTTTTGCAAAATCCCAGTCCCCCAAAAAACAATGAGTCACAAACGAAAAATCGTGGTGAGCTGTAAAAAACTCTTTTGCCTCTTTTGTCGCATCTCTCAGATGGACAATTACTGGTTTTTCATGTTCTTTTGCGAGTTCGGAATGTTTTTCAAAAGCATCAAATTGGGCCATTTTTGAGGGGTTCTCCTCACGAAAAAAATCAAGGCCTGTTTCACCGATGGCAACTACTTTTTTTTCGTGAGCAAGTTCTTTGATAACTTTAAATTCTTCCGGAAATTTCTCCGAAATGTCGCAGGGGTGTATCCCTATTGCGGCAGATATTCCTTCATGTGTATTAGCAATCTCAATAGCTTTTTCGGCCGCTTCTACATGGCATCCAATAGACACCATTTTCATTATTCCCGCTGAATGGGCACGTGCAATGACACCTTCTCGGTCTTCATCAAACTGAGGAAAATCCAAATGACAATGAGTATCTATCAGGGTATTGATAGGAGGATCGGTAGTAATGAGTTTTTCAGTGTGCATCGTGGGTGAAAAAAATTTGTAAAAATGGTGCATTCCTTCATTTTTAGCAGTCTATTGAGTTTACAAAAATCCCTGAAGTGCATTTTTACAGCACTCCTACCAGTTTTCCGCAAAAGGCAATGTAAATAACAAGAAGAGCAAATCCTTCCCATTTTTTTATCTTATCATCAGTAGTGGTAAAAATGAATCCAAGACTGGCAACAATAAAAAATGGAATACCTATTTTTGCAGCGGTTTCTGAAACAGTAAGCGTTCCAAAAAAAGAGGGGATTCCAGCCACGGCTAATACATTAAACGTATTAGAGCCAAAAATATTACCGAGAGCCACAGAATGCTTTCCTGCAAGAGCGGCTCGTACTGAAACGACAAGCTCAGGGAGACTGGTTCCAATCGCTACAACAATCATGGTCAAAACAGCAGATTCAATGTTGAGAAGTGCCGAAATATGTTGAATAGATTCAATAGTATAATCTGATGAAAAATATATCCCGACAATACTAGTAACAAGCCATGCAAGAGTTCCTGGTGTGATTCTTTCTTTTTTTTCCTTTTTTTCTTCATCATCAGACTCAGAAATAGTGTAAGTAATAAAAAGAATCAGTAGAAGCATACTGACGATACCTTCTTTCCAATCGAATGCCCCATCAATAATAAAGAGGAGAAAAAGCGAACTGGATATGAAGAAAAAAGGGAGATCTACGTCGATAAGCCGTTCTTTTACTTTTAGCGTTCCCACAGCAATAGCAGCAACTCCCCCCACCAGAAGACAATTCGCAATGTTTGAACCGATAATATTTTCAATAGGAAAGTTGAGGGCATTTGGATCTCCACTAAAAACAGCCATAAGGGAGGTGGCAATTTCTGGCATAGAGCTTCCGATAGAAACAATGGTAGCTCCTACAATAAAGCTCGAGAGACCAAGGGCAATTCCAATTTTTTCTGCAGATTCAGTAAATTTGTCTGCTGAATACACCAGTCCAATGAGGGAAGCCAAAAAAAGTCCAATCCAAAGGAGTAAATCCATAGTTTGTATTCTAGAGGAAAGGAAGCAAAATATTAAACAAAAATTGGTATTAAAAAAGAAAAATATTTTTATTTTTTTAGATTTTTCCACCAATCATTTGCAGATTTTTCTTGGAGAGTACTAAAGAGTTTTTGTGCCGATTCCGTTGTGAGATGACCTTCAATGTTATCAAGCCAATTTTGTTTTCCAGTAAAACCTTGTTCTAAAAATTCCTTTGCTTGAAAGGCGAGTTCTAAATAGTCTGCATCTTTTGCACACTGTGCCTCTGTTGTTTTTTGTTCTTCAAATTCCTCAAATCCTTTTCGAAATTTTTCTCCGATTTTTTCTGGAAGGCATTTGGTCTGGTCAAAAAATGCCCTCATTTCTGCATCACCAGCATCAAAATATGCATTCATAATCCGGTGATGATCTCCAATACGAGCTTCTCCATTATCATGAATCATGGCAAGAAAGGAGCTGTGTTCCCCGTTTCCTCCTTCAATTTCAGCAAGAATATACGCAATTTCTGAGGCTCGAAATACATGTTCCCCGACAGTATCTGGGCGAGCGACTCCAGCAATAAAGCTTCCTGATCGAGGAAGTTTTTTAAGAACAGAAAGTTCAAAAATAAAGTCAGCTATAGCCTTTTCATTCATACTGCATAAAAAATCCAACAGAAGAATATCACTTTCTCATGACATTTTCATTTTCATGAGCTTTGTAATAGCCTTTTTGTTTGCTTCGGGCAGTGAATATTTTTTAAATTCTGATGGGAGCACCCACTGTATTTGAGTATGTTCATGGAGTGTTATCTGACCACTTAATATTTGGCATCGACTAAATCTGAGTCTCCAAAAATAGTCACCTTCCTCCCATGTTTCTTCAAAAAAGTGGGGACGAGCAGATATCTCTACGCCAAGCTCCTCTTGAACTTCTCGTTTGATGCAATGTCTCCAATCTTCCCCTTTTTCTCGTTTCCCACCGGGAAACTCCCAGTTTCCACCCTTTTCTTTTCGGCGTTTGGCAATGAGATATTTCCCATTTTTCTGAATACAGGCAACGGCGACTTCCATGGGAATTTTTTTTGATATCACTTTTTTTCCAATTCGCCCAGAAATCAGCGATTGCTGCCATTTCTCTTTTTGTTCAGAATGAAGGAAATAACAATCTTCATGCAAAGGACACTGCTTACAGTTTACTTTTCGACTTTTGCATATCTCTGATCCTAAATCCATCAGAGCATGATTCATACTTGGTGCCTCCTTTTTATTTGTGCTGAAAAGGGCTTTTGCTCGAGGAATGACGCCTTTCTTGCTACAACCAAAATATCTCTGAAAAATTCGTTCTAAGTTGGTGTCAATCGCTGGTTCTGATTGCCCATACGCAAAACTTTTCATCGCTGCTGCTGTGTAGGGTCCTATACCAGGAAGTGATTCTAATGCTGTAGGGAATTCCCCATCATGCTCTTGCACAATAATTTTTGCAGTTTTGAGCATGTTTTTCCCTCGAGAATAAAACCCAAGTCCTCTCCAAACCGGTAAAAAATCTTCCCATTGTGCTTGTGCAAGGGTCCCTATATTTGGGAATTTTTCCAAAAATCGTTTGTAGTATACGATGACGCGGCTTACCTGTGTTTGCTGAAGCATAATTTCAGATACCCAAATTTTGTATGGATTATGTGTATGTCGCCATGGGAGATCCCGTGCATTTTTCTCATACCAATGAAGTATTGCTTTGGTGATTTTTGTATATTCTTTCATTTCTCCTTTGTTTTTTTCTTTCTTTCAAGTCCCTCCCATGCGAGATCAAAAAGAACTTTTATGGCATCAGCAATTTCTTTTCCTTCGATGATGATTCCAATTTTTTTACTGCCACACGCAATTGAGACCTTATTATCATAGACTTGGATTTCTGGAAGCCAGAAATATTTTTTCGTATCGACAAGGTGTGAGGTTCGATAATCTTCTTTGTCATTGTTCTGTCTTTCTCTTCCAAATTTTGTATCTGGATAAATTGCTTTCATAAAAATTTTTTCTTTTTTTCGGCGCTGATAATATGTATTAAAATACTCTGGAAGATGTTTCTGACGATCTTCAAAATTCACAAGAGAGCGAACATCTTCTTTGGCACTAAAAATGCTTTCGTAAAGATTTTGAAGGCCGTCAAGACCCTCAAAAAAGCTGACTTGAGGCATGTGTGATTCGGAGAGGGTTTCTTTTTGCAGCAGAGCAATAATAGCATTCAGGTTTTTTTCCTCTTGTTCTATTTCATAGAGAAATTTTTCTTTTTTTGCTTTGAGGAGGTGAGGGAGCTCTTCTGGCGGAAGGGCATGGTAATAGGTGCTATTTTTTCGTTTAATTTTCCGGAGGATATCTTTTTGAACGAGTGATTCTGCTAGAAATTGTGTGCTACTTCGTGGAATATTCATTTTTCGAGCAAGGACTGAGGCTGGCTGTGGACCAAGAGAGAGGAGTTTTCTATAGAGATCACTTTCTTTTTTTCCGATTCCAAGTGGACGAAGAGCTTCATGTATCATATTCATCTGAAAAAATTCTTTTGTATTGTTTCAGAAAAAGAGCTCTTTAAAAATAGGAATTTCTTCGATTAGATTTATTGTTAACAAGATATTGTTGTCATATTTTTCTTGTAAAAGGGCTAATGGATAAATACAATCAAATCCATTTTATATTTTTATAAAAAATGCCACTCAAAAAAAACTCCGATTCACCAGCCTTTTTAGAGGACTCGAGTAATCAGGCACCTCCTGCTCAATTAATCACTGAACTTGCTGCTTGGAATGTTACACAAGACCCTGCTAATCTTATTCAGAGAGAAGGTGCAGCAAGAATAGCAGGTATAATGGCTCAGTTTTCACCAACTGACGTATACGTCACTCAGCATATTTCTCAAGAGTTGAGTAGGCTTGAAATGTCTCCGGATGGACTTAGGTACGTGCTGGATACAAATCAATCCCCAGAAGAAGCACTGCGTACTCTTTTTACTTCACCCACCATAGATGATCTTGTCATCAAAGAGGGTGTAGTACAATATACTGCTGACTGATTTCTGGAGAATATCTTATATTAAAAAAGCAGCGATACATCGCTGCTTTTTTTTGCATATAAAATATTGTCGTTATTACTTTTTTTCTTCCTTCTCTTCTATGAAATCTTCTATGTCTCCAAATGCTTTTGCTGTTACGAGTTGCTTAATCTCCTGTACGAGTTCAGGTTTTTCCTTGAGAAATCTAATAGAGTTCATCCGACCCTGCCCAAGTTTCGTGTCTCCAAATGAGTAGAATGCTCCTGCTTTTCTGATAATTTCAAATTTGACTGCAGTATCAAGTATGTCTCCCAGTTTAGAGATTCCTTCATTAAACATAATATCAAATTCTGCCTGTTTAAACGGTGGTGCCACTTTATTTTTTACTACCTTAACGCGAGCTCTGTTTCCAGTGGCCTGTTTATCATCACCAGTTCCTTGTTCAATTTTTGCAATTCGGCGAATATCCATTCGAACGGAGGCATAAAATTTAAGAGCATTACCACCAGTTGTTGTTTCTGGAGAGCCAAACATAACACCAATTTTGTGTCGGATTTGATTAATAAAAATAATGGTGCATCCAGATTTACTAGAAGCAGCAGTGAGTTTTCGAAGTGCTTGACTCATAAGTCGAGCCTGAAGTCCCATGTGACTATCCCCCATCATACCTTCGATTTCTGCTTTTGGGGTAAGGGCAGCAACAGAGTCAACAATAATAAGGTCCACAGCACCACTTCTAACGAGCATCTCTGTGATTTCAAGAGCCTCTTCTCCAGAGTCCGGTTGTGAAATCATGCATTTGGCAAGATCAAGACCAATTTTTTCTGCATATGCGGGGTCAAGAGCATGTTCTGCATCAACAATGGCTACTTGGCCTCCTTTCTTTTGGCATTCTGTGGCAATATGGAGTGTAAGTGTTGTTTTCCCTGAACTTTCTGGTCCATATATTTCAACGATTCTCCCCTGAGGAACTCCTCCACCAAGAGCAAGATCAAGGGATATCGCCCCAGTTGGAATCGTCTCTACTTTCATTTTTCCGGCATCAGAAAGATTCATAATAGCCCCCTCACCAAATTGTTTTTCGATTTGAGAGAGAGCGGTTTTGAGGGCCTCTTGTCGAGGATTTGCTTTGTTCGTAGCCATGTGTTGTGTAAAAAATGAAAGGGGCTTTTGGAAGGTGATTATGCCAAATTCTTTTCAGAAAAAGCGAGACCTTTTTGAAAAGTGTGCTTGAAAATTATTCTGATGGTGTCTTGGGGGAATCTCTGGTTCTTTATTTATTCTTTGCGAACTCCATCATCATTGAGGTGGAAGAAATTTTGGAGTGACTTCAATGTTCCAAAAGAAATCCGCTTTCCATTACATTCAGAACATGAAAATTTCATTCCTTTTTTTGTCTTGTGTGAAGTGGCGTTTACAAGCTTTCCACAATCATGACAAAAAAAGACGACATTCTGATTTTCCCACTCCTCTTCAGAAAGAGCGTTTGGTTTGATTTCATATGCAATGGAAAGGTCAATTTCTGACTCATGAATCTCACTCTTTTTTTCGTTGTCAGCGTAAAATTGATTGCTTCCGCTCATGTGTGTCAGATAAAGAAAGTTGATCAGCATTTACGCTTGGTTCTTCTGGTCGGATATTCAAGTGGTTAAGTTCTTTTGAAAAGGGATTTGAGAGTGCCTCTCGTGCCTCTTCTTCTTTTCGAGACCTTTCAAAAAGATATCCTCCAAAAGCAATCAGGGCAAATGCAGCGAGAGCAGCGAATATTCCGAACCGCATCTGAGCTGTTGAGTCACTCCTTATCTCTGAAGAGAATATAGACACGGCAATAAAGAGTGTAAAGATTGCCTGTCCTCCAGTAATCATCCAAAGGTTTCCGTGACTTACTCCAAACACTTTTTTGGCTCCAAAGAAATACTGAACAAAAAAAGCGAGAGTAGCAGCGACAAATGAAAGGGAAAGGAATCCAAAAACAGGATACACCCCAAAACCATTACTGATTTCAGGAGTTCGAATGAGCCGAAGCCCTTCCTCCGCACGTAATTGATCAACCTGAAACCAAGGCAGAAAAATAAAAATGGTGGCAAGTATGCTTCCAAGAAAAACAAATTTTGCACCAGAGTCAAGTCTTTGAAAATCTCTTAAGAGTCGATCGAAATTCACTGATGTATAAAAAATACCAAAAGGATTGTTTCAAAAGTGATGTAAAAAGACAACGCCTTATTAGTAAAAAAGAGGAGTAATAATGAATGTTTTTATAGATTTTTAAATGGAATTGAGTATAAAATATAAAAGATGAAACCAAGGAGATCAACGATTTTGCAGGCCATTGTAAAAAGTTTTATTTCCACTGCTTCCCCAGTGGGATCAAAATTTCTTCAGGAAACATTTGAATTTTCTTGTTCACCAGCAACCATTCGGAGTGAAATGGGAAATCTTGAGCAGGAGGGGTACCTCGATTCACCTCATACCTCAGCTGGTCGTATTCCGACAGAGCGAGGATTTCGGTATTTTGTAGCACATTGTTATGAGGATGTTGAGAAAATGAGGCCGGTAGTGCAACGAGAATTTATTGATGAGTTTCAAAAATACATAAACGAAAAGAAGGCAGATGAGACTGTTTATGATGCTGTTTCAGTACTCACGCGCATGACACCAAATGTTGTATTCGCTACTGTTCCGAGTGCTGAAAGAACATTTTTTCTTGGTCTTTCCAATGTGCTCAGACAACCAGAATTTTCAGGGAATCCTGATGTAGCAAGTGGTGTGTTTCAAATACTAGAAAATAATTTTCATTCGGTTCTTCATACTCTCGATATTTCAGATGAGGCAAAAATATTTATTGGGAGTGAAAACATTATACCAGAGATTAAATCATGTAGCTTGATCGTCTCTAGTTTCACTATAAAGAAGAAAAAAGAATATATAGGTATTCTTGGTCCAATGCGTACCGACTATGCCAAAAATATTGCTGCGATAGATGCGGTAAAAGATTTTTTAGAAACACAGTCATGAATGGTATTGTATCGGTTGCATTCGGCTTATTAATGGCTCTGTATCCATCCTCTTTTTCAGATCCACTTCCGGGACTGATGCGAGAGGCACTTTATGATTCTCGCATCTCATTTGTGTTGGAATATTTTCGCGAAGACCAAGAAGAGACCCTAAAAAATATTGGTGCGAACATCGCCGCTGTTTCACGGGACTGGAAACCTGCGCGAGAAAAAAATATTAGCAAGTATCTGGGAACAAAAAAGCATACACTCACTATTTGGATGTTTCAGGATCTGCAGAGTTCTTTCGATACTGCGTTAAGGAGTTTTAAGAAGAATGTTCCGCAAATTACAGTGAACATAAAAATCTTTACAAAAGAAACAGAGTATATCGCTGCTCTTGATGGGATTTTTCGCGGAGAAGAGGTTCCAGACATAATTCTTATGAACAACGGTTGGTGGACAGATTTCAAAACATTTTTCGAACCTTTTCCTTCTGAATTTTTTAGCACAAAAGAATGTAGTGATTTTTATTTTCCTTTTACTTGTGAAGCATTTCAGAGGCAAGAAAAAATGTATGCTATACCAATGTTTGTTGAGCCATTTGTCATGATTGCCAATCAAAAAATGCTTCAAGATGACAGGGTCGCACTGAGTGATAGGCCTGCAAAATCATGGCCAGGCTTTCTCATTAATGGTGTCAAGCTTCCAAAATATTACTCAGAAAAATCTATTCTTACGGCAATAAAACCTTCCACAAAAAATCATAACATTTCAAAACTTTTTTCAACGATTTTGCTACAGGGGGCAAAAAAGGAAGAAATTTCCCGAGGCTCTATTGAGGAAATCCTAAACTTTATGAAAAAAATAGATGATTTGGCCTTTATTGGAAAAGAAAACGCAAAGAGAAATCGTAATTATGAAAAAGATCCTTATGATCGATTTTTCTCTGGAGAAGCCGCAGTACTCTTTGGAACAAAAGCTACATACCAGTCTATGCTTCAAGATTTTTTAAAGAATAAGAAGACAAAAGTGAACCAATCTGATATCAGAATTTTTCCTGTACCAGGCATCTCTAAAGATGATGCTCCTGTTTCTATTGGAGAAGTGTGGGCATTGGCTGTTCCGCGTCAAGCGCCGAATAAAAAACAGGCTATTGCATTGGCAACATATATGGCTGAAGAGGAAAGCAGTGATGTTTTTTCAAAAAGTTCAGGAAAAACTTCAGCTCGAATGGCAGTTGCTGATCTTGATGTCTTTCGTGAAGTTTCTCTTTTAGCAGAAAATCCTCTTGGTCAGATTGGAACATTTGCTTTTGAGCAAGAATTCCCGGAAAATTTTACCGCCTTTCTCTCCGGTCAGAAAACCATGGAAGAAATGACAGATTTTATTCTTTCTTATTTACCAAAATATGAAAAAAAAGAAAAATCCGGCCGAGCTGCCAGCACAGAATCAACAACAAGATCCTCAGAAGCAACTGCAGGATCTTCAAGAAACTCTGAAGGAGAAGGATGAGCAACTTCTTCGTTCTATTGCAGATTTGCAAAATATTCGGAGAAGGTCAGAGGATGATCGTCTGAGACTTCCCCAAATAGGATCAGAGCAGATTATTACTGCGCTCCTCCCAACACTTGATACACTTGAATTGGCTATTAAGAACATGCCAAAAAAGAAAGATGATTGGACAAAAGGTGTTGAATCAGTTTTTACAGGACTTCTTGGAAGCCTTTCTGCCGAAGGATTGCAGAGGATCGACAAGACAGGCGTACCGATTGATCCTGAAAAGCATGAGGTTATTGCTGTTGATAAGAAAGCGAAAAAAGGGGAAGTTGGTGAAATTTTACAATTTGGATATGAATTTCGGGGCAAGGTTATTCGAGCCGCAAAAGTGAAAGGGGGCGCATAGGGAGCGAAACAAGAAAAGGATTATTAAAGAGGTGGTATTCTCAGATATATATTCTATATTTGAGAGGCTCATCTTTTTCTTGAGAAAAACACTATTTTTTGTTAATATAATGAGATAAAGTGCGATTTTTGCACAGACCTCAAAAAACAGAAAAACAAATGTCACCGACGATTCTTCTTTTGGCTTTTATATCAGCTACTTTGCCGATTCTTGCATGGTTTGCCATTCTTCGCCGAAAAAACAGAAAGGGTATGAGAGGGAGATTTCTTATGGCATTTATCCTGGCTTCTATCGGTGGGCTCATATTTACATTGATTCAAAGTGACACTATTGGGTTTTTGACAAGATATATTTCTTCTTTTTTTCTTGTCTTTCTTTTGATAGGGCTCTGTATTGAGTACTTCATAAATTTTATGGTGCGGATAGCGGGGTTTGGTTTTTTTCGAAGCGTTGACGATGTCATCGACCTCAGTTTTGCAGCAGCCCTTGGTTTTACATTTTCTGAAAATCTTATTGCATTTTCACTCACCTTTTCTGGAAATAATCCAGATGTAATAGAACCAGTTCTGATGTTGAAATATTTCTTGATTCGAGAGTTTTTTATCCTTCCGATTCATCTCTTTGCCGCTGGTCTGTTTGGATACTTTTATGGAATAGCCCTCTTTGCCAGTCAGGAGCTTCAGGAAAACAATAAGAAGGATTTCTTTTTTCGACTGTATACTCTTCTTTTTTTCTTTATTCCAAAATCATTTCGATTTAAGACTATTAAGATTGCACAAGGAACAACTCTTTCAGTTCTTTCCTACAGTATATTTTTTAGCATCTATCACAAAAATTATATGGTTTCAGATGTGTTTCATTGGCTTGGGATTCCCTCTCTTTCTGTTGATGAGCAGCTCATTCTTTTGATTGCTTTTCTTATTTTTAAAGGGGGGACCATTCTCTTTTTTAACCTCATGGATAAAAAGCGACGATGGTCCCAAAAAGGTTTATTGATAGAAAAATGAAGAATCTCTTTTCTCTTCTGATTCGGCTGAGATATCTAGTGGTTCTTGCCATTTTTCTGCTCATATTCTTTTTGAGAAAGATTAATTATGAAGATGTCAGTATCTCTCTTTTTGATTTTCTCTGGGCAAATAAAGCACAACTTGCGGTAGATATGACAACCATTTATCTCTCTATTGTTGCTGGCATGTACATGATGCGCTGGTGGTATCATGAACGCAAAGTAGAAGATCTTGTTTTCTTAGAAGTAACGGTTCCTCGGCTCGACAGCAAAGTCGATTATGAGAAAAAACAAGAAAAAGATTTCCGAGAAAAAATTACTACTATGGTGCAGTTCTATCGGGCACTTACTGAACTCTCAGAAATAAACCTCTGGAATTACCTCAGGAGTGCTCTTTGGGACTTTGATAAAGTCTCATTTGAAATGTTGATGAGCAAACGGGAACTTCGATTTATCATTGTGATAGATGAATATTATAAATCTATTATTGAAAAACAGGTGACATCTTTTTTTCCATCTGCAAATATTGAGAGGATTCAAGACTATGATTTTAAAACAAAGGGAAATATTGTTCGAGGGTATTATATGCACACCGTCAATCCGGAGTGGTTTCCCATTAAAGGGACGAAAGAGATGGAGAATGATCCTCTCAATGACCTTGCCAATGTGTTTTCAAAACTTCAGGAAAATGAGAAAGCAGTGCTGCAAATGGTGATTAATCCAGTATCTGATGAGAAATGGAGAAAACGAGCAAAGAAAAAAGCAGAAAAATATTTCAAGAGACAAAAAGATTCTTTTCTGGGAGATATTCCTATTCTTGGAACATTTTTTAATGTCCTTTCAGCTATTTTTCTTCCAGGTGGTGAAGATCGAATTTCTACTGCACCGGGTGCAAGTAGTGGTGACCATTATATCCGTATGGTGCAGACCGAAGAAGAAGTCGCAAAACGAATGGGGGCAAAAGCGGGACAGTTTGGGTTTGATGTATCAATTCGAATCCTTGCATCTGCAAAGTCTTCATCCCGGGCTCAGGAGATTCTCAACAATATTGTTGTGGGGATGACGGTGTATAAAGATGCCCTCAGTAATTGGTTCCAGAATCGACGTATTATACCTATCGATTTTATCAATGCACCACTTATTCTTCATGGATTCAAAAGGCGTCTCGGAAAATTCTATCTCGGGAGAACATCTCTCTTAGTGCCAGATGAATTAGCCACTATTTTTCATTTTCCAGATATCAAATATAATCCCATTCCGATTATTAAATGGCTCAAATACAAGGTTCTTCCTCTTCCTGTGAACGCTCCAAAACAAGGGTTGCTTTTGGGGATCAATCGGTTTCGAGGAGAGGAGAAGAAAGTATTTATGAAAAAACATGACCGTTCTCGACATCACTATATCGTGGGAAAATCTGGTGCGGGTAAATCTGCTCTTTTAAGTGCTATGGCCCGACAAGATATTAACAATGGCGAAGGAGTCTGTGTTGTTGATCCGCATGGAGACCTCATAGAAGATATTCTCAAATATGTTCCCAAAGAGCGGGCACGAGATGTTATTGTTTTTAATCCCGCTGATACGGATCGCCCCATGGGACTGAATCTTTTAGAGGCAAATTCTCCCGAGCAAAAAGACCGAGCAAGTCTCGATGCGATGAATATTTTTATAAAACTTTTTGGGAATGAGATTTTTGGACCACGTATTCAGCACTACTTCAGAAATGGGTGTTTAACCCTTATGGATGACGAAGAAGAAGGGGCAACGCTTATTGATCTCCCTCGGCTCTTCGTAGACGATGCCTTCCAAAAATATAAGGTGAGCAAGTGTAAAAACACAGTGGTGAAACAATTCTGGGAGAATGAAATGGCAAAAACTGGTGCACGTGAGAAAGAAGAAATGATTCCATACTTTTCCAGTAAATTTGGTCCGTTTATTACCAATACGACCATGCGAAATATTATAGGGCAGCCAAAATCTGCCTTTAATCTTCGAGAAATTATGGATAACGGAAAAATACTACTCGTTAATCTTTCAAAGGGAAAAGTCGGAGATATTAATGCACAACTCTTAGGGCTTATTTTTGTAAATAAGATTTCTATGGCGGCAATGAGTCGTGCTGACATTCCTGAAAGTGAGCGACGAGATTTTTTCCTCTATGTCGATGAGTTTCAAAATTTTGCGACCGATGCATTTGCTGAAATCTTGAGTGAGGCACGAAAGTATCACCTTTCGCTTATCATGGCGCATCAGTATATTGCACAGCTTCAGACAACTCAGGGGTATGAGAAACAATCAAAACTTCGTGATGCTGTTTTTGGAAATGTGGGAACAATGATGAGCTTTAAGGTCGGAGCAGAAGATGCAGAGTATCTCGAAAAAGAATATTCTCCAGCACTGACGCAGCAAGATATTATCGGTATTGCGAACTATAAAGCCTACTGCAAGTTAAATATCGATAACGCTACAAGCAGACCATTTTCTATGGAGACTATTTGGGATGAAACGGGAAAGAAGGATAAAATAGCAGAAATTGTGAAAAAATATTCTCGTCTTCGGTATGGAAGAAGTCGTGAATTTGTGGACCAGGAAATCGAGGCGAGGTTGGGGATTATTGAATAATTTCAAAATAACAAACTTCTTTTTTGAAAAAATGAATCGAATTTTTTTCATCAGAGTTATTCTTTTGTTTACGCTTTCGGGTTGCCTTCTGGTAGACAATAGTGAAAAACATGAAGGTTATAAAACGAGGATGGATATATCAGAGAAGGTGTCTTCCGAAGAGGAAAAAAATGTAGGGCAAAAAGAAAGAGGTGTCGTACCTCAAATACCAAATCAAACTTCAAACGATTGTTCTCGTGCAGAAAGAAAATATGAGGTTATTGATGGAGAATTGTTACTTGGAACAGAAAAAGTTATTGGCATCGATATTTCTTCTTTTAAAGATATTAATTGCAGTTATTATGTAATGGATAAAAATGGAGTATACTATCTCAAAAAAATATATAACAAAACGGATAAAAATTTTTTTGAAGCTCAAAAAATAGAAAATATAGATATAAAAACCTTAAGTATTTTTAACGAATACGGAGATATTGCTAAAGATAAAAATCATATGTATCAGGAAGGCGTAATCATCGAAGACGCAGACCCAAATACTTTTGAAGAGATAACACCGGAAGACGGCTATCGATATTGGAAAGACAAGAATCATGTATTTTTTATGTTTCATGAAGACTCTGGCTTTTTAAGCGTATCTATAAAAAAAGTAAAAAATGCTGACCCGTCTACTTTTATTTCTATAGGAGGCGGATATTGGAAAGATAAAGACAGGGTATATACAAGTCTGATTAAATTTAATCATCGTCTTTACGTTAGGGGTATTAAAGAAGTAAAAAATGCTGACCCTAAGACATTTGAATATGTGGGGAATACTATGAGTGATCATGGAATAGCAAAAGATAAGAATTCTTATTATCGTGATGGTATAAAGGAAGACAATATCGAATTTTGTGGACTAATCATTCACGATAATATTTCCGCCTCCATTTCTATTAGTGGAAAAAAAGAAGCTTCTTATTCCGCACCAGTTATAGATGTAAAAAGTTTAGACTGTCTGCATAATTTATATTACTTTTTCAGGGATAAAAACAGTGTTTATATCAAAGAAGGAGGAATGCTTTATATTATGAAAAATATCAGGCCGGAAGATATCACAGAAGAAAAAAACAGTTCCGCTATGCTTAAAAGATTGGATTCGTTAGAGAGAGAACCTATGTATGGTTGTAGTACAAAAGAAAGTGAAGAAGATTATTCCGAGTGTATTTTTAATTTTGCAAAATCCCGAAAAAATTCCGACATATGCTATTTTTTCCGAAGTGAAAAAGATATCTCCAAATGTTTAAATTTTTCTGGGAATCATAATGCTGAGAAAAAATATCAACAGGGGCTTTTGTTGCTCCAACAAAAAAAATTTTCTGATGCGGAGAAAGTTTTTTCAGAGATAGTGGAAAAATATCCGGAACATCAAAAAGCGCCAAAAGCACTTAATGAGGTAAAAAAGCTTATGAAGAAAGAACAGTAAAAGTTTTGAAAACTCTCTAGAGACAAGGAATGGCTATGAGTACTTTTTCTAATGAAGAAAATAATGCACAATACTCCTCGTGTTTTTCAAACTCCAAAAAACCGACGGCAATGCCAGAAGAGGGCAAATAACAACTGCTCGGGGCACTATTGAAACACCAGCATTTATGCCGATAGCTACGCAGGCAGCTATCAAGGCAGGTATTTCTCCTGATGATCTCAATGCTGCTGGAGCAGAGATTATTCTTGGAAACACATTTCATCTCCATCTTCGTCCAGGCGAAGATGTGGTGAAACATTTTGGAGGTATTCAAGAGTTCTGTGCCTGGAAAAAACCCATGCTTACCGATTCTGGTGGGTATCAGGTCTTTTCACTTGCTAAAATGAGGAAGATATCAGATAACGGGGTTGAGTTTCGCTCTCCTATCGATGGACGAAAGATTTTTTTCTCTCCAGAAAAAGTCATGCAGATTGAGTATGATCTTGGGGCTGATATTATTATGGCATTTGATGAATGTCCGCCGTACCCAGCAGAAAAGAGAGACGTAGAAAAAGCAGTAAAACGAACAACTGATTGGGCAAAAAAATGTAAATCTGCTCATGATGCATTGCTAAAAAAGGCACCTCTAGATCAGAGGCTGTTTGGAATTATTCAAGGGGGAGTCCATCCAGACCTCCGAAAACAATCAGCTGAAGAGCTCTGCAATCTCGATTTTCCAGGAATGGCGATTGGCGGGCTTTCTGTTGGGGAGCCAAACAGCTTTATGTATGAGATTTGTGAATTCTTAGACCCTATTCTCCCAAAAGAGAAACCAAGATACCTTATGGGTGTGGGGACCCCAGTAGATCTTCTTCAGTCAGTTGAGCGTGGAATAGATATGTTTGACTGTGTGTTGCCAACACGAAATGGGCGACACGGTAATGCTTTTACTTCTCAGGGAGAAGTAACCATGATACGTGCAAAACATGCAAGAGATGATTCTCCTCTTGATCCTGAATGTACGTGTCCTACTTGTACCAATTATACGCGTGGATATTTGCGGCACCTCTTTAAGGCTGGTGAGATTCTCGGAATGCGACTTTTGGCGATTCACAATATTCATTTCTACCTGCATCTGATGCGACAGATTCGAGAGGCAATTGAAAATGAAAGTTTTACTGCATTTAAAAAAGAATTTTTAGGAAGGTGGAAAAAATAGCTTATATTCAGTAAAAGAATAGACTTGACTAAAAACTGTAATAAAATATAATAAACTCCTTTTTTTATTATATGATTCAAAAGTATGTCCCTGCATTTGTTTTGGCATTTTTCCTTTTTGCATGTATTCCTGTTTATGGAGAAGAGGTTTCAGGTGTTGATCTTGTGGTTTCAAAATCAGCCACTGTTAAGCCAACTCTTGGAGTAGAGCGGGGGGAAACGGTTGAGTATACGGTTTCATATCAGAATATTGGAAGTGAAAGTGCAAAGGTCGTTATTATAGAGGATCAGTATGGTCTCAACGGAATACAAACACTTGTTGCAGTTCCTGAGGGCTGTGAAGATAGGCAGGGGAAACTTATTTGTTTTATTGGAGATATGGCCCCAAATCAGAAGGAGTCATTTTCATACTCGACAGTTATCAGTGATGAATCACCTGATTTTTCTGCACTTCTCGTAAGAATAACATCAGCTCAAGAGGATAGGAACACTTCAAACAACAGCGCACTCTTTCCACTTCGAATTATTTCATCAGGTTCTCAGGCCTCAGGAGAAGAGGAGGAAAAAGTTACTACTACTGATGAAACTTCCATTACTACAACAGAGGCAGTCGTAGAAGAAGAGGGAGCATCCAACAAGTCAACTCTTCCAAAAGATGCCCCTGTCCTTGTCTCCGAAGTGACAACACAAGAAAAATCGGCAGAGCCACTCTCTCTTTCTTTTACCCCTGGAAAATCTTCTGTAAAAGAAGGTGACACTATTGTATTCACCGCAACAATTACGAATAATACAGATAAAAAAACAGAAGGGCTTCTCGCCGAGTACTCCTTTCCTGGTGAGTATCTCTCTCTCGTTTCTACTGGTGATGCAAATCCAGTTATTAAAGGTGATGTGATGACATTTTCAAAAAAATCTCTTCTTCCAGGGGAAGAATGGAGCTTTTCTGTCACTGCTCGGGCAAAGTCAGACGTGACTCAGGCAAAAAAATTTGTAACATCCCTCTCAGTTTCTTCTCAGAATGAAGACATCACTGCAAAAACTGTATCAAAGAAAACACTTTTTCTTCCTCATGTCGTAAAAAAGAAAGATGTCACTCCTCCCCCAGTTTCTCCGCCAGTAACACAAGTCCCCAAAACAGTCACTACACCAACTCCTCTCACTCTCATTGGGTCAGGACCGGAGCTGTATATTCTCCTCATCGTTTCACTTCTTGGGTCTCTCGGTATTCTCTTTCTTCGAAGAAGAAAAATATAAGAGGGCATAAGAACGTATTCTTGCTTCCTTTTTGTGAATAATGAGACACTGTTTCAAATCATCAATAAATGCTCCCATCTCTACTCCATCAAAGTACGAGAAGTACCGAAACGGTATATTTGATACTCTCTCTTTTTGTGATCAGCAAGAGTGAGGGGCAGGAGTAAGGAGTCAGAGAGAATCAGAAAGATGGTTATCTCCTTTTTCTGAATTATCTCTCATTTTTTCACAACAATATTTATATATTATTGATTTAATTCTGATGAATAGCATCAGCAGAATCTGGGCATCCAATGGCACTTTTCCTATTTTTCATATTTACTGATAAGTAATGCATGCGCTATAGCTCTAATATCTATAGCTCTAATATTACTGAAATGGGAAAGAAAAAAATATTAAAACGCTCTCTTATTCCTCTTTTACTCTTACTCCATACTCCCCAAAAAATCCTTTACTTCTTGCCACCAAGGAGCATTTTCATCCCAAGGATCCTTTCTGTCTATTGTCCATCCTCCCCAAATGACAACACCATCGGCATACTGTTTTGCCAATTCTAATTGTGCGCGAAAATAGTCAGCAGGAACATATTGCCATCCTATAGGTTCAGAATCGTGATACTGTGGCCAAATGGTAAGATACACCGGCTTATTGGGAGCAAGTCGTCTTGCTTCATCAATTTGTGCTTTGGCATACTTCTTCCATCCTTCTACGTCTTCATAAAAAGTGTAGCCATTTGGAAAAAGTATATCGACCGCATCGGCAAATCCTTGAAGCCGATCATTTACCTTTTGCCATTCTTTGTATTTTGAATCATCTGGACCATTAATTGCTCTCCAATAGTCAAATTTTGGTGGGAGATTGAAAAAACCAATTTGCAAATCTGGTCGCTCATCTTTCATAATATCGAGAACGTACTTATATTTATCAACTTCCTCAGGAACTTTCCATCGTTCAAGGTCTACATTCACTATCGGACCCTTTTCGTCATATGAATATCGAGCCAAATCACGTATTGCCGCTTCTGAAGGAACATTGTTTACATCCCCTCCCTGTGGATAAAAAGATGCTTCGTAGAGGATATTTAGCTTCTTAAAGCCAATTTCTTCTACATTATCGGGCTTATTTGTATACATTGTCATGTCATACACGGGAAAATCTTTGCCTGGAGTCGAAACATTGTCATCTGGTTGTGTTTCCTGATCATCTGCTTCTTGTTGAGTATTTTCTTGATCTTGTGTATTTCTACTTGTATCAAAAAATTGCAATGACCATTTCCCTTTACTGGTACACTTTTCTTTACTGGTACACCCACATTTCCATTCTTCGTTATTCCATTCACAAATATATGCGGCTATATAATTCTTTTTAGATATATTTTTTGTAATATTTATATTTGCCGCTGCTTGTCCTGCTATCCATTTTTTTGATTCTGGTGCATAGTCTCCTGTGAGCTCTTTTGGGACTTCCCATGTTTTCCCATCCTTTGTGTAATATAATTCATGCCAAATATACTGAGATTTATCACCTGTCCCGATTTTTATCTGAACATTGTTGGTATTCAAACAAGAAGCCTTCATCATAATAGTATCTGTAAAAATATTCCAGGGAGAAGAAAATTCACTTGGAATATTGGCATTTGTATCTGTGATTCCATGACATGACTCCATTGCCATTGTCCGATTTAAAACTAAAAATGCGCCAGAAGAAAAAGAAAGAAAAACCAGAAGAAAAAGAAGTATGCGTCGCATATATAATTAAAATAATATCTTGCTATTATACAATATTTTTATTTTTTATAAAAGGTGGTCTTTATAATAATGAAGCATTATTAATGCTTCATTATTACAGATAAGGTTATGCGGAAGTGTGATGAACTCTTCTGTTACAATAGATAAGATGAAGTACAAACTTTTTTGTCTTCCCCTTCTTCTTATCTTATACCCAAACACCAAGGGTAATGCATTACAAAAAAGAAGCCCGAAAGGGCCTCTTTTTTTGCATCAAATACGAATGCTGCTTTTAGCAATCTCCTTCACGAGTACACCATTCATCCCGTACTTCGACACTTGCTTTACAGCTTGCATTTCCGCCTGGGCCTGATACCTCAAGAGTGAAGGTAGAATTGTTCTCTGGATAAATATATTTGTATCCTTCTGGGACACTCACTTCTCCAATACCACCACTCATATTTCCGCTCGTAGCATTGTCACTCCACCACCAGAGAGTTGTTCCCTCACCTTTTTTTACAGACCCGGGAGCAAATCCAATTTCACAAGAAGGGGGTGGGGTTTCTGCCTCTTCTACTACGATTGTTGCTTGGCATGTAGCTTCACAGAGCTCTCCACTTGCCTTCTCAGAGTTTACAGTCATGGTGTAGGTAGTAGTCTCAGTCGGATATATATATGTATATCCTTCTGGAACGTTTACACTCCCCATACCATTATTGATAGATCCACCGTCGACGTCTTGTGTCCACCACCAGAGTGTTGTTCCTTCTCCCTTTTTGATAGTTCCGGGAGAAAATCCGAGTTCACAAATAGGATCTGGTTCATCAATAGGAGTGTCTTCTACGACAACAGTCGCCTGACATGTTGTTGTTCCACCAGGACCACTGGCAGTCATAGTATATACAGTTGTTTC
>JANTGK010000009.1 GCA_024762935.1 Candidatus Peregrinibacteria bacterium | reverse complement strand
CTCTCGAACCCCTTTTTGTTCCGTTTCACTGCACAAAAATGGGGGTTCTCATCTCCTCCTCTCTTCATCCAGAAAACGAATGCCAATCATATTGGCATTCCTTTTCTGGCGGAGAGAGGGGGATTCGAACCCCCGGATCGGTTACCCGATCACTTCCTTAGCAGGGAAGCGCTTTCAGCCACTCAGCCATCTCTCCGCGAGTGTTGTCAGCTGCGGAATATTACTGATTCTTTTCATATTTATCAATAATTTTTTTTAATTCTCTTTGTCTACAAGATAATTCTTCTCTAGGGAGGGAAAGCTATGATTTTTATAAATTGTAGAAAATGTATTCCAAAAAATATGAATATTTGAGATAA
Source organism: Candidatus Peregrinibacteria bacterium (assembly GCA_024762935.1). Classification (GTDB taxonomy): domain Bacteria; phylum Patescibacteriota; class Gracilibacteria; order CAIRYL01; genus JANTGK01. The sequence continues at coordinate 39,841 of JANTGK010000009.1, read as the reverse complement.
TAAAAAAGTATGCGGAAAATAAAAATAATACACTATCTCCGGCTCACCATTCTTCTGTTGTGGGGAACTGTCCTTTTGGGTGGTGCTATGTGGTTCATCATATATCTCTTTCAAAATGGGTTTTCTGATGGAAAAGAGGAATTAATGAGTCTCATATCTGGAACAAATCAATGGAAACCACTAATATTCCTTTTGGTTTTTGCATTTCGAGGGTTCTTTCTTATTCCACCTCTTCTTTTAGTATTTATTTCTGGCACTCTTTTTGAGCCAATTGATGCTTTTATTTATTCTCTTGTTGGTCAGTTGCTCTCGGGGATACTCTTGTATCTTATTGCTCAATTCGTTGGTCGTGAATTTGTTGCAAGTCATGAGAATCAATTTTTCAAAAGTATTGATGAAGCTCTTTCGAAGAAAGGTTTTTTTGCCACTCTTCTTTTAACCCTTATTCCATTTGTTCCAGCAGATTCTGTAACAATTGTTGCTGCTCTAACAGGGATATCATTTGCTGATTTCCTTCTCGGTTTCTTTTTGGGATCAATGGGTATTTTTGTCCCATTTATCTTGTTGGGACAATCTCTTACTGGTTCTGAAAGCATTCTTTGGTCTACTATTCCGTTTCTTTTCCTTTTGATTATTACTCTTTGGGCATGGAAACATCCTCGTTTTAAAATATTTTTTCGAAGAAAAAAATAAAACAACAGGCATAAACGAAACAGAGTTTTTTCTCTCCTGCTTTTTCGCTATGCTTTATATTGTATTTTTATAAGAAATGAAGGTTGCTATTGTTCATGAACTCTTAGTAAAGCTGGGTGGAGCGGAGAGGGTTGCAAAGGTGTTTGCAGATATGTTTCCAGAAGCACCTATTTTTACGCTTCTTTATGATGAAAAGAAATGTGGTAGTGATTTTCCAAAAAATAGAGTTCATGTTGCCCCTGGCTTGCAGCGGTTTTTTTCATTGAAATATCCTCGTCGATTCCTTCTTCCGTGGATGGATACGGCTGTCGAAAATTTTGATTTTTCTCAGTACGATCTCGTGCTTTCCAGTAGCTCGGCCTTTGCTCATGGCATTCTTACTTCCACTGATACAAAACATATATGCTACTGTCATTCTCCGGCTCGATATCTCTGGGATCAAACTTTTTTTGTCCAAAAACAACAAAGTCGCCGTGGGTTTACATCTCCGTTAAAGAAGTTATTTCTTCCGAGAATTTTTCACAGGCTTCGAAAATGGGATTTTGCAGCGGGATCACGTGCAGATTTAATTTTATCAAATGCCACAACTGTACAAAGGCGTGTAAAAAAGTATTGGAATCAGCCATCTGAGGTGGTATATCCACCGGTACGAACTCATCTTTTTTCTGCTCAAAAAAATAATGAAGATTATTTTCTTATTGTCTCTGCACTTTCTCCTTACAAGAATATTGATCTCGCGGTACGGGTCTTTTCCGCCCTTCCAAAACATCGACTTGTCATCATTGGTTCGGGGTCAGAGCAAAAATATTTAGAGTCAATTGCAGGGGAGAATATAGAGTTTCTTGGGCGAAAATCAGATGAAGTGGTCACACAGTACTTGCAGAATTGTCGTGGACTTCTTTTTCCAGGTGAGGATGATTTTGGAATTGTTCCTGTGGAGGCTATGGCTTGTGGAAAGCCTGTTATTGCTCTTGGAAAGGGTGGGGCTACAGAGACAGTTATTGACTCAAAAACAGGCGTACTCTTTGGTGAACCAAATGAAAAATCGCTTGAAAGGGCTCTTATAAAATTTTTTAAGATTGAAAAATCATTTGATGCTAAAAAAATTAGAAAACATGCAGATACGTTTTCTCAGGAACACTTTAAAAAAGAAATAAAAAAATATATTCAAAAAATTACAGAACAATAACACTCTGACATTGCAATATTTATCCTCTTCCTAAAATTCTTTATTCAATATTGCTTCCTCTTTTATATTTTTCTTACCCATCTATTTCCTCCGAGATGGGCAGCAAATCCTTTTATTTCTAAAATGGTAAGTGTTGCTGAAAACTGAGAAGAGGAATAATTACTTTCTCTGAGCATATCATCAAAGAGGGTTGGTTCATCTTTGAGGTGTTTAAATACTGTTTTTTGTATAGGATCCGATGGGAGTTGACGTGGAGCAGTAGGAATATATGTTGTTTCCATAGGAAGTTCATTGATGATATCTTCAGCCGAGAGTATCAATTTTGCTTCACCTCGTTGAATGAGTTGATTTGGACCACCAGCCATTTTTGAAGTCGGATTTCCTGGTACAGCAAAAACTTCTCGTCCTTGCTCTAGCGCAAAGTGAGCAGTAATCAGGCTTCCACTTTTTATAGCACCTTCAATGACAAGCGTCCCATATGATAGGCCTGAGACAATTCGATTTCTTCGAGGAAAATTGTAGGCATTTGGCGGTACTCCTGGAGGAAACTCTGAAATAATAGCACCTCCACTCGTAATGATGTTTTCCGCAAGATTACGATTTTGTGAGGGGTAGAGAATATCAATTCCGCTTCCCAAGACTGCTACGGTTCGACCTCCGTTTTCAAGAGCACACCGATGTGCAACGGCATCTATTCCTCGCGCAAGACCAGAGATGATAGCGAGACCATTTCGAGTGAGTTCAGGAATAATTCTTTCAGTCATCTGTTTTCCGTCAAGAGTTATATTTCGTGCTCCCACAACAGAAAGAGAATGAGTATCTTCTCGTTTTAGTTCTCCTCTGACAAACAAAAATACTGGTGGAGCGTCTATTGTCTGCAGTGATGTCGGGTAATTATCATCTTCTAAAAAAATCATTTGAGCATTGATTGTATGGAGTTTTTCAAAAAATCTTTGATGGTTTCCTTTTTTTCGCCTTTCAAAAAAAGTAATTATGGGTTTTTGCAAAATACCCGCCATGAGAAAGTCACCCATATTCTGACAATTCCAGGCATTCTCTAGGCTTCCAAAATAGTTTCTCAGCTGAGCAATTCTGAGAACATTTAAAAAGTCTGTTTCTGCAAAGCCGGCAAGTATTTCTGGTTTTTCCATCCCCAGATAAAAAGAGGAGGAAAGGATGCCAGAATAATTATTTCAGGGGAATGTTATTTCTCATAGGATATCTCCTCGCCGCTCCACGAAGTGAGACATATTTTTCCAGTATCAGTCACTCTACCAGCAACTTGTGCGTGAATGTCTCTGTTTGCCAAAGTTTCTATAATACTCTCTTCCTCAGATGGTGGGCAAATAATCATCATTCCGTTTCCCCCATTCCATACTTCATACAATTCTTTTGATGAAATCTTTCCTTGTTCTGCAAGCTGAAGCATTTCTGGTGTTGGTGAAAAAATATTTGAGAGTTCAGCTCCAAGCTCTTCTTTTTTGAGTATTCGACTGAGATTTCCTGCAATTCCACCACCAGTAATATGAGCTATTCCAGAAATTTTTGCTGTAGGCTTCTCTTGATATCGTCCACAAATATCTAATATGCCTGCATGATACACTATGGAACCTTTTTGGCATCGTTTTTTGAACTCATTGTCACTGGGCATGTGTTCACGAATAATCTTACGGACAAGTGAATAGCCATTACACCGAAAACTGGTCTCTTGAAGGGCAATGATACTATCTCCAATCTGAATATTCTCTCCAGTGATAATCTTATCCTTTTCAACGATTCCAATCGCATCAGCTCCCCAACTGGTTCCATTTATTTTTTCTCCTACTTCTGCAATCTCTCCACCTGCAATAACGATATTCTGCTTTGTACACGCCTGTGCGAGGCTATTCATCATGGCATTGATTTTTTCGGATTCTATTTTTTGTGTTTCAAAGGTATTGGTGATAGAAATGACTTCTGCTCCAAGACAGGCAGCATCGTCGGCTACCATCGCGAGGAGGTCAGATCCGAGTTGAGAGTAATCACCAGTCTGCTGAGCGAGATCAATTTTTGTTCCAACGGTATCACAGCATTGCACGAGGTAGTAATCTTTAAAATCTAATATTCCGGCAAACCCTCCGGGGAGATTTACGGGTTCTCCAATTTTCCCCTTTCTTCCGGCAAAGGTGCTTTTGGCTGCTTTTGCAGCAAGTGAACTGGCTGCGTCACCAGCGGCGATATCGACTCCCGATTTTTTGTACTCTTGTGACATATATGTATTAAAATGTATAAAGTTCATCTTTTGCCCTCCACTCTCTTCTCTTCAAGAGAAAATCATTGATTTTATAAGAGGTGCCCCATTTTATCTCTTTTGGTCTTTAGGTATTTTGTGTTGGCTTCTGACTCACCAACAGTTATGGGAATACGTTTTTCGATTTCAAGTCCATATCCAGAGAGACCAATTATTTTTCGCGGATTATTTGTGAGGAGCTTCATTTTTTTTACACCAAGACTCTTGAGTATTTGGGCACCTATTCCATAATCTCGAAGGTCATCCTTAAAACCAAGATGCGTATTTGCCTCTACTGTATCGAGACCTTTTTCATCTTGAAGAGCATATGCTTTTATTTTTGCTGCCAATCCGATTCCCCGTCCTTCTTGTGCCATTCGCAAAACGATTCCAGATCCTTCCTCTGATATTTGATGGAGCGCAGCATCGAGTTGGCTTCGACAATCACAGCGAAGAGAACGAAATACATCACCAGTTAAACACTCACTATGCACTCGAACAAGTGGCGACTCTACTTTTGAAATATCCCCTTTAATCATAGCAACATGCTCTTTACCAGTAAGTTTTTCTTGAAAGATGTGAATATCAAATATTCCAAATACAGTGGGGAGTCTTGCTGTAGCAACTTCCTCAACAAGTGTTTCTCGTCTTCGTCGATACGTAATGAGATCTTCAATAGAAATAATCTTCATATTATTTTTTTTGGCGAAAACATAAAGATCGGGAAGTCTCGCCATAGTGCCATCTTCATTCATTATTTCGCATATTACAGATCCACCATTGAGACCAGATAATGTACACAGATCAATAGATGCTTCAGTGTGTCCTGCTCGCACAAGGACTCCACCTCTCTTTGCACGAAGAGGGAATATATGCCCGGGTCGTACAAAATCTTCTGGTTTACTGAAAGGATCCATTATTTTTAGAATGGTATCCGCTCTATCTTTTGCAGATATTCCAGTCTCTATTCCGTTACGGGCATCAACCGATACTGCAAAATTACAAGTTCCTGGCTCACTCTCACTGACCATTGGATGAAAGTGGAGTCGATCAGATATTTCCGGTTCTACTGGTGTACAGATAAGTCCTCGAGCATGACTGGCCATGAAGTTAATATTTTCAGGAGTAACCAGTTCTGCAGCCATCACAATATCTCCCTCATTTTCTCTTTCTTCATCATCAACAACAATAATCATTTTTCCTGCCTTTATGTCTTCAAGAGCATCATCGATTTCTGAGAGTTGAATGTCAGTTTTTCTCATAGGTACATAAGATAATTTCTTTGTGATTGTACACGGAATAAAAAGAAAAAGAATCCCGAAAGAGAGGTCTCTAGAACTCTTTAAAATTCCCCATTTGGTCCTCGGTACGATACAAAACACGTTTCTGTTTCCCAGAGTTTTATTTCAAAGATAGGGATTTTATGTGCTATCCGCTCCCATATCCACTCAGTCATTCTTTCAGCAGATGCGATGGGAACAAAATCATTAATGAGCTTATGGTCTAAAACATCAACAATATCTTTTTTGACTACTTTTTTGAGTTTTGTGAAATCGTAAGCAATTCCTTCATCGTTTAGCTCAGGAATTTTAACAGTGACTTGAAGTCGATAGCTGTGACCATGAAGATTTTCGCACTTTCCATAATATTTCGGAAGGAAGTGAGCAGATTCAAATCGAAATTCTTTGGTGACGAGGAACATAAAATGGTAAAAAATTATTATTTTGTATCCGTTCTTAAGAGCTCATCTATGTGTTGAGAAGCAATGCTTCCGGTATCAATCATAAAAATGAGTTTTGGAGTACGCTTTTGAGTGAGGTTTTGGGAAATATTTTTCTTGAGAACGCCAGCATGTGCATTAAGAGTCTGAATAAGGCGTTTCATACTTCTCATGGAATGGACAAATATTCGTGCCTCTGAAAGGTCAGGGAGAACATGAACTTCTGAAAGAGTTATCAGTCCATATTCTTCCTCGTATTGTATCATATGTGGCGCAAGGGCTCTTTGAATGACACTAGATATTTTATCAGTTCTGGTGGAAATAATTTTAAAAAAAAGCAAAAATATTTTTGCTTACTTTTTAGTAAAAAGGCAAATGAAGATTGCAGTTTTTGGAACTCCTCAGCTTTCGGCCGATATTTTTGAATCTATCTCAGCAGTATCTGGAATAGATATTGTCAGTGTTGTTACTGTTCCAGATAAACGAGCTGGTCGGGGGAAAAAATTATCCCCCTCCCCTGTAAAACAGTGGGCTGAAAAAAAATCTATTCCTCTTTTTCAGCCTGAGAAACCAGATAAAAAATTGGCAAATATGCTTCAAGAAAAGGGTGTTGAAGTAATGATTGTGGTTTCATACGGAAAAATTTTTTCAGAAGAGTTTCTCTGCTCTGCTCCTCCGGCTTGGAATCTTCACTTTTCACTTTTGCCAAAATTTCGTGGTGCATCACCAGTGCCAGCAGCAATTTTGGCTGGAGAAAAAATTTCTGGAGTTACTGTTTTTCATATTTCTCCAGGACTTGATAATGGACCGATTCTTGGACAACAAGAGACTGTCATAGAGGGGATGCGTGCAGATTTTGTTTTTGCAGATATGATTCATATCGGTTCACAGCTTCTTATTGCGCTTCTATTACAAAAAAAAGCGAAACAAGAGTTTCTCGAAATCCCCCAGAATGAATCCAAAGCAACAATTTGTGGGAAGATAAAAAAACAAGATGCTTGTATTAACCCTCTTCAAGATTCTGCCGAAGAGGCGTTATTAAAGGTAAATGCTTTTTATCCTTGGCCAGGAACCTATGTGGAATTTCACGGAAAGAGGTTAAAAATTCATAGTGCTCAGTTCTCAGATATTTCTCTTGCCCCCGGTGAATTTTGTTTTCAGAAGAACGGCACTTTTCTTGGTTTTTCAGAAGGCTGTTTGTCACTTCTCTCTCTTCAAAAAGAAGGGAAGCGGGAAGTAAGTGGTGAGGAATTTTCAAGAGGGCAAAAATGAGCCTTTTTGTAGATATTGCATTTCGTCGGCGAATACCACCTTCCAATAATGGTCTCTTTACCTTTTCTGTTCCGGAACAACTTGAAAAAAAATGTAATCAGGGATCTATTGTCCTTGCTCCATTAAGAGGAAATCTTGAAAGGGCTGTTATCGTCCGAATGCACGATAAAAAACCTCTTTTTGATACAGAAGAAATTGTCGAAGTATGTACTCCTCAGATTTTAGATTCTTGGCAATTTCATCTCGCACAGTCGATAGCTACAAAGAATTTTGTTCCTCTTGCTCGCGTACTCCCTCTCCTGCTTCCAAAGAAGATTTTTGATGGAAATGGCTTACCCCCTGATAAGACAATAGTAAAAATTACTCCGACACAAGGAGATGACCACAAGCCACTCGGAAAAGTAATGGCAAGAGTGATGAGTATTCTTCAGACATCTCCAGAAAAGGAGCTTCATGTATTGTTGCGGGAAGCAAAAGCAACTCGGAAAACTATTGATTCTCTTTTGGAGAGGGAGATGCTCTCTGTAGAAAAAGAGACACCCTCTGGCGAAAGATATGATAAGAAAGTTTCTTTCCCCCCTCTTTCTCCTCAGCAAGAAAAGGCATATATTGCTTTACAAAAATACTCTCACACTCTCCTCTTTGCCCCTACAGGGTCAGGCAAAAGTCATCTTTTGCGTATGCTTGCACATGAAGAAATGAAAAAGGGAAAGAGCGTCCTTTTGCTTGTTCCAGAAATAGGCCTCACACAAGAGCTTATTCAAAAATGTAAGACTCTTTTTGGAGAGGATGTTTCAGACGTATATCACTCTCGGCTTTCAGAAGGAGAAAAGGCAAATGTCTTTTGGCGTGTAAAGACAGGAGTTACAAAACTGGTCATCGGCAGCAGGACGTCACTTTTTTTGCCCTTTAGAGATCTTGGTCTTATTGCCATAGAAGAGGAGCACGAGTGGACTCTTAAATCTGATCAATCTCCTCGTTACCACGCACGGGACGTGGCTGAAAAACTTACAGAAATTCATTCGGCAAAATGTGTTTTTTCATCCGCGACACCGAGTTTAGAGACCTATTGCTCAGCAGTAAGTTCTCAGCACGAGTGTCGCCAATCTTCTACAAGTGTTCGAGAGGTACCATATGAACGAATCTCTCTTCCTTCACGAACGCCATTATCAAAAATTACTTATGTAGATCTTCAAGAGGAGTTGCTCGCAAAAAATTCAACTCTCCTTTCTCGATTATTGCAGCAGAAAATGAAAGAGGTACTCTCTAAAAATCAGCAAGTACTTCTTTTTTTAAATCGACGAGGTTTCCATAGGGCTCTTATTTGTAAAGATTGTTCTGAAGTTGTTCGATGTCCCGAGTGTGGAATATCACTTGTTCTTCATGCAGGAAACGGTAGGCAGCATCTCCTCTGTCATCATTGCGGGCGTGTGTATGGAGTACCAAAGACATGTGCGTTTTGTCAGTCAACAGAACTCGGATATATGGGGAGTGGAACAGCAAAAATCGAACAAATGGTAAAAAGCATTTTTCCTGAAAAAAAAGTCGTTCGAATAGATCGTGATACAACGAGCAGTAAAACTGGTTTTGTAGATCTCTATGGTGATATTAGTTCTGGAGATGCTGATATTTTAGTGGGAACACAAATTATTGCCAAAGGTCTTGATTTTAGGAATATAGGACTCGTAGGTGTTCTTGATGCTGATGCAGGCCTACATATTCCTGATTTTCGAGCATCAGAGAAAACATTTCAGCTCTTAACACAAGTTATTGGGCGAGCAGGGAGAAGGGGGCAACCTTCTCAGGTCATTCTTCAGACACGGCTTCCTGAGAATCCTATTTTTTCTTTTCTTCATAAAAATGACACAGAAGGTTTTTTAAAGTATGAACTCCATATTCGGAAACAGTTTTCTCTTCCTCCTTTTCGAAGAGTTATAAAATTGATTTTTTCTGGAGCAAATCGTGATACTGTTTTTAAAAAGGCACGAGAAACAGAAAAAATTATCATGTCTATTGTTTTACAGAGATTTTCAAAAGAGAGTGTCGAAGTCTCTGTCGCACCAGCACTTCATCCCAAAAAATATGGGAAGTATTTTGTAAATCTTCTTCTGACGGCAGATAATCCAGAAAAGATTCTCAGTGCAACACCAGTAAAAGGATGTCGAATTGATGTCGACCCAATAGACTGTGTGAAGTAATGAGAGTGTAAAAACATAGGAAAATTTTCATCTGTTTTTTTACAATATTTTTTAGGTGTCTAACTCTTCATTCTCCAGTCTTTTTGAAAGGCAAAGAAAGTTATAAGGAATAGAATCAGAAAAAGGCTGATTGTTACTGAGAATGATATGATAGGTGAGATATCGCTCACTCCAAAAAATGCCCATCGAGCTCCATCGACAAAGTAGAAAAATGGATTGAGAAGTGTGAGTTTTTGAGCGAGGACAGGGAGATTATGTACGGAATAGAACACTCCTCCTAAAAATGCCATAGGAGTAATAAGAAATGTCGTAATGGCAGAGATCTGATCGAATGTTTTTGCCCAAATTCCGGCAAGCGTACCAAGAAATGAAAAAATACCATTTGCTAAAAAGCACATCAACAGCAGAGCAGCAATGTGTATTGGAAAAAATTGGGGAACCATAAGGCCTGCTATTAAGAAGATGACAAACAGAACAATCATCCCACGGAGTACTCCTCCAAAAAAATAGCCAAGTGTCTTTTCAAAAGCCGTAAGTGGTGACATGAGCAAATCCGCTATTGTTCCATGATACTCAGAAATAATTATTGAACTGGATGGGTTTTGGAATGCATTTGTGGTTGATTGGAGGAGTGCTAATCCAGGCACAATATATGCGAGATACGGGATTCCAGAAAATTCACCGATTCGTGAATTAAGAGCTGCTCCAAAAACGGCGAAATAGAGAATAGCAATGATTACCGGCGACATAATGGTTTGAAGCCATACTTTTAAGAATCGATGTGATTCTTTTTTTGTAAGAGTCCAGAGGCGTATGAAATTCATGATTTTGTGATTTCAAGAAAAATTTCTTCGAGTTTTGGTTCTCGAATACGGATATCTTTAATACTTGGGCATTGAGATATTTTTTGAAATATATTTTCACCCGGATTGATTTCAAAATGTGTTACTTCCCCGTCTGTCTTCTCTATTTCAAGAATTCTTTTGTGTCCTGCAAGTATCTTTTTTGTCTCATCACAGATAACTATTTCTCCTTGGTGCAGAATGGCAATTCGATCTGCAAGGGCTTCTGCCTCTTCGAGGTAGTGTGTCGTAAGAAGTATTGTAATTCCTTTTTTTTCACGAAGTTCCTCCATGAAGTGCCAAAGATTTTGACGAAGTTCGACATCTACTCCTGCAGTTGGTTCATCCAGAATAAGTATTTCTGGCTCATGAACGAGTGCTTTGGCTATCATGAGTCTTCGTTTCATTCCCCCAGAGAGTTGTCGACCTCGAGTATCTTTTTTCTCAAGGAGTGAGAGTTTTTTTAAGAGCCAAAAGAGGTATTCTTCATTTTCTGATTTTCCATAAAATCCTCTTTGAAGTCGAAGAATTTCGATTGGTGTAAAAAAAGGATCAAAAGTAATTTCCTGAGAAACAATACCCAGTTTATTTTTTGTAAAATTTGGATTTTTTTCTGGATCTTCTCCCTCAACGTTGATCTCTCCTCCACTTCGTCTTGTAAGTCCGCTTAGGCAATTGATGAGCGTCGTCTTTCCAGCCCCATTTTGCCCAAGAAGCGCAAAAAATTCACCTTTTTTTATTGCAAAAGAAACCGATTGGAGGGCGGTGAAGTTGCCATATTTTTTTTCGACATTTTGAAAGGAGAGTGCAGTCATAGTTTGGTGCGAGTGATGGAGGAAGGGCTGGAAATGGGGAGTAATCCAGCTGATGAAGTGTGGAGAAATTATGAAAAAACATCAATTGAAATCTTCTCATCATTGAGAAAGAGAAATGCCCAAGTGATAGAATAAATATTGTTGGATTTTCTAAAAGGAAGGGGCTTTTTGTTTATCATTCTCAGGGAAGAATGATTACATTTTTTCTGGAGTTTTAATTCCCAAGAGGAAGAGTCCTTGTTGTAAGGTTTCACTTGTTTTTTTAGTGAGGAAGAGGCGAGTTATTTTTTCAGTGTCTTCAGCTTTTAATACTGGGCAGTTCGCATAAAAGCTATTATACTCACCTGCTAGTTCAAAAAGATATTTGGCCAAATGGTGTGGCTCAAGTGTATTTGCTGATTCGAGGATTGCTGCTTGAAACCCTAATATTTTTTTTGCGAGGGTAATTTCTTCAGGTTGAGTAATATTTATCATACTCGATGATATTTGAAGTGGCTTTGCTTTGCGAAGAATACTGGCACATCGTACGGCAGAATACTGGAGAAAGGGTGCTGAGAATCCTTCAAAACTCAGCATTTTTTTCCAATCAAATGTGATATTGGTTCTTCGGTTTTGTGAGAGGTCATTAAATTTTAAAGCCCCCATGGCGATTATTTCCGCAAGATCCTCCTTCTCTTTTCCGACGAATTCTGTGTTATGCTCAGTGAGGATGTCGAGAGATCTCTGTTTTGCTTCGTCGAGTACTTCATCGAGTCCGATTGATCGCCCGGCTCGTGTACTCATTTTTCCTTCTGGGAGTCGTACCATTCCGTGATTTACATGAATATAAGTACCTGTATAGCCGAGGAGTTTCGCTGTTTCAAAGACTTGTCGAAAGTGTAACGATTGATCGGTGGCGACGATGTAGATCATTTCATCAAAATTTTCTCCGTCATAAAATATTATTTTTGCGAGATCTCGAGTCTGATAAAGCGTTGCACCGTCAGTTTTTTGAAAGATCATAGTCGGAATTTTCTTTTCTTCAGAAAAATGAACGACCAATGCCCCCTCCTTTTCTCTTGTAGCTATACCACTTTTTTCTAGTTTTTGTAGGACATCTGGAAGCATCTTTTCATAAAATGCCTCTCCTCGAATGACATCAAAATGGGCGTCTAGACGATTTGCAATTCGGTGAAAATCTTTCATGGACTCACTGACAATCCACTCCCAAAGTTCAAAGTTTTCTTTATCTCGATCTTGTTCCATTTTTCGAAATTCCTCTGCTCCTTCTTTCTCAAGTTCTGGGTATTTTTCTCCTTCATCATGAAATTTTCGATAGAGTCTGACGAGCTCTTCAGTGGGATTTTTGTCTATTTTTTCTCGGTCCCCCCATTTGCGAATGGCAACAATGAGTTTTCCAAATTGTGTTCCCCAGTTCCCAATAAAATTATCTGTCAAAACATCATTACCAGTAAACCGTAAGATTCGGGCGAGACTCTCCCCAATGATAAGGCCTCGAAAGTGTCCAAAATGAAGTGGTTTTGCGATATTTGGATTTCCAAACTCCACCATTATTTTTTTTGGTTGATTTGTCTGTATCGGTAGTAATGGCTCATAAGATTGTATTTGTTTTGCAACTATTTCTGGTGCAATAAAAATATTTAAAAAACCAGGACCAGCAATAGTAATGGTTTTTATGTAAGGATTTTTTGGAATATTTTTAAGAATTTTTTCTGCTATTTCTCTTGGGTTTTCTCCCTCTTTTTTGCCAATTTTCATAGCTATAGGACACGCATAATCTCCATAATCTTTTTGGCGCGGATTTTCCAGTATGATGTTTTCTGTATATCCTGCCTTTTGAGTTGCATCTGCAAGGATCTTTTTAATATTTTTTTCAATCATAGTATAAGAAACACTAAAAGAGTGTAGCAAAATTTAGAAAAGGTCTATAGGGCTCCTTTTGTTCCTGATTTTTTTATTTTTTTTCAAGTACAATTCCGTAAAATTAGTATAATATATAGAAAAACTCAGTTTTTATTTCTCTTTTGTTTTTTGTGTCTTTACTCGCTACGCATATCCAATCTGTAAAACAAAAGCCTGCCCTTATGACTCATGTGGTTGCTGGGTTCCCAGGGAGAAAAGAATCTCAGAAAATTGTACTGATGATGGATTCTGTTGGGGCAGATGTTATTGAGATGCAAATTCCTTTTTCAGATCCTGTCGCTGATGGTCCGACTATGATGAAGTGTAATGAGCTTTCACTCAAGAGAGGTTTTCGAGTTTCTCAAGCATTTGAAATGATGAAAGAGATGAAAGATGAGGTCTCAGCGAAACTTCTCTTTATGACGTATTTTAATATTGTCTTTACACACGGTATTGAAGATTTTTGCCGAGAAGCAAAACAAGCGGGAGCTTCGGGGCTTATAGTTCCTGACATGCCAGTAGAAGAAGAAAAATATAATCACTTTCTTGAACTTTGTGCTCAATATGAACTGGATTGGATTCCTGTTGTTTCTCCCATTACTCCTCAGGAGAGAATTGCTCAAATGTCCTCATATGCAGGGGGTTTTTGGTATGTTGTCTCCCGATTAGGTGTTACAGGGGCGAGTGATACATTTTCTCATTCTACTCAGCAGCAAATAAAATATATTCAAAAATATTCATCCTTGCCTATTTCATTGGCATTTGGGGTGAGCAAGAAACAACATGTACAAAAAATAGGATCTCTTGTAGATATGGCTGTTATTGGGAGTGCTGTTCAAAATATATTTCTTCAAGAAGAGAATGATTTTGAACAGAATCTTCGTGAAGCAGAATTATTTCTCCTGTCTCTTCGGTGAGGTGATGAGAAGAGATGATGATTACTCTTTTTTTATTGCTTTCCGTTACTCATAAAGAGCTTCTATTTACATTGCATGTGGTATGATTTTTTCTTGAGTTTTCCTTCATTGACTTTAAGTCCTATGGTAAAGAGTTTTGTATGTGATGGAAGGAGTTGCTGGGGATTAAAAATAGGTGTAGAAATAATAGATTTTCCATCAGATTTATGAATGTCGAATTCTCCTAATACAGGTTGCTGATCAGTATAACCGTGTTTCTTTTTTCTTCCAACGAGTACTATCTCCCCTGATGTTTCATCTGTTTGAGAAGTAACAGTAATCTCTGCCCAACACATTTGTTTGGGGTACTTCACCCAGTTTCCTGAAAAAATTTGAACTCCTCCAACCAGAAGAATGACCGCAAGAACTGATACTCCGTATTTCATATGTTTGTATTAAATTTTAAACTATTATACGTATAATATATTTATAAGTCAAATATTAGTCTTCTTATTCTCCTTTTTCCTTCTTTTTTAGTTTTGTATTTTGAGCCCATTTTTGAATTTGCTGTTCTACTTTTTCACGAGGGCGACCATATCTCATGCGACAAACTTTGAGAATCTGCTCTTTTCGGTCTTCTTCATCTTTTATTTCAGGAGGAGGGAGTGTCGTTGCTGAGAAAACTTTACTTGGCATTCCTTCTATCATGAGTCGAAGGAATATTTGATATTTTGGAAGTGATCCGATATCTGCAGGGGTGATAATGTCTTCACCGCCAAATTGATCAGACAATGCTTCAGCATCATCAAAACCAACCTGAAATACTGCCATGGTTCCTACATTTCCAAAAACAGCATCTCGGACTTCATCACTCATTTGTGCAAGATATTGGTTTGCGACTGTAAGATTAAGTCGATATTTTCTTGCCTCAGAAAGAATAGTGGCAAATGAATCGGTAGCAAAATTCTGGAATTCGTCAACATAGAGATAAAAATCTCTCCGATTTTTTTCTGGAATATCTGCACGACTCATGACATCGAGCTGGAATTTAGTGATGAGCATTGCCCCTAAGAGTGCAGAATTGTCTTCTCCTATTTTTCCCTTCGAAAGGTTTACAATTATAATTTTCCCCTTATCCATTGCAAATCTGAGGTCAATAGAAGACTTTGTTTGTCCGAGGATATTTCGAATCATTGAGCTTGATAAAAACTGCCCTACTTTATTTTGAATGGGTGAGACAGCTTCTGTTACTTGCTTTGGTGTCCACTTTCCAAATTCATCATTCCAAAAGCTCAGGACCATGGGATCTTCGACCTTGTTTACAATTTCTCTTCTGTATTTCTCATCGGCAAGCATTCTCATAACCCCGAGAATTGTTGTTCCTTGTGCTTCTATAAGGGCAAGGAGTGTATTTCTGAGAATATGTTCTAATCGAGGACCCCAACTCTCTGCAAACATTTTTTTAAATACCCCCACAACACCTGATGCTACGAGGTGCCTTTGGTTTGGATTCCTACACTCGAGAATATTAAAAGAAACAGGATATTCGGCATCTGCAGGATCAAAAAGAACGACATCATTTGTTCTGCTCTTTGGGACAAAATTAATGACAGCTTCGGCAAGGTCTCCATGTGGATCAATAACAGCAATACCTTTTCCAGATGCGATATCTGAGAAAATCATATTTTCCAAAAGTGTTGATTTTCCCATTCCTGTTTTTCCGGCGACATATATATGTCTTCTTCGGTCATCTTCATATATTCCAAATTTCCTTTGGCATTCTCTGAAGTTTGTTTTTCCTAAGAGGGTGACACTTTCTTCTTTGTCAGGAGTAGGAAGGTTTTGCGGTGGTTCGAGTTTTCTTGATGAAACCCAGTCTATATTTGGAGTAGAAACAGTTTTATTGGGAAGGTGGAAGAGTGTTGCCAATTCTTCAGTATTAACAATCATCTGATGTCGTGTTTCACATGATTTGACACGATTCAAAAAATTTTTTTTCTGATAATAAATGGTCCTATGAGTAAATCCATTAAGCTGGGGCAGGTGAAATTGTTTAAAGGCTCCACAAATCTCTTCTACTTTCTGTTCAGCAGTCACTTTATATCCCTTCTTATAGTAACAACCAATCCGAATGGAGATCATAAAGGGAAGTTTTCCGAGCTTATCTGTTGCTGCTGTGATTTCATTCTCACGATCATGAGTTTTACTCATTTCCATAACAGGAGCTTCTGTCTCACTTTCAAATTTTCCTGGTTCACCAGATCGGGTAGCAAAGGCACGAAGAAAAAGTCGTACTGGACTATATAAAAAGTAGGGAATGGCTCCAATTTGCATGCTGAGGCGCTCATAGAGGTTGGTTAAAAAACCACTTTCAGCTCGACTTCTTCCGATACTCTGGAGATACCGGGTTCCTCTTTTGCGAAAAACCTCTGGGTCTATAGGTCGACAGCTGATTTGGAGTTGAAGGTTCGTATTCTCATCAACTCTGGTAAAGGGTTCGAGTATTCCTGATATAGGGTCATTGAGAGTATTCGCCGTTTTATCTTCGAACTGGGAATGGCGTTTTATCGGCCAAAGATCTGCACTCTCAAACACAAGTTCTGTCCAGGCTACTTCATTATTTTCTGATACTTTATCGAGGTAGTCTGGTGTTTCTTCGATTTCAGCATCTGGATACTGAGCGTGGAGTTGGCCTTTTACAAAACCAAAAAATCGTGCAGGAACTCGAACGTAAAAATGTATTTGATAATCTGTGTTGGCAATCTCCACAGAAAAACTTGGCTGTTTCTTTCCTGTCAGAGTTTCGATGAGGGACTTTTTTTTAAAAATACCATGAAGCGAAGAGTATATCTGTTCTGCAACAGCGGGATTTCGTTCGCTGAGAGTGTTTGGACGAATCTTTAGTATTTTCCATGACTCATCTTCCTGTTTTTTTCTCCAGTATATTTTCCCCACAATACTCATAGTAGTGAGGACAAGAAGGATAAAAAGAAAGCTCCCGAATAAAAGTAATATGAAATCCAACTCTGCTTCTGAAAAGAATATGAAAGAAAACTTTTGAATTCTCAGTTTCCTCCTTTTAGTATATCAAATATATGAGGTTTTCTCCATGGGTGAAAAGGCGTATTATATTTATACCTGCATAGGACTTAATATCCCACTTTATCTATGGAAGATATATTTCTTTTTCTCTTTGGAATTCTCGTCTTTGGCGGATTGGTCCTTTTTTTAATAAAAAAAAAGAAAATCACATTTTCTCAAAAGAAACGACAATTTATTATGAGACATCTTCGAGAAATCGAATCATCATCTGACAAAGAGAAAATTATAGAGTTAGATAAAATCCTTGATGAATGTCTTCAATCTAAAAATATATCAGGTTCTCTTGGTGAAAAAATGAAAAAATATGGAAAACAATTTGAAAATGAAAATGCTATTTGGAATGCTCATAAGCTTCGAAATAAACTTGTTCATGAAATTGGATTTATTCCTACGAAAAAAGAATCAGAAAAGGCAATATCAGCATTTCTTCAGGAGATTGAGAAAATAATAGGGGAATAAAAGCATCTTTGTATATCGATTTGTATTGAAAACTGTATTTGAATCATTAATAATGGACTAAGATTTGAGTTAAAAATTTCGGGGAGTAGCTCAGTTGGTAGAGTATGCGGCTGGGGGTCGCAGGGTCGCAGGTTCAAGTCCTGTCTCCCCGACCATGCGATAAAAAAGGAGTGGAGTAAAAAATCGAAGATGAAATATAAAAAGAAAGCTCCCGAATAAAAGTAATATGAAATCCAACTCTGCTTCTGAAAAGAAGATGAATGAGAACTTTTAAATTCTCAGCTTCCTATCCATATTCAATTTTCGTGTCGCTTCACAGTGTATCGAAAGAAGATTGGTAAAAATAAGAGCAGTCTTAAAAATCAAAATGATGCATTATGATTCATAATAGTCATGGCATACATAATTTGATTTTGTAACGTGCTAAAGAAGTAATTATTGCGTTTTTCCCTCTTTTTTATTCAAAAATAATAGTTTTATTGTTAAAAGTAATAATTTTATTTTCAATATGTTTCTTTATTGCAAAATAGAACACTTCTTTTTCACAACTTCGTCCAATAAGTTTTAAGTTAGTAGTGTCATAAATATGTTTCACACGTTGAATACTTTGCTCAATAATTGGTCCTTGGTCTAACTCTTCTGTTACATAGTGAGAAGTTGCACCAATAAGTTTTACACCCCTTTTATATGCTTCATCATAAGGATTTGCACCAATAAAAGACGGCAAAAATGAGTGATGTACATTTATTATTTTTTGATTTACATTTTTAATGAGATCCTGACTAAGAATTTTCATATATCGAGCCAAAGCTAATAGATCAGTATCATATTTTTGAACAATATTAAGAATTTCTTTTTCATGCTCAACAGAATTTTTTTTTGTTGGAATATAATAGAATGGAATATTAAATTTTTCTACAATACTTCTCCAATCATTAAAATTACTAATAACAAAGGGGATTTCAATGTTTAATTCATGAATTTCTACTCTGCTTAAAATATCAATTAAACAATGAGGTTCTCGTGAAAATAGTAAGCCAACTTTTATTTTTTTATTACATAGGGCAAGTGTAAGAGTGATATCATATTGTTTTTGGATGTATGAAAATTTTGATAAAAATTCTTGTCGGTTTTTAATAGTAAAATTATCTAATTCCCATTCAATACGCATAAAAAATAAATCATTTTCAATATGTTGTTCTAAATTTGCGATATTGGCATTATGAGATAATAAGAATCCTGTAATTGTTTTTACAATGCCAGGGGTATCTTTACAAGAAATTAAAAGATTTGCTTTTTTGGTAGATTCCATATTTCATTAAATTAATTTATGACCCTTATTGAAGCATATTTATTTTATGTATTCTATTTTAAATAAAAAACTCTTGCTTATTTATCAAAAGAAAGAGGTATTTAATACGAACATTGCGACAACAATTAGATGGCCTTACCGTTGGTACAGGTAAATGTGTTTTGAGAGAGGAAATCAGAAAAAATGTGTTTCTTTTATGGCAAAAGTATGAGAGAATGATTTGAATTCTCATTACCATTTTTGTAAGAATAAAAATAGAATGAAAAGAATCTCCTTTCTTTTGCTGGCTATCTTCTTTTTTTCTCCCGTTTCTGCAAACGGAGAGAGTAATAATTCTTCTGAAAAAAAAGAAAATACTTTGATTTTTTATCACGAAATCTATGAATATAGTTTGTCGTTAAAAAAATATCCGGAATATCTTCGAAAAAAACAATCAGAAGAATTCATTCCGTATGGAGAAGATGCGAGTTATGATCTTTCTCAACTACGGAAACCTAAAAAAAATTCAATCAGTGAAGGTGAAGAATTTGAACTCGACCCTGAGAAGATGATTGAATTTTTTCAAGAATTTATAGAGCCAAAAGTTAATCATCCTCCAGAAGGAGTTCGAATTTTTCGAGATGAAGAAGGGAATATTCAGTTTGAAGGAGCTGCTCGAGTAGGACAGGTTCTCGACCGAGAAAAAGCCCTTCTTTTTGCTCAAAAAGCTTATGAAGAAGGAGTGACTCGAGTTGAACTCCCCCTTATAGAAGTTGATCCAGATATCATTGTGGAAGATGAAGAACTTCGTGAAATGGGAATCAAAGATCTTCTTTCTGTGGGGGAATCAGATTTTTCAGGAAGCTCATGGGCTCGTATGTACAATATTGAGGTTGGAGCAAGTAAATTTAATAGCTTTCTTATTCCTCAGGGTCAGGTGGCAAGTTTTAACGATCATTTGGGTCCAGTTAATGGAAGTGAAGGGTATACGAGAGAGCTTGTCATTATGGGGTCAGAATTAAAAAAAGAATATGGTGGTGGACTTTGTCAGGTGAGCAGTACTGCATTTCGGGCAGCACTCCTTGCAGGACTTCCTATTTTAGAACGTTATCCTCATTCATTTGCAGTTCATTACTATTCTCCATGGGGTACGGACGCAACTATTTATCCGGGGTCAAAAGATATGAAATTTGAGAATAATACAAAAGGAGCAATTCTTATGCAGACAACGATGCATCGTGATTCCAGGACATTACGATTTCATTTTTATGGGACGAAAGATGGTCGTCAGGTAAAAATGATTGGGACACAGACGGCGGGAAGAGCAACAAAAGGTTTTGATACAACATGGTTTCGTATGGTTTTTATGCCTGAGGAAACAGCTGATACAATAAAACAAGCAGGAGATGTTATCATTTCCAAAATATTTTCTGAGTATAAGCCAAGTGTTAATTGGAAGTTGGAAAAACCAAAACCCAAAGAGCCTGTAGTGCAAGAAGCACCCAAGCCGATAGAATCAACCATATAGTTCTGTTTCTAAGAGTGTATTTCAAGGAGAACAGGGCAATGGTCTGAGCCCATTTGTGTTGTGAGATATTCTATTTTTTTTACTGACGGGAGAAGTTTTTCATCTATAAAAAAATAGTCGATTCGCCATCCTACATTTCTCTTTCGTGCTCCAGAAAGAACGTGCCACCAGGAATATATGACTGTTGTTGGAAAAAAGTTTCGAAAAACATCAATCCATTTCTGTTGTATGACAGAGCTAATCCAACTTCGTTCCTCGGGTAAAAATCCTATAGAATTTTTGTTTTCTTTTGGCCTCGCAATATCTATTTCTTCATGGGCACAGTTGACATCTCCTGCCCAGATGACTTTCCTCCCATTTTTTCGAAGAGTATTTATGTATTCAAGAAACTTTTTATAAAAAATGATTTTCCCTTTCCATGCCTCCTCAGACTTCCCTCCATTCGGAAAATAAACACTGAGAACTGTCCAATCCCCAAAATCAACACGGGAGATACGACCTTCATTATCGGTAAAATTTGGCATTCCAGAGGAAAATGAAACCTTTCGAGATTCACTTCTTTTTATCCAGATGCCGGTTCCTGCATACCCTGGTTTTTCTGCTGAATGATAAAATTGAAGGTACTCTGGGTGATTCGTCAGTGCCTGAGAAAGCTTATCTGATGTTGCTTTGATTTCTTGAATCAAAAAGATATCTGGCGAGTAGGTTTGTAAAAAATTTGTGAGATCACCTTTTCGTTCGATTGCTCGAATTCCATTGACATTCCAAGAGATAATTTTCATTTTTTTTGGTGAGATGAAAAACGTGTATTAGTGGATATAAAATACCCGAAAAAGTGGTAAATACCGAGAAGACAAAGAGTAAACAAAATAAGGGTCAATAATTTTTCTTTCTCGAGGAAATAGGAGAATGCCATTTCAATAATATGGAGTGGCTTATAGACTATCTCCCAAGAGTTGAAACGTTCAAAAAGACCCAAGCACACCCCTAAAGCAGACATCGGTATGAGGATATAAGGGGTTATTGTGTTGAAAATGGGGGAAAATATATTTCCCAATAGAGCTGAGCATTTTTTAATGGTGATGACAAAAAAAGGAATGGCAATGGTTCCATAAGAGAAAAAGAGAAGAATTAACCATGGTGCTTCAGGACAAGTTTTATAGGGGGTATTTCCTGAGCACATATCCAGAATATGACGAGAATCAGAAAACATATATGGAATATTTGGAAAGAGGATTATAAAGAGTGCGAGTCCAAAAATAAAACCAGCCCTTTTCATTATCGGAAGATGTTTCCAGGACGTATTGGAAAAAAAATATTCAAGGACAATCATGTTTCCTAGTGCAAGAAAAACGAGTATAAGATTCCATATGGCAGCGGGAATAGTAAGCATAATCTAAAAAAATCTTTGTCAGTATAACATAATGGAAATCAATTCTTTTTTCCGGCACAATCTTCATAATGAAAAATGCAAAACTCCTTCTGCTCCAGAAGTTCGGGGAAATAATTATTGATGGACTCTTGGTTCTCAGTGCCTTTCTTCTCTCATACTTCCTTCGGATTGGGCAATGGCACAGCAGTGATTTTCCTTTTTGGCCATACTTTTCTTTGGTGCTTACTGTTACGCCACTCTTTATTTTTTTATTGGCGTGGTCTGGACTCTATTCTCTTCGAGAAAAAAATTCTGGAGAACTTTTTCGAATCGTTAGTCTCTCTTCTCTTTCAGGTGTAACTCTGTTTGTTCTCATTTTCTTTTTTCAGAGAGAGTTTTTCTTTTCACGTCTTATTGTATTATTTGTCTTTATATTTTCGACCTTTTTCTTGTTTTTGTTTCACTTTTTTCTCTTACAGTATCGCTCACATCAGCACAAAAAAGGCATAAATACATTGCGAACCCTTATCATTGGGAACGGGAGAGCTGCTGAATCGGTTATCGAACGTATTGTTGCAAAGGGGACACGTTTTCAGCCCGTAGGCATATTGGCACCTTACGGAGGAGGAAAGAAGGAGGTTAATGGTATTCCAGTATTAGGGAAACTTGATGCTCTTGAGAGGGTAGTTGAAGAGGAGAATATTGATGCTCTTTTTCAAACAGAAGCAGGTGAGCAAACAATTAATCTCCTCCTTTTCTCTGAGGGGAAATTTTTAGAGTTTCATATGTGTCCAGCCATATTTGGGGCCTTTCGAAATACACTTGTTTCTGAAAAAATAGCGGGACTTCCATTTTTGGGACAAAGTCTTTCACCGCTCTTTGGGTGGGGGCAAGTCGGGAAGCGTCTTACAGATATTCTTGTTTCGGGTGTTGTTCTTATTGTTTGTAGTCCTTTTTTTCTTTTTAAAAAAATAAATGGAAAAGAAATGGCAACCGGTCCAAAAAGGAATGTATTTAACAAGTATGAGTTTCAAAATGCTCATGGCTTTTTTAAATTTATGCCAGAGTTTATAAATGTTCTTTATGGGGAGATGTCATTAGTGGGGCCTCGACCAAGATCTGATTCTGAAAGAGAGAATCTGAAGCTTCATGAGCGTCGCCGCCTTACAGTAAAGCCTGGCATATTCGGATTATGGCAAATTGAACGACTTCACGGTGCACCCGATGATATTCAGAAAGCAATAGAACTCGATACAAAGTATATTTTTAATTGGTCGTATATGGGTGACATATTGATTCTTGTAAAGAGTGTTGTTCTTCTTTTTTCTTCAAAGAAATGAAGGCAATTGTTTTAGCTGGTGGGTTTGCAACACGCTTGTGGCCTCTGACAGAAAAAACGGCAAAACCTCTTTTAGAAGTATCTGGAAGACCGATTCTTTCATATATCCTTGAAAGTCTTCCAGAAGAAATACCTGTTATCGTATCAACAAATTCTGTGTTTGGAGATGATTTTTCACACTGGAAAGAAGTATTCTCGACTGATCATCAGAATCGAAATATTGAGATATTCATTGAGGATTCTCATCATGAAGAAAAGAAAAAAGGAGCACTCGCTGCTGTTGCTCTTGTGCTTGAAAAATTTGGAGCTGATGATGACCTTCTTGTTCTTGCAGGTGATAACCTCTTTTTCTTCGATTTTACAAAATTTCTTGATTGTTGCCTCTCTTCTCCTCTCATAGCAGCATATGATATTCAAAATCTTTCACAGGCAAGAAGTTTTGGAGTTCTTATTCCAGGGGAGGAAAATACTGTTTCCGGTTTTCAAGAAAAACCAGAAGCCCCTCAATCGACACTTGTTTCTACGGGGTGTCTCTATTTCCCTCAGCGACTTTTAGGAGAGTTGGTACGATATTCGCAGGATCATAATGATAATCTCGGAGGAGTATTTGAACATTTTTTACATATTCATGAAAATGTCGAATATTTTCAGTTTCATGAGCAGTGGTTTGATATTGGAAGTTTTCCGACCCTTTTGGAGGCACAAAAACTTCTTATTGGTCAGCAGACAGTTAATGCAGGGGCAGATATTAAGGGTAGGAATTCTTTTTCAGGGAGTAATTATCTCGGGAAGAATGTCGTTATTGAAAATGCTCTTTTAGAAAATGTTATTGTTCATGAGGGTGGCGTTATTCGAAATGCTTGTGTAAGAGATTCTATAGTCGGGAAGCATTCCGTTGTAACAGGAGTTGATATCTCAAAAATTGCCCTTCGGGAAGAGAGTTTTGTTGCAAGTGAGTAGCGAAGGGATTTCTTCAGTATTCCCCTATATCGATGGATTCTATAATAACATCTTCTATAGGTTTATCTTCTGGGGTTGTTTTTACGTTTGCTATTGCATCTACTGTCTCTAGTGTTCCATACACTTGTCCGAATACCGTATGTTTCCCATCAAGCCACGGTGTTTCAGTTTTTTGAACAATAAAAAATTGTGAGGCATTGGTTGCTGGTCCGGCGTTTGCCATCGAAAGGGCTCCTTTTATATTTTTGAGGTTTGGAGAGAATTCATCTTCAAAATTTTTCCCCCAAATACTTTCTCCTCCTGTGCCAGTTCCAGTGGGATCACCTCCTTGAATCATAAAGTCTTTAATAACGCGGTGAAAGATAGTTCCATTGTAGTACCCCTGTTCTGCATGAGTGGTAAAATTTTCTACTGCTTTTGGAGCGTAATCAGGGAAAAGTCGGATTTTTATATCTCCCATGTTTGTTGTAATGATGGCAACAGTATCACCTTTTTGAGGGAGATCTGTTTGTGAGAAAGACGCATCTTCCTCTTTTATTTTCTCATCTTGAGCAAGAGGGCATCCTGTTTTTTTGGAGAGTTCTTCTCGTGATTGTGTTCCAACAGCTTTTTCTCCATTTCCAAATATCCACGTGGGATATGCTGTAATATCTTTTTCATGACAGAGGTCACTTTCTTTATCGCAATCGACAAAATGTATATCGACAATATTCTCGCCAAATTTTTCTTTTTGTTTTGTACAATGTGGGCACCAATTTGTTCCATAAAACACAGCTCCTGATTCGGTGACGCATTGTGCAAAGAGAGTACTTTCTGAAGATGTTTCTGGCATCTGTTGTGCTTCTGTTTCAATTTGATAAATATAAGAGGCCATATCACCTCGTGATATCTTTTTCTCTATGTCTTCCTTTTCGAACCCTTGAATGAGTCCATTTGTTTCTCCTGCTTGTACATACGGCATGTACCAGTCTTGATTTGTATTGGCTTCTATTGGGTGAGAAAGTTCATCTGCGTATGTTTCTAGTACTATTTTTAGTGATTCTAAAAGAGAGACATTGTCTTGTCCCCGAAACGTTCCATCATCATATCCCTTAATAATCTCATTTTTTTTTGCTGTACAGACATATGGTGTAAACCACTGATCTTCTGGGACATCTGGAAAAGCATATGCTTTCTGATCACATGAACTGATGTCATCTTCAGAAAATTTTGCAGCAATAATAATTTTTATAAAGTCATACCGATTAATATTTTTTTTCGGCGCAAAGGTCCCGTCTTCATAGCCTTTTACAAGTCCTCGTTCTTTTACATATTTAATGGCATCTGCATTGGACATTGAGGGAGAAACATCAGAAAAAATTTGTGTATCTGTATTGACTGCAAGAGATTGAGGCAACGCCAACGCAAAAAAAAGAATAAAAGAAACAAGAAGGGGATGCATATTGTAGGAATTCATACTGGTGGAAATAAAAAAATATTTTTTCTGATGATTAAGCAGGAGTGTTTAAGAAATCTTCTCCTATTTCAAAAATTGGTCCTGCACCAATAGTGACAATAACATCTTCCTTTTTTGCTTCTTTGCGCAAGAGTGTTACTGTCTTTTTGAAGTCTTCTGTATATCTGACGTGTTTCTTCTGTTTTTTAATTTCTGATACGAGTATTTCTGCACTCACGGATTGCACATCTTCTTCGCTATCTCTGACGCGATATATATTGGGAATAAGGATTTCATCAGCATCTTGAAAGCTTCTGGAAAACTCTTTAAGAAATTCTCGAGTTCGAGAATACTGATGTGGTTGAAAAACAGCCCAAATCTTATTTTTTGGAAATTTTTCTCGAAATGATGTGAGTGTCGCTTTTATTTCTGTTGGATGGTGTGCATAGTCATCAAAAACAAGAATCCCATTTTTCTCTCCTTTTTTTTCAAAACGTCTCCAAGTTCCATGAAAATTTCTGAGAGAATTTTTCACTTCATTCATGGGGGATCCGATTGTTTTTGCAATAGCAAGGACACATGCGGCATTTTCTCGATTGTGTTTTCCAGGAATGCTCAGTGTTGGAACCTGCCGGTAGAACTCATGTGTACTGATTTTATGGGCAGATGTATTGTCAAAGAGTCGCTTTATTTTAGGATTAGAAAAATCAGCAATAATAACTCCTGTTTCATTGAGTTTTCCAGCGAATGTCCGAAAAGCATTGTAATATCGTTCTTCTGTACCAAAAAAATCAAGATGGTCTGGCTCAACATTAGTAACGACAATGATGTTCGGGTCAAGATGAAGAAAAGAATTATGATATTCACATGATTCTACGAGAAAGAAACTACTGTTTTTTGGAGCACAGAGTGGTGCGGTACCTTGAGCTATTCGTATGTTTTTTCCTTCCCATTCAAAAACTTTTGTTCCGAGTATAACAAGGGGATCTTCTCCTGCTGCCTCTAGAGCGAGCCCCGCCATTGCAGTTGTTGTTGATTTTCCATGGGTACCACAAATGGAAATGGTCAGTTTTGTTCGAGAAATATCTCCCAATGCTGCAAAGTATGATTTTTGTGTGATACCCATTTCCCTTGCAGCCTGTCTTTCTGGGTTTTCTTCGGGTATTGCCTCAGAATACACCACCTGATACATGCCGGAGTGAATATTGTCTTTGTTATGCTCGGTATATATATGGATTCCTTCAGACTTCAATTCTTCGATTAGTGGGGATGAACCCATATCTGAACCAGTAACAGTCACTCCTCTACTCGAAAAATATCGTGCGAGGGCACTCATTCCTATGCCGCCGATACCTATAAAATGAGCAATCATTTGGTTTCATTCAGTATTTCTCGGAGTCGTTTGAGTCCGCGGGATTGCAAGATTCGGACAGCTGTTTCACTTTTTTCGAGAACCTGTGATATTTCTGAATTTTTGAGATCCGAAAAATACTTCAGAATTATTGATTGGGCTTGCATTTCAGGAAGCTGTTTAATGCCCATGAGAAGTCGTTTTTTTTCAATAGTGAGAACAGTTTCTTTTTGAGAATCAGCAGTTTCTGATTCATCTATGAGTGATTCAGGTATTTCTTCTGTGTGTAACTGTTTTCTGTAGTAATCTATGATTATATTTTTCGCTATTCGAAACAGCCATGCAGAAAATGGCATATTTTTTCGCTTCTTGTATTTTTTGAGTGATTTTAGGACTTTAAAAAAGACTTCTCCGGTAAGGTCTTCAGCAACTTGAGTTGAAGAGACACGAAAGAATATATAACGATAGATTGCATCAAGATAGATATCATAAAGAGCACCAAAGGAATTCTTACAGCCATCTTGTGCTTTTATTACAAGCTCATCAATGTGGGCATTACCTGGTTGATCCATGATTCAAAATTGTTTTCTCTTTTTTCGCAAATTTGTGAAACAATCGCAAGGATTTTTGCTTGCATATCCATTAATATCTTTTAAATATGCGATGATTCTTATTTGAAGAAACTGTTTCTTATTCAAGTCTCTCAGATTTGTAAATTGCTTTCTATTGGGTATCTTCTATTTCTTTCATTTATTCCCATTCGATGGTGCCAGGAGGTTTACTGGTGAGATCGACATATACTGCCGATATTTCTGGTATCTTTTGTATTATTTCGTCATTCATCTGTTGAAATACTTTCGGAGTGAAGAGCACAACAGTAGCTGTCATGGCATTTTCACTTTGAATCGGACGAAGAATAATTGATTCGGTTCCCTGTTTGAATCCGTAAGGAAGCAGTACAACAGGAAATTGCCATACTGACTCTTGTAAATCGTGTTCAAATAAAATTTTTCTTACTATCGCATCTGCTTGCTGAAGAATTTGTACTCTTTTCTCGGTCACTTCTGCAGGTAAAATCGGAAGAAGTACTTCGGGAGTTCTCTCCTGAGAAAGGCAATATAAAACTCGGTTTATTTCTGAAAAGGTGTTTGGAATTTTTGTTGCGAGAGGAAGTATACTTTCTATGTTGTTTTTTGAAAAAATTGCCACTGGATGTTTGTAGCTTCTGGCATCACCCTGTACTCCAACTGATTGAACGGGGATAACAAGAGAATCAACTGTAAAAGATTTGAGAATTTCTTTTTTAATTTCTCTGCTCTTTTTCAATATCTTTTCTTCATGTTGGCAAAGTATGCGTACTCCAAGTCCTGGTCCAGGAAAAGGATGGCGCATAATCATTTTTTTGGGGAGTCCGAGTTTCTTACCAATTTCACGAACTTCATCTTTATAAAAATCAGCTATTGGCTCAATAATAAGTCCTTTTTTAAGCATTCTTTCAATCTCAGGAACTCTGTTGTGGTGTGTCTTAATTTTACTCGCATGTTTTGTTCCTCCTGTTTCAATATGATCGGGATAAATAGTTCCTTGTCCGAGTAACCAATCTCCAGAATCAAGTTGTAATTCATGAGAAACTTTTTTCTGAATGTCTAGGAATGCGTCACCAATTGCCTTTCTCTTCTCTTCGGGCTCAGTAAGTCCCTGAAGCTTGTTCAAAAAATATTGAGACTCATTGGCAACATGCAGGTTTTGAAATCCGGCTTTGTCGAGCATTTGTTTTACTTCCCTTCCTTCATCTTTTCTCATGAGTCCATGGTCGACAAAGAGTCCATATACTCTATCGGCTCCAATTGCTGTATTCAGGAGAGCAAAAGCAACAGAAGAATCCACACCTCCAGAAACAAGAAGGAAGACATTCTTGTCTCCGATTTGTTTTTGGAGGTTTTCTATAAGGTCTTCAAGGATTTTTTCCAAGTTCCAACTCCCTTTCGCCCCGCAGATATCAACGAAATTATCAAGAACAGTCATCCCTTCTTCTGTGTGGGTGACCTCTGGGTGAAATTGAACGGAATAAATTTTTTGAGCCTTATTTTCATATGCGGCAATGGGACAATCTTTCGTTCTTCCTGTTATTTGAAAATCTTTTGGAAGAAGAGTGACGGAGTCACCATGGTTCATCCATACTGTAGAATTTTTCGAAAGCGTGCGGAGGAGTAAAGAGTTTTTTGTTTCGTCTACTGTGAATTGTGCTTTTCCAAATTCTTCATGAACAGATTCAATTTTTCCTCCGTAGTGATGTGCGAGAAGTTGATGGCCATAGCAAATTCCAAGAAAGGGGACATCGATGTCATATATTTTTGGATCGGGCTGCAGAGATTCTACGGCAAAAACTGATTGTGGCCCACCCGAAAGAATAATCCCAGCGGGATTCATCTTTTGTATTTCTTCGGCTGGAGTATCAATAGGAATTATTTCTGAGTGAGCCCTAAGTCGTCGGATGCGATTTCCGATGAGGTGGGCGAATTGGCTGCCGAAATCAAGAATAAGAATTGGCTTCATGATTGTTTAAAGAAGAGTTTGCATATAGAGTTAGAAATTCTTTTTACAAGAGAGTCTCTATCTGTTGGCATAAGAGCAATTGCTGCTAAACTCCAGAAACTAAATGCAACGACGGCTGATTCCCAGGAATGAAGAAAGATTGCAGCTGTAGAGATACCGATAAGACCCAAAAAGAGAGGCTTAGCAATGGTGCTCTCTGAGGTGAGGAGTTTATAGCCCAAAAGAAGGATAATCGAGAGAAATAAGACGAGTCCAATAAAGCCTGACTCAAGACCGACTTGTAGGTACCAGCTTTCGGGAAGAAAGCCTGTTTCGCCAGGATGAGCAAATCGTATGCTCGCTGGGCCAGCATCTCCAAGACCGAGTCCAAGGGGATTTTCAATCATATATTTTACCCCATCAGACCATCGTTCCCAGTGGCCCTGACTACTACTTGGTCTGACAATATTATTCCAGAAAAATGTATCATAGCGTGCTCGGACATACATAATGGCACTCAGGAGGGTTGGGAAGAGGAATCCTCCAAATTGAGAAAAGAAGCGGTGTTGAAGGTTTGCCACAAACATAAGAAGCATAAGCATGAGCATAAAACCAGCACCTGTCAGGGAGAGAAATTTTAACTCATCCCATCTTTCTGAAGTAAGAATAGGAAGAAAAATAGACATGAGACCTATTCCAAGGAGCAAGAGGTATGAAAGCGCTGCCCAAGGTTTTCGTGCTTGAATGATGAAAAATGTAGCTGCCATAGTTACAGCCCCAATCCATGCAGATCGTGACCATGTGAATAAGAGGACAAAAATACCTCCGAGGAATGGCGGAATATAGAAAACCTTGTTTCTGCCTCTCGCTGTGAATATTCGATAAAGAAAGAGGGGGAGAATAATAAGGAGATATGCCCCTAGTTGATTTGGTCCAGAGAGAGTTGACTGCACTCGACAGAATTCTTCATGAGTAAGTGCATTTTCAATTTTATGACAATATGATATACCTCCAACAAGATCTGTATTTCCATATTCGGGGTTGTATCCAAAAGAAATAAGAAAATCTTCAGGGAGAACTGTGGCCTGAGCAATGCCAAAGAGAATAACAGCCGTTCCAGAAAGGAGAACAATGTTTATGAGATTTTCTTTTTCATTTTTATGAAGAGGGATTTGACGGAGCATGAGGAAGAGGGCGAGGAAAAGGAGCCCATACTTCACACCCCAAATAATTTGTTTGGTGTTTTCGGGGAATCCGTTTCCGGTAAAAAATATCCCAGAAATAAGTGCAGTAGCACAAAAAATAATGATCGCTGTATCGAGTGAGTCTAGTTTGGTATTCTCTTTTTTTCGCACCCATATTGTAAAAGAAAATACAGAAATAAGAACAATAAGTATTTCTTTCCAAGGTTTGATAAACATGCTGTTTTCTGTACCTATGAGAGATTCAAGAAGGGTACTGAAAAAAGGATGAAACGGTAAGAGGAAAAGAAGGATTCCGAGGAGAATTACAGTTGTTTTCCGCAAAAGGAGGGGAATATATATGCCGATATTTTCACTTTTTTTTTAGAAAAATGCAATTTATCTCTTTTGGAGTACTTGTCTTCTATCAGCAATATGGCTTTTAGTTTGCTTGTCCACTCACAAAAGTGGAAACAATAACAAAGCTCATCAAAATGACGACAATACCAATCGAAGCACTGATGAGAATTTTTTTTCCACTTTCAATCTGTTCTTCATTTCCAAAAGCGCTAATCATTTTTGCTCCTCCATAAACAAAGGCAACAAAAGCAATAACACCCAAAAATTGGAGAAAATATTTGATGAGCGACACCGCTTGGCTAATTCCTGCAACGGCATTTGGGTTATATACAACCTTCATGTCATCGCCAAGAATACGAGGATAGAGTACTTCCTGAATGATAACATCATTGAGGAGTATGACAATGATTCCTACTCCAATCCAAAGAAAAACAGTTTTTTGTCTGTTGATTTCTTCGGTATCTCCGAGTGCAGTAATGGTTCGAATTCCAGAATAGATGACAAATCCAACAGCCCCTATGATGACGAGTCCCTTAAACCACTGAATGGCATCAAGGGTAAGTTTGAGCCCCTCTTCTATAGCATCATTCATGTTTGCTGGGTTATCCGTGAATTGGAATCCCCCCGATCCATCAAAGACATCCATTATAACGGTATCGACCATGAGGGCGAGAATAAGACCAAGAGTGCCCCACGTGACACC
Source organism: Candidatus Peregrinibacteria bacterium (assembly GCA_024762935.1). GTDB lineage: Bacteria > Patescibacteriota > Gracilibacteria > CAIRYL01 > JANTGK01. The sequence goes on along the minus strand of JANTGK010000009.1, from coordinate 8,429 downwards.
TCTTTTTCCCTTTTCAATTTGTTCGTCGTTCCCTCCGCCTGTTACAAGAAGGATTCCACTCCAGACAATCCACGCAGTGGCGATAACGCCGAGAAGAGCCTTTATAACATCAATGACGGCTTGCATGGCTGCGCTAAGAGTTTCTTCTCCAGGGCCGTCAGGTGTTTCAAATGAAGAGAGATTAGTTTTTGGTGGGTCTGGGAGTTCTATTTCTGCAAAAACATCTCCCGAAACAAAAAGACTCCCTCCAAGAGAGAGGCAAAGAGTAATGGTTACAATTCCTATTTGGAGCCAATTCCATTGCTTCATTTTTCTCATGCATTCGGAACAAATGTAGAAACGAGAACAAAGGCAGAGAGAATAATAACAATGCCAATAAGTGTTCCAAAAATGATTTCTTTTGCCTTCTCTTGTCTTTCTTCATCTCCAAATGAGGTGATATAGAAAAATCCAGCAATGATAAGGGTAATAACAGCTCCAATACCAAGGAACGAAAGGAAAAACCTAAGAAATCCACCAAATTCACTGGCAAGACTATTTACTTCTTCAGGGCCCACTGACTGATCTGGGGGATAGAATATATTTACCATTGGTTCGGCAAGCATAGCTATGACAACGCCCATAAGACCCCATTGGAATAATTTTTTTGATGTTCCAATATCTTCTTCGTCACCATGAGAGCGTATAAAATTCACTCCTGCATAAAAAATCATAATAATAGAGATGATTGTTATAGACATCTGGAGAAAAGCTACTATTTTCTGTATGAGATTTTGAGTTTCAGGAATATTTACAATATCTTGTGCATTGTCAACGGGGGCGAGGGCATCACCAAAAGAAACAGCCAGGGAAATAATGAGAAATCCTGCCATACCATAAAGAATATTGTTTCGTTGTTCGCTGATGGACTCTTCATTTCCAGTCGACCCGATGAGCATAGCAATATAAATAAGCCACATAATAACAGCGGCAAACATAAAAAGATATTTAAAAGTGGGAACAAGATTTAGATAAAAAATCCTTCGAATTTCATCAGCCGTACTTCCTTCTTGAGGATGTATGAATTCATTCATTTTGGGAAACATCTTATCCCAGCCATCACCAAGGGGTCCGGCACTTACTTGAGGACTCGCAAGAAGGAGAAAGGTGATTCCAATCGTGATGGCTGCAAAAAATCGGAAGAAGGAGTTCATTATGCTGTTTTAATCTTTATATTATACCATTTATATAAAAATCTATCAAATACTTGAAATCTCTATAAAAATTGTGAAGAATACATTCCATGTTTGCAAAAATAGCAGTCCACGCACGGCATAAACTAGATAATACAATTGATTTTTTGGATATTCTCAAGCAACTCCATTCCTGTTCAAAAGAAATATTCCTCACCAGTCAGGCTCAAAATCATGTTGAGAAAAAGTATCCCGCTGTAAATTTTGCAGATGCATATGATATTTTTGTCATTCTTGGAGGTGACGGAAGTGTCATTAGCGTAGCACGGCGTATGAAGAATTTTTCAACACCACTCTTGCCGATTTCAGCTGGAAGGTTGGGTTTTTTAGCTGAAATTCCTCCTGAGAATTTTTCACAAGCATGTCAGCAAATAGAAGAAAAAGCATTCACAGAAGATAAAAGATCACTCTTGCATGTTTGCGTAACAACACATGATGGAGAGCAAAAATTTTTTCATGCATTAAATGATGCTGTTGTTTCACAATCATCTGTCGCACGATTAGTATCGATAAAAACATTTATTGATGGAGAATATCTCACAACATATCGTGCAGATGGGCTTATTATTGCTACTCCAACAGGAAGTACTGCTTATTCACTTTCTGCAGGGGGCGCGATCGTCTATCCTCAATTACATGCACTTATTTTGACACCTGTCTGTCCTCATTCACTTTCTCATCGATCGCTTGTTTTGCCTCATAACAAGGGTATTACAGCAATGGCTGACGATGAGACTCGGGAACCACTTGTTCTTACTATAGATGGGCAAGTACCAATTCTTCTCGAGAAGGGGGATAGAGTAGATATAAAAATCAGTACCGATAAAATCACATTCCTGCGGCTTCCAGATGAACATTTCTTTAAGACCATTAAGCGAAAAATGCATTGGGGGGAAGAGCTCTGTCAGGAGAAATAGATTCTTTTGTGGAGAAAAGAATATTTATATGGTGGGGTTAACCCAATACATTTTTTTCTCTCTTCTCCACCATGTTCGCTGTCTTTTTGCGTAGCGACGTGTGTTTCGCATCATTTGATATTTTGCTTCTTCTTCTGGGAGTGTTCCTTTTAAGAATTGCATAGCTTCACGATATCCATGGGCAATCATTGCTGGTGTTTCTTCTGTATACCCTTTCTCTAGGAGAGATTGTGTTTCTTGTAAAAAACCAGATTGCCAAATGTTTTCTGTTCTCTTTTTAATAGCGAGTGCGAGAGCATCGGGATCTTGCCATACTCCGATTAAGAGTGTATCCCATTTTTTTTCTCCTTTTTTTTGAAGATCAGATATTTTATTTCCTCCACTCACATCATAGACTTCTAGGGCTCGCAGTATACGAATTCTATTTTTTTTATCAATACATTTGGCAGCATGTGGATCTTTTTCTGTGAGTTCTTTATAGAGTTGCTCAGAAGTATGGCCTTCCTTTTGTTTTCTCCATTCTGGCTGAGGAGGAATCTTTGGTATACAGAAATTGTGACGAATGGCATCAACAAAGAGCCCAGTTCCGCCCACAAGCATCGGAATATGATTTCTCTTATGAATTTCTTCAATTTTTTTATCTGCTAATTTTTTAAAGACAGCGACTGGGCACTGTTCATCAGGATTGAGAAAATCTAGAAGAAAATGAGGAACTTCTTGTTTTTCCTCTGGCAAGATTTTTGCCGTTCCAATATCCATTCCTTTATAAAATTGTCGACTATCTGCATTAATAATTTCTCCTTTCCATTTTTTTGCAATCTGAATGGAGAGTGAGGTTTTCCCACTGGCAGTTGGTCCGACAATGGCAATGAGAGGTTTTTTTGCTTTCCGAAGGAACGTATCAATAATAATAGATAAATTTTCTTTTGAGAGAATTGGGTGTGGAGAAGGGGCACGATGAACTTTCTTTTTCTCACTCATGATAAAATCCTAACAGGTTGTTGTTTTCATAAAAAAATCTTTTTTCAAAAACATACGAAAAAAGATAAACCATAAAAAATCTATTTCAGGATATCAGATACTTGTTTTCCTTGAGATATATGAATCCATATATTTTTTACAAATTCTGCTGATTTATAGCTGATTTCTTGAAGCATCCCATATAATTTTCTCAAGAGATCCACTGCTTGTGAGAGCTCAAATGCTTTTGTGGTTGGATTATTATCGAGTTGTTTTATGTGCTGCTTTGTTTTTTGAATTTCTTTTTGAATGGCTACTCGAACCTTTCGTATCATCACTTTTTGAGAAGGGATTTGGAGTTTTTGTATTGAGGGGAGCTGTGTTTTTTGAGTATCATCGTTTGATGATTGATATCCTTTTATGCCTGGATCGCTTTTCCTTCTTTTATCTTCAGATATCCTTTCTGAGACCACATCGGTACCAGGAATAGTATCTACAAAATCTGCACTATCAACTCTTGCTTCAGCTGAGAGGGCTATGGCACCAGCTTCTTTTCGGATGTCTGTACTACTTTCTGTAAGCGAGTTTTTTTTCGGTTCTTGAAGAACCTCTTTTTCTTGTGCTGCTGGTATTTTTTTGGTGACCATAATTTCCTTTTCTAGTGCATAATAATATGTAAAATGATTATTTTTGTCAATATGTTTCTCTGTTCTTTTTGAGTAAAACAATACTCCCTCTTTTTATAAAGAGATATTTTCTTTTTTTGCAAATTGAGCGACAGCTTTTTGTTCTCAAAATTATTTATTTGAGGAATACTATATGTACTTTTTCATACACTATGGATAAAAGACATGAAAACAATGAAGCATTTTTGCGAGTAAACCCCTTTTTACGAGATGTAGGGATACCGGATGATCTTCGTGATATTATTTTCTCCATTGCGCATGCTGGTAAATATGTGGCCCATTCTATTCGTAATGGAAGTCTTGGATATGCCCATTCAGAGAATCCTTCAGGAGAAGATCAACTCGCATTAGATGTTGTTGCAGATAAAATATTTTGTGAGCATTTAAATTCCACGTGTCGTGTAGGAACATTCGCTAGTGAAGAGCAGGAGGCGGAAGTAAAGATTACGTGCTCTGATGGACAACATTATGCTGTTGCTTTTGACCCCCTCGATGGAAGTTCTCTGGTAAGTGCAAATTTTGCCATTGGAACGATTTTTGGAATATACGCTGGAGATCAGTTTCTTGGAAAAAAGGGGAGGGAAATGGTAGCAGCAGGATATATTCTCTATGGTCCAAGAACTCTTTTGGTGGTGGCGACGGAAAAAGGGATGTGGGAATTTACAGAAAATGGAATCGGTGAATTTGTTCTCTCACGAGAGAATATTGTTGTTGAACCAGATGCAAAATACTTTGCCCCAGGAAATTTGAGAGCATTAGCTGAACGAAGTGATTATGAGAAATTGTTTCTTCATTGGGCAAAAACTCCACTTACTCTTCGGTATTCTGGAGGAATGGTTCCTGATATTCACATGATTATTTCTAAAGGATCTGGAATTTTTTGTTATCCGGGACATTCGGCATATCCAAATGGGAAATTGCGACTTCTCTATGAGTGTGCCCCTTTTGCTTATCTCATTGAAAAAGCAGGAGGTGTAGCCAAAGATGAGTTTGGTGTGAATATTCTTGATAAAGAAATCAAAACTCTTCATCACCGTTCATCAATTCTTATTGGTTCAAAAAATGAGGTAGAACAAGCACTCTCATTTCTGAATAAAAAATAAGAGTACTTCTATTATTTGCAAAAAGTTCTATTTATACAAAAAGATGCCCCTTGAGGCATCTTTTTGTATAAATGTATTCGTACTTTTATTGTACCGCTGGAACAACCATTTGAAAGAGAACGGCATGTCCAGATACTTCACCTTTTCCTTTTGCTATACAAACAGGAGCGAGAAGCGCCTGAAGGGTTTTATCATTATCGAGAAGGTATCCACACTCAAGCTTTGAAAGAGAAGCTTTAGAAACCTTTACTTCAGGCTCGTTAATGGTAGGGAAAAATGCTTGTTTTTCTTTTGTTGTTACTGCTCCTGAATATTGAAGCTCAACAGATCCACGCTCAAAGGTTCCACCTTCTAGAGCAGATGAAAGATTTTCTGAGTCAATGATGTCAGCAGTTTCCTTTTCGGTAACATTGGGGAAACCACTTCGAATATCAACAATATTTCCATCTTTTACAAAAGCATCTACATATCCCCTCATGCCTGGAATAAAGGTATCATCTGTTTTTCCAAGATTCAGGATAGGCAGTGGCATATCAGGACTGAATCGGTACCATTTTCCATTTTCCTCTTCTTTTGCTACTGCTGACGTATGAGGGAAGGAGAGAAGTCCAGCAGATACAAGCGTTTCTTCAGGACTTTCTGATTTTATAGCAACATTGTCAGCGGTAAAGGAGAGGTCCATAAGATCATAGTTTGCGTAATATATTCCCGTGGCAAAATCTACAATAGAATAATCACTTTCGTTCATCCTTCGTACATTTCCAGGGATTCCAAGCTTTTCTCCCATATTTACAACAGAATCATATACAGTTCCAGATCCTGGTCGATCCAAAAGGTAGATTGGTGCTGATTTTGGGAGATCTGGAAGTACCGAAGAGAAATCGGTACTGGCCCAGTCAAGTGTAAAAGTCTGATGTTTTTTAGGAACAGCTCTTGAGGCACCTGTTGTAGCTGCATCGAGCTCTTCAGTCTGCTCAGGAATGATGAATTTTCTTTTTGTTGTATCATCTTGAGAAAGGACAGTCTTCTCAATATCCTCAACGGTGACCTCTGGAATTTCGGCTGATATCTCTTCATCAGTTTTATCCTCTTCATCAGCTTTATCCTCTTGATCAGTTTTATCCTTATCTTTTGCGACCTGCTCAGTTTTTTTCTGATCAGGAGCAATATCTATAGGTGTTTTTTCAGAAGAAGAAAGCAAAAAGAATGCAGCAATACCAACAAGTATGAGAATGGCTGCGAGAATCAGAAGTGTATTTTTTTTCATAAGTAAAAAAGAAGGAAAGGAAAGGTTTTTAGTTTTTTATTTCACCAACCTCAAAACCATCTCGATCAGAGAGGAAAGACGTTTTTACATCATTACTGAGAGGGGTAAAGAGTGTTTGAGCACAAGCATCTTTATTGATATCAAAAAAGAGTTGACCAAGATTGGCATGAGCACCATTTATTTTCCATGAAAAATGTTCTGCAATGTCTTTTGGGTCAGCAATACCAAATTGATAGTATGAATCTGAATCGGGAAGTTGTGCACCGATTTCAGCAATAATGAGCTCACGTTCTGCTGGGGAGAGTTGCAATTCTTGTGAAAGAAAGTCTGCATATTCTCCAAGGTCGTTTCCTGTCAAACAACTAATAGAACTGAAGTTTTCAGTAATGAGATTGCTTGACCTATATCTATAGAATATCGGAAATTTTTGTCCGGCTGATAAATTCCAGCTATCAGTTTTTTCATTAAACTTTTCGCTTACATATGTAATCTGAAGTCCTTCTGTGAAATTTGGGGTTAATGAAACTTGTGATGGGATATTGAGAAGAATGGCAGGAGATGAAAATCCTGTAGCATATTTTAAGTCCCATCCACACATCCGACCCTTTTCATGATGATGTCCATTTACCCAGAAATTTGTTCCAAATTTATCATCAAACGCTTGTCGACTTTCTTCTTTTGGGAGGATACATTCATTTGGTGTGACATATTCTGTCCAGAGGAGAAAGAGCTTTTCTGCATCACTCGACCAGTCTTTCGTCCATGTTGGTGGAGGTTTTGGAGGAAAAATTTCATGGAATATGTCTGCTGTTGGAATAAGACATCCATGGTTTCCATATCCAAAATTACCACTTGTTTGATTTTCTACACAACTTCCCATTCCTTTGGCAGTTTCCTCAGCAATGAGGGTAAGAGCTGCTTTTCGATCAGGATCATCAACAGGACTCGTAAGAGCTGTTTTAATTGCTTTAGCGATTGCTTGTTTATCTTCATCGTAGGCAAATGCTCCATCTGCTGCCATTTTTAATTCACGAGCAGACACACTCTCAAGAGCACCAGTGTTTTTGGTAAGACCACCAAGATCTTCTGGATATACTTGATAATCAACGAGAACTTGTTTTAGCATCTCCATCATGGTTGTTTTAAAAGCCACGTCAATAAGTTCATCGTCTGGTGGGATCTCTCCACCTTTTACGCCCGAGTAAAAGTTATGCTGTAGTCGAACAAGGGCAAAATCGGTGTTTCCACCTGGAGTGATAATACCATCAAAATTATCGTTTACTATACGAGGACTATATTTTGAGGGATCTCCTGTATAGGCTAATTGAAGCCGACCCCACTGAGAATTATTGTCGTCGTCACAGAGGTATCGACATCCTTCTGGTTTTTTTGCTTCTACTTTTATATCGATTTCTTTTGGGAGCATATGTGTGCCCACAAAGAAATTTTGATTCTCCCACTCTCGATATTGTTGCTCCCAATTATCGGTCATGGTGGTAAAGGAATCAACAATCATTTTTTGATCTCCAAACGCAAATGCATCCCATAAGAGATTTGAATGGATTTCCATTTTAAAGAACCCCTTTTCGTCTGCTTTACCGGCAGAATAGCAAGTGGCGAGATCTGGTTTTTTCAAATTGCCATTCGCATCCCTGTCTTCAGAAAAGATAAAAACATAGATATCTCCATTTGGATCACCAGTTCCTTCAAATTCAACCATATCTCCTTCGCGAAGAGTGAGATTGTCCATTTTTTCTGTCATAATAGCTCGTTGATATGCTGGTCCACCGACATAAGCAGGGGGAATAATATATGCATTATCCCATGGAGCATCTGGATTCTTTTCCAGAGGAAATCCTTCGGTGATGTCCGTTGTACACGGAGTTGCAACAGCTGCAAACCCTTGGTTCGGGACAATAAACAGGAGTGCAAGAAAGAATGAGGAAGTTAGTACTCCTCGAATGAAGCGAGTATTCATTTTTTGTATAAAAAGGGAAAAATTATTTGTGACAATAAAATTCATATTGTAGTAATGATATCATACTTTTTAGATAATTTCTAACTCTTTTATAAGAAATGCTGGACAAGAGTGTTTTCATTCGAAATAATATAGTGCATTCTTGACGCGGGGTGGAGCAGTGGCAGCTCGTCGGGCTCATAACCCGAAGGTCGTGGGTTCAATTCCCACCCCCGCAACCATTCTTCGCTAAAGCTTCGAATGGCAGGCCATTCTTCCTGAAAGTTATAAAGGGCAGGCCATCTTT
>JANTGK010000008.1 GCA_024762935.1 Candidatus Peregrinibacteria bacterium | reverse complement strand
TCATTACTCTTGTGGAGTACGAGCAAATGGACAAGGATACTGCTGGGGTAAAAATGACTCCGGTCGAGTCGGTGATGGAACCACCACTCAACGCCTTGTACCAACGGAAGTTGCCGGTGGATATACGGATTGGGCCAGTATTGGAAGTGAAATGAATCATAGCTGCGGATACCGATCAAATGGAGATGTATATTGCTGGGGAGAAGATTGGTTTGGACAACTCGGAAATGGAGGAGGAGGAAGCAAATCACTTATTCCTGTAATCACTGGTACACCATTAGATAGTGATAACGACAACGTACCTGATAATACAGATAACTGCCCTGCAGTACCAAATCAGTGGCAAGCAGATGCTGATAACGATGGAGTTGGTGATGCGTGTGAAGCATCATCAGGTGAACAAACAGTTTGTACCACTCTTGGCTATGGAGGAGACAGAGATGTATTCACTTTTTCTGGATCAGCACATGAACAAGTCACTCTTCGGATGACGGTCGATCCTGATTATGAAGGCATCAGTAATGGTAATGCAGTAAAGATGAGAGTTAATGACCGCATCAGAGATGTACGATTTAAAAAAACTGTAACAGGCACTCTCTCTCAAGAAATGTCAATGACTCTTCCTGCAAATGGAAAATACCGAATTTTTATTCCTCAAAAATGGAGAACTCACCAGGATAGGTTCTACGGTGGATACTGCCTTGAAATGGAGTCCAGCAGTAATGGACATAAAACCCTCAAGCAGATTCGATAGGTCTAGGTGTGGGGTTCTTAAAAGAACCTAAAACCGGATGAGAAACACTCTCATCCGGTTTTTTAAAAAACTTCATCAATGACACGCAAAATTTAAGAAAGAAATACCTCCCCTTTATGAAATAGAGACTAGGAGTTCTTGACAAATTCTGCAATTAGAGAAATTATACCTCTGTTTCCACGACCTATGAATGAAGTAGCACAACAATCAAAACTCGACACTCAACAGGATTTCACACATATTATTTCTGTAGATCAAATCCATGTTTATGAAAAAGCCATTGAGTGGACTGGAAAAAGAGAAACTATAGACGGGGTTGAATACATTCGGTTTGATCCTAACGCAGAGGGAAAAATAGAGAATGTTGGAAAAAAAGGGTTTGCAGAAGGTGTACTAAAAATTGCTTTTGACCCTATCAGCATTGCTGAAATTAGTAACCAACAATATCTTATTCGCGCTGATGAATACACCAGATATAGTCAGGAAAAAATAGCTACAGAAATTACTGAAAATACTCGTATACAGCTACAAAAACTCAATGTCGCAAATGACGACAAATACTAACAAACAATACTCAAAAGAGAGAAAGTAGGATTCTTATCCTATGATTTCATCAACGAGTCCATATTTTTTGGCCTCTTTTGCATTCATAAAATTATCTCGTTCGGTATCATCTTTTACTTTTTTGAGTGGCTGACCGGTTTGTTTTGCGAGCATTTCATTTAGTAGATCTTTTGTTTTGATGATATGTTTCGCAGCAATAGCAATATCTGTAGCCTGCCCTTCTGCTCCACCAAGTGGCTGATGAATCATGACCTCTGCATGCGGAAGACAAAATCGTTTTCCTTTTGCTCCGTGAACAAGAGTAAGTGCTCCCCCACTCGCAGCAATTCCAATACACACCGTAGCAACATTTGGTTTAATAAGATTCATCGTATCGATCATGGCAAGAGTTGAAGAAACACTTCCCCCAGGTGAATTAATATAAAGGGTTACATCTTTTTTTGGATCTTTTTTTTCAAGAAATAAAAGCTGTGCAATAACAGTATTAGCAACGGCATCATTAATAGCGCTCCCTAAAAATATAATTCTATCTTCTAGAAGGCGAGAATAAATATCGTAGGCTCGTTCTCCAGTAGGTGTCTTATCGATTACTGTAGGAATAAGCCCTGAAGCCTGATGAGAATTCTTTCCACTCTGTCCAGTATACTGGGAAGTTAAATTTGCATACATTTTGTATTGGATAAATTTCCGGACCATTATAGGGGAAAATAAAGAAAAAATCACGTAAAAAGATGTGTGTTCCTTTTTAAAACCAAAAAGAAGACACATGAAAGCTTCTCCATGTGGTTATTGTATTATGTTCTGTCTGGATTTCGTCTGCCTGCCCCGAGTGAAAAGGCCCTGCGGGGTCATTCATTTTTACAAGTCTCCCCACTTGTAAAAACTCATTTCTCGCAAAGACGGGAGCGTTTAGTGTTAGCCTACATTTCACATTTAAAATTCTTTTCATAACTTATATCTTTGCGTCTCTGTACCTTTATAACATTAAAAATTGAGATTTATTTTAAAATTTAGAATTTAAAATTAAAAATTAGTTCTCCTTTTCTTCTGCATTTCATCATCCCTTGCACCTCTGCATCTTTCCTTATTCATATTGTTTCTTTATCAAAAAAAGTGTATATTTACTGGAATGAAACATCCTGAACAGCTAAAGGCCTGGCCCAGCTCAACTTCTTTTATTCTCGTTGCCATTGCTTTCGGAGCAGGGATCGGAAATATATGGAGGTATCCAGCTATTGCATATGAGAATAGTGGTGGAGAGTTTTTTGTTGCCTATATTATTTCACTTTTTTTTGTTGGCCTCCCACTCCTCCTCATCGAAATGGCGCTTGGAAGAAAGACAGAACTCCACGCACCAGGAGCACTGGCATCTATCAGTCCTTCAGGAACATTCCGATTTGTCGGATATTGGTCTATTCTCATACTGCTCGTTATTATTAGTTACAGCTCCATTGTTATGAGTTGGGCGGGAAGCTTTCTGGCGACGGCATCTGACATGTCATGGAACGGCGATGCAAAAACATTCTTTTATGACATGGTTCTTCGGTATCAAACAGATGAAAAAATTATTCTTCATCTGTTTATCGGATCCCTTGCTATATGGGCTTCTATTTGGTTTCTCCTAAGAAAAGGAACTCGTACCCTCGCACGAGTCATTACTTATTTTACTCCGCTCCCTTTTATATGCCTCTTCTCCATTGCTATTTATGGACTCTTTTTTCAGAATTCGGGAGAAGGATTGAAAGAATTTTTTATGATTGATTGGCTCAAACTTGCCAACCCCTCTATTTGGTCATCTGCCATATCACACAGCCTCTTTAGCCTTATGATTGGCTTTGGGATCATGTTCCCCTATGCGAGCATCCTCCAAAAAAAAGTAAGTCTTATGCGAGTGGGAAAAGCCATTATTATCGGAAATGCACTTACTGCACTTATTGTAGGAATCGTCATGTACTCCACAATTGGACTCATGGCACAAAAATATAATCTTCCCGTAGAAGAAGTCTTTGTATCAAACCCCGGTATTTCATTTGTTATTTTCTCTGAAGCACTCGAACAGATACCAACCCCTTATAATGCACTGGCGATTATGTTCTTTGCCTCACTCTTAATTCTCTCCGTACTCACCATTGCTCTCTGGATTAAGACCATTATTGCTACCATTACAAGATACATTCCAAAACTGAGTTATGGAGTCTTGGCACTTGTCGCTTGTAGTGTTTGTTTTGCCCTCAGTATTCCGTACACAGGATCAAAAGGAATATTCTTCCTGGATATTATGGATCACTTTACCGTTGAATATGGAATAGTTCTCATTGCATTTATTGAGGTGCTTATCAGCGTGTGGATTTTTGGATCAAAAAATCTCTACAATTTTATAAATGAACACAACAATCGAAAAACCGGAAAATGGATTTTTCCATATGGAAAAATAGTTCTCCCGATTGTTCTTGGAAGCATTCTCGCGTGGAATCTAATGCAAGACTTCTCTCACCCATACCGAGGATATTCTTCTGATGCCATTATTACTTATGGTGTATTTCCTGCAACATTTATTCTCCTTGCTGCCGTTATCATGGGTATCATCGGACGACATTGGAAAAGTAAAATATAAACCAAAAGTACATGGATCAAGAAATTCTCAACCGACTTCTTACAGCAGAAAAAAAGATTGATGCTATATATATTGCTGTAAATAAAACAAGAAAATATATACTCATAAACGCCATTATAACCATTGTCATGCTCCTCCTCCCAATTCTTGGGGCCCTCCTTTTTCTTCCGACAGTACTCAATGGTCTTGATGCTGTTACAGGGAATCTCTCTGCACTTGATATCGAACTCTAATACGAGTTCTGCCCTCATCATTCGTCACAAGAGAAGAGGCAATACTTTTTTTTCTCTTTTTGAGAGTATGTAGGGAAAAAAAGAGTGAAATATATATAGTAAAAAAAGAATCAAAAAAAGAATCAAATGTTGTTGTCATATGAAGACAAAGTCATTTTGAGCAATTTATTGTTCATAGTATTCTCTGCATAAGTCAAGAGGAGTTCGTTGCTCCAGAGGACCCTGAAATGCTACAATCTTATGAAAAATTTGTTTTTTCGAAAAAGAAGTATATGAAAAATCATATAATCAACGGAGCAGGTGTTACCATTTGTATTGCTGTCCTGACTGGCTGCACTGCACCACAGGGTGTGCCATCAGAAACAGCTCCTGTGCAAACACCACAGAAAGAAATCTCTTCTCCAGCACATACATTTGGTCAAAAAAATATTTCTCTCAAAGCAAATAATTTTCCAGGAGAAATCACTCTCTCATCTGCACAAATACAAAAAACAGAGACTGGTATTCGTATCCCTGTTTTTCTGAATAATGTGAGTAAAGCAGACATAGTCGACACCGTTACTCTTGAAATGAATCTCCCAGAAACAATGAAGCTCGTGGAAGTCGTCACCCCAACGGGGTTTACTGCTGAGCTTGATGGCATAGAAACAGATAAACCAATCGTCTACTACCACCCTTTCTCTATTACAGCTGGTTCGTATACACCTGTTGTTGCCAGCCAAGAACCTCTCTTTACCATGATTTTTGATGGAACATTCCAACAACCGATAACATTTAGTGGATCATTTTTCCAAACAAGTGGTGTTCTCCTTCGAACCAAAAAAGAGAGTCTCAGTCCTTAAGAGATAACTCCAAAAAAACAAAAAATACATATGAAAAAAACACTCCTTCTTTCGGCACTTCTCATACTTCCAAGTATTATATTTCTAGGAAACTCTCTCTCTTCAAAAGCTGAGAGTTCTATACTCAGTAATATAACTATTGAAGATGAAAACACCGGACTAAGCTATACCACTACAAATTCTGTAAACCTCTTGGCAGACTCTGGCGCTCTTCTCATTACGAAATCTCCTGATAAAACAACAGTAGATGTCGGTGAGACGGTTTCTTATACCATTACTGTTACCAACAAAAGTACAGAAGATCCATCGGCACCACCAGATCTTCCTCCGGTACCCCTTGCCGTCAACAACATACTTCTGGTCGATGATTTTCCAGAAACTTTTTTACAAGCAAATGCTATTACAGCAGCCACTGGATTTAATTGTATTATCGATGCTACTGAGATCCGATGTAATATGCTCAGTCTTGATGAAGGAGAAAGTGCTTCTGTTACCGCAGAATTTACTGCCCTTGCACCAGGAACAGCAACAAACATCGCTACTGTAACAGATCAAGATACAAATACTGCTGCGGTTTCATCGAGTATCATTATTGCAGACCCGGGAAATCTTTTTCTTGTTTCAATAGAACCCAATAAGCCAATAATAGAAGTCGGTGAAGAAGTAAACTTTAATATCTCTATTCAAAACAGAACTGATGCTCAAGTATTGACCGATATCAATGTTGTTAATGATTTTCCAGAAAATAATCTTCAGCTCCTCAGTGTTCAGGAAAGTGCTGGGCTTAATTGTCAAAATGATGTCAGTGAAATCAGATGTAACATGCTGAGTCTCGCCCCCGGTGCGACAGAAACAATACTGACCACATACCGAGGAATTCAGTCTGGAACAGCAGCAAATACGCTTACACTCTCAAGTGCTGAATCTGCAGAAGGGAGCACTGGTGCCAGCGTAAAAGTGGTTGATTCAGAAATAGAATCTCTTCGTCTGAGCAGCAGTTGTGAAGGGAGAAATACCCTCATTGGACAGCAATGCCTCTTTACGGTCATCGCTTCTTATCTTTTTGCAAATGAACAAGACGTCACAGATACGGCAAATTTTTTCAATTACCAAAACATTGGAACTCTTGGCGGGAATGTCCTCACTACAACCCAAGCAGGAATAGCAAATATTACCGCTACATATAATGGTGTTACCAGTAATGCCGTGACGATAAAGGTCATTAGTGATATCAACACCGGAACAGATATCGATGGAAATATAGTACAGAATTTCCCCGTGCGAACTGGAGGAGGAACAGACACAATGACGTATTCCAACCCCATTTCTGTAGGAGCTGAAGAGGCCGGTTACAACGTTCGTGCAAAATATAATCGAATCATCTTTTCTGGTCTTGGAGGAGATGGAGTATTCAACTGGTTTCTTGAAGACAAATCCCTTGGCATACTCCGAGATGTCACGACCAATCTTCCATGTGACGACTCTGGTATCGGAATGATCTGCTACGACAAAGATTCTGTTGTTTTTGAATCTACAGAGAATGAAGGAACAGCACTCCTTCAGATGTTTGATGAAAATAATAATATTAGAAATATAACTATTCACGTCCTCCCTCCTGCACTCGATAAAATTACAATTCTTGATGAATCTGGAAATCCATTTACCAACGTTCTGGAGCTTCCTCAAGCAGATCATGTCACTCTTACTGCCGAAAATACCTATGCTGATGGATCTCTTCGGGCAAATACCGAAGATGGAATCACATGGGAATTTAGCTACAACGGTGGTGCATGGACATCAAATTCTAGCGAAGGAAATATATCACAAGGAATATTAGAGCCACTAGCGACAGGAACATTTTCTATTCGTGCAAAAGTATTGGAAAAAATCGCATTCCCTGGAGAGAGTAATATTACTCAGAAATTTACAGAAATAATTTCAGATGAAATCAGTATTCTTATTGGTGACCCCGTCCCATATATCGATTCTATTCGAACAGCTGGGAATCAGGGATTTGCAAAAGGAACTTCTGACACTCTTTTTGTTCGACTTCGTCACTTTGGAACTCTCGAAAATATTGGAGACATAGAACTCAACCTTATTCGTGGTAGCTACGATACTCCCGAAAGCATTCCAGCAGATGTGCAACACTTTTCCATTGAAATCCTTCCAGAGAATATCATTGCTGAAAATAAAGAAAAGAAAACTGTTCTCTTGCAAATCCCCTTCTTTATTCCACTTCTTGATGATATTACACAAGGAAAACATACATTAGAACTTACCGTTCGAAATGCGAACGGACTTGCTCTAAAAAACTCTGTACAAGCAGTCCTCCCCCTCTATATTGGAGATCCGATTTCTGGAGATGCAGACCTCAACGAATCAGTTGATCTTGTTGATGCTGTTTTAACCATGCGGATCATTAGTGGAAACACGACCGCATCAAGCCTTCAGGAACTCGCACTTGACCATGATGGTCTCAATGGCATTAGCATTCGTGATTTTATGGTTGAATTTCGTACCCTTCTTAAAAACTATCTGAAATGAAGAATAAAAAAGGATTCTTTTTCGGCCTATTGATCCTCGCTTTCCTCGTGATATCATTTTTTGTAGGTCTCTCTGAAAAATTTTTCTCAGCGAGTCTCTTTACGCATACACAACAGACGAGTAGTGAGCAGGTGTTTATTCCAAATGATTTTATTGCAAACCCTGGCGAAAATGGTGAGATTGTCGTCCGTGCAGGAGATGATTTTCCACTTTTTGCAAGAGATGATTTGATGGGCATCTATTTCGACTTTTCATGGCCAAAAGAAAAAGTTGAATTTTTAGGAGCCGTTCTTGATGAGACCATATTTGAGAATACCGACTTTGATATCACCGTTACCAATGACCCCATGAGCAATACTGCTCAAGTTGCTGTCTGGACAGGAGGAGCTACCGGGCTATCTGTCCCTACTGATGGAGATCTTCTCAATATTATGTTCTCTATCCGAGAAAATACTGAACTCGGTGATGAGATACCTATCACACTTTCAAATGTAGAAATTGTCTATGACAGTGCTATTCTTCAGAGCTATACCCTCAGCTCCATTCAAAGCGGTATAATCCGAGTAGGAGATCCGAAAAATCCAAATCTCCAACAACAATTTACCGGTGAGTTTTACTTTGAAGATGATATTTTGGCAAAACCAGGAGAGGAAAGAGTTATTCTTCTTCGATCAGGCACACAACAAGATATTGCTGGTTTTATGTTCGACTTGGAATATCCAGAGTCTAAAATGGATTTTCTTGGATATGAAACAGTAGGAACTCCCCTTGAAGACGCGGGTTTTGCATTTATTACAGAAGACTCCCTGCAAAATCACATAGGAATCCTCGGTGCTACTGGCTCACTAGATGGAGTAAATCTTGATTTTAGTGACCCTCTTCTCGCTTTACGATTCCTTGTTCATGATAATGTTCCATTCGGAGAGAGTATTCCCCTTTCGATTCGAAAAATGGATACCGTCAATACCTTTACCCTTGGCTTGGTACCTGTGAATGTCGATTCTGGAACTATTCTCACAAGTCCGGTAAGCTCACTCCGTCTTATTGATAGTATCCCTCTCTCATCAAGCAGTATACGACTCATATTTTCTGATAATATTATTGCTGCTGACCTTACTGATATTACTTTTACTCCTCGACTAAAAAATAGCTCGACTGAATTTGAGGTTGATGGCAACAGTATTATCATACGGAATCTTACAACCATGATTCCTGATGAGCTCTATTCAGTAGAACTTCAGGAACATATCACTGGAAATATTGCTGGTACTCTTTCTCCTGATCATAACTATATGTTCTTTCAGGGATTCCCATTACAATACCCCATCAGCCGATTCCAGATTCAAAATGTACAAGCAACCTCAGACACCTCTGTAGTAATCGGCTTCACGGAACCGGTTAATCCCGAATCTATCGAAGCAGAAGATTTCCATATAGAAGGATTGACGGTTTTGGCAGCCAATCAGTCTGGTGGAAAGAATGTTACTCTTCATACAAGTTCTCAAGCGATTCTTGGTGGAAGCAGTTGGCTCACCATTAATAAGGCAAGCAACATTCATGATCCAAAATCAACTGCGGGTGAACTACTCTCTCTCAATATCGCTCGCTTTACCCCTTTTGGGTATAACTCTGATGGTCCTGTAATCGACAATATTTCTGCTCGAAAACCAGATGTTGTCGAAGTCACTTTTGACACTCCTGTACTCGGAAGTTCGATTGTCCTTGATGCTTTTAGCATTACTGAGCAAGGAAGAAGCCAAAACCTTATTACTTCTGAGACATTTTTTGAAATCTCACCAGATCACACGAGTATTATTTTTCACAATGTACGAACCGTTGCTGGAAGAAATTATGTCATGACCATACGACCAGGAAGCATTAAATCAAACCGTGACGGAAATGCTGCTATAAGTCTTATTGGAAATATCGAATCATTTATTGGACAAGGAAGTTTCTTTACTCCCTGGGATTTTGGACTTGAATCAGCAGAAGCGACATCTCCAGACACTGTTGTGTTGACATTCTCTGAAGAAATCGAAGCAAAAACTTTCTCGCCTCTTCAATTTCAAATCTGGACAAAAGATACTGCAGAACTCCCCAGAAAACTAAAGATTATTTCTGCCGAAGGAAAAGGCAATAGTATTACTCTTGTGACACAAGTTCAGAAACAAAAACAATCCTATTCTGCTGTTGTCCTCCCCGAAAGCGTTCGTAGTGCCTACGGAGAAACACTAGGGATTCCGAATAGTCGAGGGTTTGTCGGATATTCTCAAGAGCAGATGCGAGCTGTATCTCTCTCGCCAAAAGAGGTTCAAATCGGAGAAAAAACACAAGTAACCATAATAGGGGTTCACTTTCCAGAAAACAGTATTGTCAGGATAGGAAACCAAACCCTTCCTACAACTTTTATCTCTGATACTCAGCTCAATATTGAAACGCCAGAGGATCTTAAAATGGATTCCTATGATATTGTCGTCGTTTCTCCAGCTGGTGATGAGAGCAGACTACCAAATGCAGTTACCGTCATCAATTCAGAAATAGAAGCGCAGATGGCTCCTCTCGTACTCTCAGAGGAATCATATGCAATGCCATATCGGGTTCCCAATGATGGTGTCACATCAAGCACCCTTTGGGTTCGAATCAAAGATCCACGAGGAGTCTCAGATATTGAAAAGGTCACTGCTGATCTCCGAGGAATAGGAGGACCAGCTGCTGTTTCACTTTCACTTCATCACCTTGAAGAAACTTCTACTTCTGATCCCGATCGCTGGGATGAGGGTGGTGCGATTATCAAAAAAGTCAATGATATGGCTTTTATAGATGGAATGGCTTGGTACAAACGAGAGATTACCGTTCCGAGCACTATCCCAACATCAAAAGAGGCCACAGAAATTCCTATCACTGTTGAGAATAAGACCGGAAGAACCGGAACTGGTGTTGTCACACTTCTTGTAAATCGAGATCTCGAATCGAGTCTTCCTCCCGTTATTGAAAATGCGACTGCAGCTCCTGACCAGGTCTCTCCCGGAGATGAAACAGAAGTAACATTTCAGGTTGAAATCTCAGATGAAGATGGAGGAATCAATGTTTCTCGTGTTGTCCTTGATGCCTCCCAAGTAGGACTTGGAATTATCGTTCTCCAGCCACTTGACGAAATTCAAGAAGACCGAGAATGCTCACGGAACGATTATGTTATTGAACCGTGGACAGATTGTGTTCTGGGAGTACAAATGCGTTCAGTAGAACTTAAACCTGGAATAGAATGTCTTGAGGTCGGAAAAAAACCTGAGGAGAGACGAGACTGTACTGGTGGAGAATGCAGCACAGCTGACTGGGAACAAGATGAGGAGTGGGGTGAATGTTACCTCTATCGTCAAGAAAAACAGTGGCACAAAAAACCAACATCTACCTGTGTTGGAGAAGCCAACAAACCAAATTCTCAATGGCGTGATTGTAATATTTACCTTCAAAACACTGATGGACAGGCACTTATGAGAGCACTCGATTTTCTCATTCCTAAAGCTCATGCTGTTACCATATTTGGAAACAAAATTTGGTATCAGAGTGATCCATATAAAATTCCTAACTGGGTACCAGAAGGAGTCTATACTCTTCCTCTTACTGCCATAGACCGTGAAGGAACAGAAGCAGTTGGAGAAATTACTCTTCGGATTGCGAGAGACTCGACCGGATCACCTCAAATAAATGAAAATGATATTTTTGTCTCACCAAAACATTCCATCCCAAATGACAATAAAACCGAATTTCAGGTCTTTGCAAAAGCAACAGATCCAAATGGACATGAAGATATTGTTTCTGTTTCGGTAAACCTCGCACCCATTGGACTACCTCCTTTGGAAATGACCAAAGGTCAAATCGAAGGAACAGGGGCGTGGTATGCAACAGAAAAACTAACTATCCCTCGATCAGTTATCCCTGGATTCAGAACCCTTACTGTTTCTGCAACAGACATTGATGGAAATGTGACCGAAACTGGATTTCGTTTTCATGTCTCGACACCAGACACATCTGGAGATAGTCCGACTATTCCTGCTGATCGATCATATACGAACCCGCGGACCTTCTTAAATGACCAAGATGCAAGAGGAACACTGTACGTCTTTGTCGAGGAAGGAGACGCCCCTATTACCCATGTCACTGCAAACCTTGGAACAATACTCCGACACATTACTCCAGAGGAAAATAATAGACTCATCAAAGAAAAAATAATAACAGATATTAAACAAGAAGAGGATGCAGAGAAAAAAAAGAAAGAAGAACTCTTGCAAGAACAACTCAACACAACTGATGGTGGGAAAAAAATACCAGCTCCTCAGGCTTCCCTTTTTCCAACAGCAAGAGCTGAAGAAATTATTGATGATGGATGTTATTGGATAAATAATGAACGAGTTTGTATACAGAAAGATTTTACCATTGCTGATGGTGCTACACCCGCAAAAGATGACAAAGAAGAAGGAGAAGAAGATCAAAAGGATCCCCCCGTTGAGGGAGACCCTATTACCGTACCAGGATGTGTTTCAACAGATACCTTTGGATGTATGATTCCATCTGTTTCAGAAGGAAGCAGAGGAAGGTGGTTCTATCTTCCAGACCTCACCGTTCGAAAAGATGTTCCCGCAAGTCAGAATCCATATTTTATCTCGGTAGTAGCAACCGATACTGATGGTCGAAAAGCTGAAGCTGAAGTTCCTATTTTTGTGAGCGATGGTACCCTTCCGCTCGCTCTACAAGATCTTCCCCATCTTGTCTCTGCCGTAGCAACAGAAAAAAATGAAGTGCAAGCTTTTTTCAGTTCTTCTGTTAATCCCGATAAGATAAGAAGTGATGCATTTACTCTTTCGTTCTTTAATGATATCTACACACATCTCCCTATAAAAGACATCGATATTAGAACTGATGGACAAGTAGTAACCCTTCGAACAAATTATATGAATGAAGGAGACCGATTTACACTCTTTGCTGACGCTGAACAGCTTGGACTCAGACAAATCCGACAAACGGATAACCAAGCGAGTTTCACTGTTCCAACTATTCATGAACGAAAGCTCTTCTTTGAGATAGAAAAGGTGACCTCCGTTAGCCCAAATGCTATTGAAGTCGTCTTCCGAAAGCCACTTCGATTTTCAAGCCTTCTCACTGATGGAGCAAACTTCAGCATTACCGCAAAAGGGTCAGGGAAGGTGCTCCCTGTACGTGGGGCACAATTTAAAAATGACCATACCATTACCCTCTCTACTGGTGTCCAGGTTCCTGAATCTGTCTATATCCTTCGGGCAACAGATCTTATTGATTACACCGGAAAAAAACTGAGAAAAGGAACTGATATAAAGACATTTTCAGCATTTTCTAGTTATGGAAAAAATCCATTTGTTATCACAAAAACAGTAGACAAAGAGATAGCAAGTCTTGAAGAAAATGTAGAATTCACCATCCACATCAGTAATGAAAATAATAAAAAAGCACTCCACGATGTCGTTCTTCTCGACACATTCTCGAGCGATATCATTCAAGTACTTGAAATAAATACATCAGATGCGTTCTCATGTGGAAATGATGAGTCAGAAATACAGTGTGTCATTGATGAGATTCCACCTGGAGCTGACTACACTATGGTAGGAAAATTTAAGGCAATCTCACCTGGTCTCGCTACAAATACTATTTCTGCTATCAGTGAAGACAAAACACTCAGTGTCTCCAGTGCCAATGTGGCTGTTATCGACCCTGGAAATCCATTTTTAATCAAAAAAACACCAAACAAGGTCGATATGGGAATAAATGAAGAAATTGAATTTCGCATCTCCATTACCAATAGAACTGAAGGTCAGATGTTTCAAAATGTGTCCATTACTGATGATTTTCCTCAGCAGCTTATAAAACTCCTTGAAGTAGAGCCATTAGGATCATTTTCTTGCCAGAATGATGTCTCTCAGATTGATTGTCTTATCCCCTCATTCGGGCCTGGGCAAACATACACATTCCTCACACGATTTGTTGCCATCTCAGAAGGAATGGTCACGAACACCGTTGTTGCCTCAACAGAAATAAAAGAAAACTACGCCAATACAGAAGATGGCGAAGTTCCACTAGGCGTAACAACTGGTGCCGCAAGTTCAAATGTTTTTATTCAAAATCCATTTCTCAATGCAGACTTTAATGATGACCTCCAAGTAGACTTTTTAGACTTTTCCGTCTTCGCACAACAGTATGGATCAAATGGAAAGAATCTTCCCGATTCAGACTTTAACAAAGATGGCAAAGTAGACTTTTTAGACTTTTCCGTCTTCGCACAACAGTATGGACTCACCTATGAAACTGTTGCAGATCGAACACCAAGGTTTTCTGAAAGTGTCGATTTGAATAAAAAAATCCCTGAAGACACCGATGCCAAAGATAATCCAACAGACATGAATCCGCCAGAAGAAAACCCAGAAAAAACGACCTTCTTAGATATACTGAAGCCTAAAAAAGAGAAAAGGACAGCTCCCATCGAAGATGAGCCAGTCATGCCAAATACATTTTATCCGAACTTTCAATGAAAAAATTATTCCTCTTGATCGGAATCACTCTTCTTCTCTCTTCTTGTGCAACATCACAAGAGAAACCTCTCTCATCACCAAATTCACACTCAGAGACAAAAAGTGCCCCCTCAAAAGAAGAGTCAGAAACAGAAAGTCGTCTTGTTTCTATGATTACTAATTCTCGAAAGAAAGATATAGATAATCAAAGAAGTGCCTCATTAGAACTTGTCACTGAAAAAGACACGCGCTCAGAAGTCGTTACAAAGCTCATCCTTCATAATCCACAACAAAAAGAAATATCCGCTGTCAGAAGTTTCCTTGCTTTTCATCCTGATATTCTTTCTGGAAAATCTATTACTATCCCAAAAAATTCACCATTTTCGGTTACTGCCCCTGGAGAAAATACCTTTGATCATCAAAATGGATTAGCGAAAATTGGCATTTCAACATCTGATGGAAGTGTTTCTACTGAGAAAGAAATAACAATTGCACTGATTACGTTCTCTCGAATAAAACCGTCATTTACATCAATCGACTTTTACGGATTTGGATCCAGTAAAAAAACTGTTGTCTTTGAAAAAGTAGGAGACAACATGTTTCGCGACATCCTCTTGGAGCCTTCGGTTCCGACCCTTCCTCTTTCACCACAATCATGAAGCGCCTTAGTATTCTCGTGATCGGCGTTTTCCTTCTCTTTTCCGGGACAACTTTTGCCTCATCAGATCATCTCCAATTCACATTTCAATTCCACTGCGAAGATTCAGACCCAACGTGTGTTCCTGATATTCCAGAGGAGCAAGAAGAGTTTGTTGTTTCTCATTTTACGGGGGAGCCAATGCTTATTGACCTCGTCATCGACAACCCAAAAAGAGAAATGGTCACCTCTGTTCATGCAAAACTAAAATTTGACAGTAAAACACTGCTCGTAAAAGATATTAATATTGAAGATTCAGACTTTACGTTTCCAGAGCCTTTTTCAAACACCATAGATGAAAACGAAGGAACCGTAAATATTGGACTTTCTCTTACTGGAGGCTCAAAAAGTAATGAAAAGTTTCATGTAGCAACTCTCACTCTTCAACCCCTTACGAGTGGAGCAAGCCTCAAATTCATTAATTATCAACATACTGAACTTGGTGATACGGGAATCTTTTTTACGAGTGGGATTACAGCAGAAAATAGACTAAAAGAAGAGCCAAAACCACTCATTTTTGGAATTCCTAGTCAAAATAGTACTGTGCCACCTGTGGGAGGAGCCGTTCTCCCTAGGGTTGACATTGGAGGAAGCCAAACAGGGGGAGTAATCGCCCCAATCAAAAATAGCTCTGCTCTAGAACAGCCAGTAGGACTTCGAATCCAAACAGATGACCAAGGAAATGTTCGACTTATTTGGCCAATTAACGAGGATCCTAATATTGCTGGATACTACCTCTACTACAGCCAAAAAAGTGGGTATTACCTCAGAAGAAGAGATGTTGGAAAGACAAATTTTGCTCTTTTCCCAAACCTTCCATCTGGAGAAAAATATTTCTTTGCTATAAAAGCTTATGATCAAATTGATCAAGAAAGTGAATATTCAAATGAAGTATTTGTAACCGTTGGACTTCCTGGTAGTGAAAGTCATGGTTTTACAGGAGATCCAAATGCACAAAAAATAGATCATTCAGATACTTCTGCAATAACAGAAAATAAAACACCAAAAGATATCGACATGGAAAATGCAGATAAAACGGTTGATTCCGGCCCCGAACATATTCTCTTTTTTATGATTATTAGCATGGGGCTTGCACTGTTCGGATACGCTTTTCGTCGCAAATAAAACCTTTTTTCTCTTTATACAAACATGAAAAATCAATGGACAACAGTCACTGATAATAAAAAATCTCCTCAGGACAAGAGAGATACATCATCTACAGATCAGCCAGAGTCTGCACGAAATAGAAAAATAGCTCTCGCACTCGCGAGTGTCGGAGTATTTCTCATACTCATTGGAGCAGCACCATTTCTCTTTTCGGGAAATGACTCTAAAAATTATTCTGCTTTTTTGGGACTCAATACTTCTGATTCTTCACAAAATGAAGAAATATACATGCCTGTCGTAGAAAATGCCAACTTTGCGGATGGTGATGAATTGATAGCAGAACCAGTAGAAATCAATGTTCCCGAGGTTACCGCAGATGGTGAAGAAGGTACTGAAATCGATATAGACCCTATTCAACCTGAAGTCACTCATCCTATAGCTGAAGAGACTCAACCAGTAGAAACCGTGGTACAGCCAACCATACCCAAAACAGTAGCCTCCGATGAACCTCAAACACCCAACCCCACAAAGAAGATTGCCGATATAGAATTTACAGATCCTGAGGTAATCCTCGATACAGAAGAAGAAATCGTTCAAACACCAGGAACAGAAGTAATTACCGAAATAAATGATTTTCCCATAAATACGCATACCGGAGAAACAGTAGATCCTATTCAACTCGCTCGGCTCGCTACTGCTGAACAACTTCATAGCGCAGCAGAAGAGAGCCCTGGAACAGGATTACCACTTCTTCCTGTTCTCGCCTTTTCAGGATTTGCTGCTTTTTTTGCACGAAAAAGATTTCAAAAATAAAGCGGGGGGAAATAATCACTTCATCACAGGAGTGATTAACACCCTGATGAAGTGATTCAAGAGAAAAAAACTTCCATGTGTAAAAAATGTATCACTTTAGCGCTCCTAATGATTGCCCCCTTTATTATTATGGGAATTTCTCGAGGAAAAAATATTTTTGCCACTATCAACCTCCATCCCCTTACAATTAGTGCAGGAGTAATAGGAATAGTAATTATTGGATTTGTCGTTTGGGACGAAAAAAGACAGGAAAAGAAAAAGGG
This sequence comes from Candidatus Peregrinibacteria bacterium, assembly GCA_024762935.1. Taxonomy (GTDB): domain Bacteria; phylum Patescibacteriota; class Gracilibacteria; order CAIRYL01; genus JANTGK01. The sequence goes on along the minus strand of JANTGK010000008.1, from coordinate 24,385 downwards.
AAAGAAAGAAGAACGATTACAGATAAAAGATTAGAGAAAAATCCCTGCTCACCTTCCCCTTGCTCAGGACAAGCGAGTGACGTATTTATTTTTGTGAAGCATTCTTCTTTGCTATTGGCTCATAGTTTATCGCTTACAGCTTTGTATCTTTGTCACTCTGTAGCTTTGCAACCTTCTTCATTCGTAATTGTTCATTGTTTATTATTCATTGACCTCTACCACCACAAGCTCGCATCACCATATGAAAAAAACCTATATTTCTTCGTCACCGCTTCATGGTATGCGTTCATAACAAAATCTCGACCATTCGTTTTTCCCGGAGCAGCAAAAGCAGCAAGAAGCATGAGAAGAGTGCTTTTTGGAAGATGAAAATTTGTAAAAAAATGATCTACAAAAGAAAACTGTGCAGGTGGATATAAGAAGATATCTGTTTTCCCAGATAACGCTGAAAGAAAACCTGTACCATCTGCAGCAGATTCGAGACTTCGAAGAGAAGTGCTTCCAATAGCAGTAATTTTTTTTTCGCTTTTCTTTGCTGTGTTTAAACGCTGAGCAACAGGAGAATCTATTTCATAAAACTCAGAGTGCATATAGTGATCTTCTATATTTTCTGTTTTTACTGGCGAAAAAGTCCCCATTCCCACATGAAGAGTGATAAACTCAGTCTGGACCCCTTTTTTTTGAAGTTTCTGAAGAATCTCATCAGTAAAATGGAGACCTGCTGTTGGAGCTGCCACAGAACCTGAATCTTCTGCATACACTGTCTGGTAGCGATCGGAGTCAGATACATTTGGTTGACGTTTTATGTACGGAGGGAGAGGTATCTGACCAAACCTCTCAAGAAATTCAATAAGGGTCCCTTTTTTTGGTGCAAACTCGATAACACGTAATCCATCATGCTCAACAGATACGACTGTTGCAGTAGAACCATCATCAAAGGAAAATGAGGCTCCTTCTTGAAATTTTTTCCCCGGTCGAATAAGACACTTCCAACGGTTATCTGAAATGGGTTCACTCAAAAAAATCTCTGTCTTTGCATCAAGTAATACTCGAGCCGGAAGAACACGACTCTTATTAAAGACCAGAACATCATTCTCTCCAAACAAATCCTCGATATCAGAAAAATTCTTATGTTCTAAGACCTGATTAGATCGATTTGCAAAAAGAAGCCTTGCAGCATCACGATACTCCAAAGGTTTCTGAGCAATAAGATCCTCAGGAAGGAAAAAATCAAAATCACTTGTCCTCACTGGTATTGATAAAACTATATTTTTTAGATGAGTCGATTATTTCGATAAACGTCGTTCCCCTTTGAAGAGAGATTGTCTTTTCTTGCTCATCATAAAAAGAAAATGTTCCCTTTGGATTTCGTCTCCATTGACCTGATACCCTCTTCCCATCACGAAGAATCACAGCAGGACCCGATCCTGTTATTTGAACATTAATCCTCTTTTTTTCATCCCCCTCAATGCGCCACATTTCCGAAACAAGAACCACCACATTCTCTGGACAGAGAGAAGATGACTCATATTCTTGATTCCGAACATAACAATTTGATTCCGAATCATACACCCAGCGAACATCATGCCTTTGTGTTGAGAAAGAAACCTTCAAAAAATCTGCTTTTTTTGCCTCACCAGCAAGAGTCTCTGAGTATTGAAAAAGAGGTTGTTTTTTCGAAACATCATGCACTTGTTCTACTGCTTTTTGTGGAATGACAAAAAGATTATGAGGACGAGAAATACTTTCATCACGAATAAATCGAGTATCGGGTTCATGCTCATCTATATTCACCATGCTACTTGCAAAAAGCATCTCAAGAGATTTTGGGCTTCCTCCTGCATGAACATATGCAGAGGCAATACTTTCGGCTAAAGAAACAAAATATGGTCGAGCACTCCGTACAGGACCCACCAAGGGAGGAAGGTCATCAGATGAAAAAAGAGCCATTAGACGTGGAATACCACCCTCAGCAGGTATTTCGAATATCACTTTTGCAGATTCAATTCCTGTAAAAAATTCACGAGCTTGCATCGCTTCGTCTATCATGACTCCAAGAATAATCTCCTCATTATTTTTTTCTCTCTCTTGTCCTGTAAGAAGAGATGTGTTGATGACTGGCGGATTCCCAACGCCCTGCAGAGAGATAATTTCATGCGGCAATCTCACCTCTCCTGCTAAAAGAGGGTGAATAAGTTTTTTTTCATGACTCGGTTCCGCAACAAGATGATGAGATGTTTTTTTTTGACCAAACACGATAAATCCCGCAGTTCCGACTAGGAGAAATACTGCAAGAGTAAAGTATACGAAAAAAAATGATCGGATTTGCATTCAGAACAGAAAACTATTCCTCTTTTTTTTCTTCTGCAGCCTCAGCAGCAGCCTCTTCTTTCTTTTCTTCTGCTTCAGCCTCTTCTGCTGCCTCCTCCTCAGAAGCTACACGTGGTGCTGAAACACCAGCTACAACAGTATCTGGAGAATCGAGAACTGTTATATTTTTTGGAAAAGGAATATCACTAACAGTAATCGTGTCACTGAGAGTTGCGAGACCTTCGATGCTCATTTCAACAGATCGAATAAGATATTTTGGAAGACATTTAATATTAATCTGATCATGCATAATGGTTAGTGTACCACCAAGAAGCTTTACCGCATCAGATACACCAGTAAACTGTACTGGTACTACCGCAGACACCTCTTCATTCATGCTCACTGCATAGAAATCAATATGAACAGGATCACCAGATATGGGATGTACATCAACGATATGAACAAGAGTAGGAATTTTTTCTCCTGAAAAATCTATTTCTAAAAGTGTTGCTTTTCCAACTTTTCGAAATGCACGCCGGAAGTCCTGTTTATCAACAGAAATATTTTTTGTCTCTTGACCATGTCCATAAATAACCGCAGGAACTTTGCCAGCAGCACGCACCATTTTTGCCGCTCCAGCCTCATATTTTTCTGCTGATAATACCGTTTGCATAAAGATAAAAAAGAAAGAATGGGATTGAATTTTATCATCGATTTTGTGTGGCAAATCCCATTATTACAAGATGAGAAAGCCATGTCAGCCAGAGTTACAGAGAGAACAGAGGCTGGTGCCACGGGTGGGAATCGAACCCACACTTCCCGAGGGAAACGAGATTTTGAGTCCCGCGCGTCTACCAATTTCGCCACCATGGCGGAACAGATTTATAAAAACTGCCAGAGCATTTTCGCAAAAAAAGTAAAATAAGGTCAAGTGATAAAAATAAACTTCCGAAAAAGGTTCTTTTTACGTCATACTCTCTTTGGAAAAAGTTTCTCTATAAACTCTTTCATCATTTCTTTCCTCTTTCCTATACCAATGCAATTCCTCTCTCAGATGTCAGATTCGGAACTGGCCGGAAAACGTGTACTGCTTCGGGCTGACTTTAATGTTCCCATGAAAAATGGAATGGTTTCGGACGAAACTCGAATAAGAAAAACAATCCCTACTATAGAAAAAATTCTCAATGCTGGCGGATCCCTTGCGATATGTAGTCATCTCGGAAGACCAGGCGGTCAGCCAAATATCAAATATTCACTTCGTCCTGCTGCCGAAAAACTCTCTGAACTTCTCGGAAAACCAGTTCGGTTTTTTACCAACCCCCTCGACAATAAAAATCTGACTCCAGGAGACATCATTGTCCTCCAGAATACAAGATTTTTTCCTGAGGAAACAGAAAATAGCACCCTCTTTGCAGGGGCTCTGGCACGAGGATGTGATATTTTTATTAATGATGCTTTTGGAACAGCCCATAGATCACATGCGAGTACTGTTGGTGCGGCTGGACTCCTCCCACATGCAGCAGGACTTCTTTTGGAACGAGAAATAAAAGTCCTTTCTCAAGTTATGAAAGACCCCGAGAGACCACTTAGCCTCATGGTAGGAGGAGCAAAAATGAAGACAAAAATCGGTGTCCTCAAGACTTTTGTTGATATTGCTGATGCCATTCTCGTTGGAGGGGGGATCGCTAATACTTTTTTAGCTGCACAAGGAAAAAACATTGGAGATTCACTCTTTGAAGCCACGGAAATCGAAACAGCTCGTTCTATTCTTGAAAAAGCAGAAAAAAATCTCTGCAGTGTTTTTCTTCCAGAAGATGCTGTTACCTCAAAAGAGGTATCAGAAAACGCAACGGCAAAAAATGTAGGCATCGGTGAAATTGAGAGTGACGACAAAATTCTTGATATTGGAGAAAAAACAGCAAAAAAATATGCAGAAAAAATAACATCTTCCGGAATGCTTGTTTGGAATGGCCCCGTTGGACTCTTTGAAATGAAGCCCTTTGAAAACGGAACAAAAATTCTTGCCGATGCTACAGCAAATATGACAGGAAAATCTATTCTTGGAGGAGGTGATACTCTTGAAGCTATTTCAAAATTTGGATATGCAGAAGATTCATTTTTTCATCTCTCTACTGGAGGTGGAGCCATGCTTGAGTTTTTGGAAGGAAAGGAACTTCCAGGAATTAAAGCACTGGAGTAAGAGATTCATCTTTGGCTGAATCTATGAGAATAGAGAATATGGAAGAAAACAGATAGCCACCGGCTACGAGCTTTTAGCCAATTGATAAGACATGAAACAGCTGACGATGAGTCAGCTGCAAAATGGAAAACAAAGGGAAAGAAATCTCCTATTGGAAATTCACAACTGGAGGAAGATTCATTCCCACTGGGGTAATCTTTTTCACTTTTGGATCAAACTCAACAATAACCGCTGCACCCATTTTTGGATTATCAAGTACACCGTCTGAAGTACATAAGGCACTAATATCGCCACACCCTGTAAGAGTGAATGGTGAATCATTTTCCTTGTCAGTACACCATGGTGTTCCAACAGCACAATGTCCAGCATCAGGTGATATCTTTTTGGTCACACTTCGTTTACATCCTTCTGGCATATCATCCTGACTTTTTGGTGTATGATAGGCCGTCTCACACGAACTATTATAATAATTTCCATCTCCAGCAGTATCAACACAAGCCCCGTAACTTATTGAAGCAGGTGGCGTCTGATCACAGTCAGCAGAGTCTTTAATACCATCATCATCGGTGTCATCAAAAACATTCCTGAGCATAAAGCGACGCATAAATTCGAGATCATAGCGTTTCGCTGCTTTTTCTTGCTCAGCAGATTCATTACATGTCTCCGCCGACCCATCAAGCGTAGGACACTCTTCCGGAAGCCATATTTCGTTTGGCAACACCACTACTCCGTGTACTTTTGAGAGTGTTCCTGCTGTATTCTGTGAGACAATACTTCCTTTAATGAAGAGTTGATTCGAAAATTTCTCCTCAACAAGAGGTACTGAAAATCCATCAAAAATCTCATTTTCTGTAATAATCCCATCAGGCACAAGTGGTGGTGTTTCGGGGTTACTCTCATCGATATCATCGGCAGAAAGAAGAGAACCATCTGCATAGAATACTCCTTCTAAATGTGTAACGGACGGATCGATAAATATATTTCCTTCTGTTCCTGTAGAAGAATTTTTCCGAGAACTCAAAACAACAATTCCAAGGTTGCTTCCCTTCCCAACAAAAATGTTGTCACGAATATAGATATTTCCTCCTCGTACAATAAGAGTAATTGGTCCTTGATCAGGCGGAATGATGAAAGGAGTATCAAATGGATTCTCTGTATCATCTCCAAGGTCAATTGTCAGTGACCCATGGGTATCATCACGTTCATACCACACCACCTTTCCATTCAGAAGACTTCGATATTGTTCTGCAATAGGAGTTGTATTTCTTTCGGTGTTCAAATCAGTCCATGTAGAGAGAGCTTTCACTTCATTAAGATTTGCATCTGGAATAAGAGGTTTTGGTTGTCGCAAACCAGTAATAGAACGATAATTCTCATACATGATTTTTCGAATTTCTTGTCGATCATAAATCTGACCAACAGAACTATATTCATCTGTTACCCCCTCACTCACGAGAATAGACTCATCAAATTCATCACCATGAGTCGAACCAGCAATAGAGAGTTTTATACTGGTTCCAAGATCTGAGCTCGATGCGGTTTGAAGAGGAAATTTTATGGTTTTTCCTGCTTGTGCTCCGGCAAGTTGAAAAGCAAAATAATGTAAAAATTCTGCCATTTCATCATCTCCAGGCTCATTTTTTGGTATAGCATGAAAGAAAAAATCATATGTATCTCCCGCCGCAAGAGGAGGAAATTTGTTCTCAAAGACCTTAATTTCATCCGTACCGGTATTTATCTTTCCATCAAGAGTAAGAGGAAATTGGCCCGCAGTAATACCTCCTGTAAAAGTTCCAGCAGCAGCAACACTTGCTATTTCTTGCCAGTGATCATTTATAGCTGTCGTAAATGAAGGCGTTGTACTTTCTAGCGTTGTTGATTCATATGTTCGAAGTCCTTGCAGAGATCCGGGCATTCGTGAACGAGCAATACCCATCCAATCATAGGTATCAATGTCTACCTGATCACTCTCATTGGTAAGCACAACAGAAAAAGTTGCTGTTGTATTGACCACCTGCCCTGCAAATACATCAAAATTCACAAGATTGGCTGCAATAATCGGACTAAATGTAATAACAGGCTCTGCCGGAATGTACACTTTTTTTCCATTCGCAAGAGCATCTGTTTGTCCGACATCAGAAAAATCAAGGGAATCTATATCTTGCGTTACCGTTGCCTCAATTTGAGCAATCTTTACTTGATAATTATATGTGTTTGAAGGAGCAATCGATGAAACTTCAGTCAGTACAGTCGGAACGACACTTCCATTGACAAATTCTACACTATGATGAATACCATCATTTGAAAATGGTGCCCCGCCATCAAGAGCAGCCCCACTAATTGTTACTGCTTCACCAGAAATTCCATTGTTTTCAACCTGATCGAGCAGGACTTCATCCCAAAAGATGACGCGCATCTCTGGAGTTTTCAAAGACTCATACGTATTGTTTTCATATTTGTATTCCTTTTTCACGATGTTCCCAAAGACATCATAGAGGGTAAAGTTAAGACGCATAGTGTCATCTCCATCAGCAATAAGGGGGTCATTCTGACTTCGTCCATCACTATTCTCGCCATAAATACCAATACTATCAAGTTTGGTATACTCTATTGTATTTGCATGTGACATATCTGGTACTCCGGCAACTATCTGAATAATATATTCATCATTTGAATTTGCACCAGGATTCTCTGAATCAGCCACAAAATTATGCCCTTCATCTGGTGTATGTTCAGGGAAAGCAGTGGTTTCGCCATTTCCATCACCAACATCTCCGACAATACGATAGAGTCCAGGGGTTCGTAAAAGAGTACTGCTTTTATCTATGGTTAGCCATATTCTTCCATCAATATCACCATTTTTATTGGTACATCCCACAGAAAAATCAACTCCATCAGAAAAGCTCACCCCTGTATCAACAGTTCCATCAGCATTCATTTTTTGAATATTTACTTCTGTTCCTTGAGATCCATCGTTACTCGAGCAAACAAGATCTCCAGAAAAGGCCTCTGTATTTTTGTGAGCAATAGAAAATGATTTATCTTCGGTATTTTGTGCAGCAAAGAGTGTATACACATTGTTCGATTCAAGAACCGGACCACTTGCTATTGGACAACTCCATTCCGTCATAGAAAAATAATCAGCCGCTTCATTGGCTGTGTACCCCGAATCAATAAGTGCTTGACGACCAAAGGCAATCCAACCTGTATCTGGTGCATATCCCCACCCAGTAAAATGACCTTTGTAATTGTCATCACAGAGAATATCTACGTTAATCTCTGAGTTTGTTCCGATGGGACCTGCTGCTGGGAAATCATCAATATATGATTGCTCATCAAAATAGAGAAAATTTCCGGTACTTTCTATGAGCGCTTTTCCCGTTAGGTTTCCATCGTTGTTTGACACACCATACGTAATGGCATCCGCCCCAATAGGATTTCCTCCTGAATCAGTAATACCAATATTTGTATCAAATGCCTCTGAATTCATTCGTATCCACCCAAGGGTATCACTCCATGCATATCCCTGCAGTTTTTTATTCTTTACCACCACCCCTCCACCAACTGGGTTCATATCAATCCATCCAACAGTTTTATTCCAAACAGATCGATTATTCGAAGAATCAACATCAGTATAACCGGCCCCTGGAGTTGCTGACAGAGGAACATCATGGGAGTCATCCATCATAGAATTTGGGTAGAGCCCCTTAATATTCGCAGTTCCCACATTTCCAAATTCTGTTCTCGCCTCAACAGTAAAAGATTGATAGGGGTCTATTGCCCATGCACTATAGTCATCATCAGAATCTTTTGTCCGAATCCGATAGTAATAATCACCAGCTGCAAATGGTCCAATATCACGCTCCTGTAATCCTGCATTATGAGGAAATGAAAGTGAAGCAGGAACACTATTGACAGTGGCGAGAGTATCAACACTTGGATCTCGAGATCCAACACCAGGATCTTCATATACTTCTATGTATGTATCCATTGTGACACCATCATTATCCTGACTCTCCCATTGAATGGTAGGGGTTGTATCGTACGTTACTCCTGCATTTGGAATAATTGCATTTGCATTATCTCGCAGAGAAATATTTGAAATAGTTGGTAATTCATTTTGAATCACAAATGAATACTCTACAGGAGTAGCAACTGACGCTCCGAATACATCTGTCACCACGACTCTCCAATAAATTGTTCCAGCAGGGAGATTTGTAGATGGTGTATACGAATAAGAACCTGCATCGAGGTATCCAGACAAGGGAGATGATTGCTGAAGAATAGTTGAAAAATCTGATTCCTCAGAAAACTCTACTCGATACTGAATTTTATCTCCATCTGGCTCTGTAATGGTAAAAGACACCTGAGGACGTCGATTTCCAAAAGTAATTGTCGATGCATCTGCAGGAGAATCAAGTGAAACTGTTGGAGCTCCGTTTAAAATAGTAAATTCCAAAAAACCAGTCGTTTCTGACCAAAGACCACCCTCATCATACGCCCACATTTCCCATTGGTATTGCCCAGGAACAAAATCAGTTGCAAATGTGTGTGTGTAATTTTCTCCAGTAGCATTGACACTCAGATTCGCAAGATGTGTTTCGAATTTATATGAATCCCACTGGTTGAGTGCATTCTTTTTATTCACATTAATGGTATATCCGACCTTATTCCAAGAATCAGCATCTTCAATATGAAATGAAAAAGTGGGAGTTCTGCTCGAAAAATTAGTAAGATCTACCGGATCTACTTGTACAATAGTCGGAGCTGAAGAATTCCCTGCTGACCATGAAGTCTTTGCCCACTGAGTAGAGTCGATTACAGTAGTAGGAAGACTGTCTGGTGTCGGATCGAGAGCCATGCTATCACCAAAACTCAGGTAACCAAAGTTTTCCGACCATGCCGTTCCTTGAAAATACCCAGCACTATCTATGTACACTCCTCCTGATCCATCAATTTGACCAAAATCAATCCAACCGAGATCATCATTCCAAGCAAACCCATCAAGGGCTTCGTTTGTCCCGTCAGAAGTATGTGTTACTCCTCCACCAGGTGGCTGAAGATCAATCCAGCCAAAACTTTCTGACCAAATAAGTCCCGTCACATGTGTATTTGTTACTGCAACTTTACCAGCACCTGGAGCATCAAAATCAAGAAGACCACCATAGGCATCTTTCCCATACCGTTGCCCGGACACTATATTTCCTGTTTCTGAAATACGAGTATCTATTTCTATTGATTGAAACCCAGTTCCAGTGCCAGCGAGATCAAAAGTAAGATTTGCTATACCATATTTCCCTGCCACCGGAGTAACATCAACTGTTAGGACTCCCCCATGTATGCCAAAATCATATCCTGCTATCACTTGAACTGGTGCCTCTCCAGCTGTAATGGTCACCCCTTCGACCACTACCTGATTTACTTGCCCTCCTGTTGGTGTAGAAAGTGAGGCGACAATATTATAACTAGCACTCTCACCACTATTTTCTGAGCTCAAAGAAATAGCCTGCCCCTGTGTCAGATAGACTGTATTAGACGTAAAGACATATTCTCCAGCCCCTCTCCCTCCAAGTGGAAAACTCAGTAAGATAGTAGCAATAACGAGAGCATATACACTCGTCATCCAAATCTTCTGCCAAATGTTCTGCACAGAAAAAATATTCATCCTCTCGGAAAGAAAGAGGAAAGAATTTTTTGCGGTATTTTATTTTTTATTTTTTTGAACATCAGGGAGAAAAGTTCTCTTATCCTTATAGTATATCATTTAGTATGAGAAAATACAAGAAAACTGGCATACAGTACCCGTTAGGAAATTTCAAAGTGCCACCATTCCTTTTTATTTTCCAAAAAACCTACAGAAGTCATGATATTTTTTAGAAGAAGCCTACTATTTTTTGCCCGTTCTTCAACAATATTTTCTGGTGTATGCGTTATAAAATAATCAGAAAAAGCAGCGTCAGTAAAATCGTCAAAATCTGTTCCCATTTCAAGGGGCATACCTGTCTTTGTATCAAAAAGAGTCATATCGATTGCTGAGCCCGTTATGTGTGGACTGGGTGAATCTGGATTATCACTCGGAACGGCTACAAAACCAACCATTTTTTTTCTAATTTTTTCTTCCGAAAGCAAGGGGAAGAGTGCTCTCCATCGAGTAAATAAATCGTCATACAGGAACTGCTGAGTTTCAAGACAGCGAAACCCATCCCACAATAAAAACCGGAGGGGATTGGGGAGTTTTTTTTCTGCCTGTTGTAGTTTTTCGACAACATGTGGACGAAGAAGTATTTCATCCCTCGCTCCAGGGAGTTCCCATTGAAAATATTTTGGGGAAGTCAGAAACCCTGCCCTTTGACAGTCTATGAGCTCCCCCCTTGTAGCAGGAAGAGGCATTATGGAGCCTCTACTACAACGTTTGCATCATAGTAATACCGAAAAAGGCGTCCATCATCTGATGGAAACTTTACATAAGGCCCCTCGCGTTTTCCAAATTCTGTTACTACCGCTGATGAAGCATCATCAAGCATAAGTGCTGGTTCTAAAACTTTATTTGCAGTATCAAATTTCACTAAGAAAAAAGTGATATCCTCGCCACGCTCTGCCCCAAGAAAGAAGACCATTTTTCCTTCAGTACTCTGACACCCCCCAAAAAGATCTTCTGCTTCAATGAATCCATTTGAAAATCTAATTTTTGCTTGTGCGAGTTGCCGAGTAAAGGAATCATACCAGCTATTTCGGATAAAGGTTCCCATCTGCCCACACGTCTTAAATGGATACTCTTTTTGTTCTGAGTTTAAAATGGCATCACGAATAAGCTGAAGATGAGAAGGCTTCATTCCTGTAACAGTTGGAGTTGTTGTCTCGGTATCTAATTTTTCTGTCAATTCTTTTTGGCAGGCAGCCATTTTTTTCTTTAAAGCATCAATCTCTAAGGAATTTTCTGCATTCTGCTCCCGACAAGAGAAAAGATCATCTTGTGTATCAGCTGATTGAGCATCGACGCCCGCTTCATCTGAAGAACTTCCCTCTTCTGTACTTGTTACTTCGTCTTGATTAAGAGAAACAATATAATCTGGTGGAAATTCATCAGCATTATCTGGCGGAGTGTCACCTGGTGTAGCACACCCTGCCAAAAGAAACAGAAAGAGAAACGAAAGATATTTTTTCATATAAGGGGTAAAATAGTATCAACGAAAGTGTTCCAAATTTATGACTGTCGGTCAATTTTCTTAACAATTTGACATAAATTATACAATATTCACTTAGATATACTAAAAATATAATAATAATTTGTGTATATCACTCTGTAAAACTATATAGGTTTATTCAAGAGTGATGGAGTTTTTGATTGAGCAGAAAGAATATCTACCTCTATTCGAATCTCACGAAACTGATAGTTTGGAAATCGTTCTCGAAGATTTTCTAAGAGATCTTCAGAAGCAGAGTATATTTTTTGAGACCCCACAGAATGTTCAGCACTCATATAGATAATGCCATTTTTCCAGCTCTTGATTCTCCAAGAGAAATCTTTTCCGATACTCTCCTGAAGAAGTTTTTCTGCCTCTTGCAGCACATGTGATGCTTTTGCATTTGAGAGAAGATTCATTCGTGCCGCCGATAGAAGAATTTCTTTTCCTTCAAGTTTTTTCATAATCAAGAAGAAGAAAAAAGAGCACCTGCTGTTTTTTTTGCCGCCGTGTCCCATGAAAATATTTTTGATCGCTTCTTTCCCTCGGGAACGATTTTTGAAATTATTTTTTCTTCCAGTGCATCTATCATTTTTAAGGCTATGTCTTCAGGCTGAAATGGGTCAAAATATAGAGCTGCATTTGAGCAGATTTCAGGAAGACATGATCGATTACTGGTAATAACCGGTGTTCCCGCAGCCATAGCTTCTACTGCAGGTAAGCCAAACCCCTCTGCCAAACTCGGAAAAAGCAGTACATCTGCAGCAGAAAAGAGTGATGGCATATCGTCTTCTGGTAAAAAACCAGTCAAATGAATGTCTCGAGAAAAATCTGAGGATTCTGCTAAGTCTCTCACCTCTGGATAAAATGGGTCAGGTCGACCAGTAATAACAAGACTCCCTTTTCCTCCATGTTTCCGGTAGAGATCAAAAGCGCGAATCGCATTGGGAATATTTTTATGTTCTCGCCATACACCAGTAATTAAAAAAAACGGAAGAGAAAACTCCTTTCTGAAGTGTTGTATTTTCTCCATACTCGGATTTGAATATCGACCCTGATCAACACCATTCCAAATAGAAAAAATATGTTCGGGATTCATTTTCTGATAGGCAAGAACCTCTTTTTTTGTATACTGAGAAACAGTGATAATTTTTTTTGCTTTTTTGAGAGCGTGACGAAGAACAAGTGAATACGCTATTTTATGCCAAAATCTGCTCATTTTTTTTCCTGGATACGTAATAATAGTTAAATCATGAATGGTAGCAACAAAAGGCCTATTAAAAAAAAGGGGAACATTAAAATGAGGAAACCACGTCATATCTCCTTTCTCTTGAAGGAGCTTCTTTCGAAAAGAAGTTTGTTCAGCAATGGAATAAATGGGTTCATCCGCAATAACAATCTTCACATTTGCTGGAACAGAAATTATTTTTGCCTGCTGAGAAGAAACAAAGAGAACAAACGTTTTATTTGGCTCTAAAAGAAAGAGTCGCTGAGAAATTTCACGAACATAATTTCCAATACCAGTAAAACCCGCTCCCCACATACGACCATCGATGGCAACTGTTTTTATAGTTTTATTCATAATCTTATTTCTCATACATCAATCAATATTCTTGCAAATCCAGTAAAAAACAGCGAGAATTTTCTGGATTATTTCCTTCGATATGCCTAAAAAGTCTCTCCCCTGCCCCCAAAAAAAACTAGAAGAAATTTCTCAACAGTATGGAACACCTTTTTATCTCTATTCAGAAAAAGAAATACATCATCGAGCAACTCTGCTCCGTAAAGCATTTGACTGTTTCACAGGCTTTCAAGAATTTTTTGCCATAAAAGCAACGCCCACGCCAAAAATTATGGAACTCTTTCGAGATTATGGGTTCGGAATGGATGCCTCCAGTATTGCTGAGCTTGTTCTTTGTGAAAAACTTGGCATAACTGGAGAAAATATTATGTTCTCTTCAAATGGAACAAAACCAGAAGAATTTCGAAAAGCACAAGAAATGGGAGCCATTATCAATGTAGATGATATTTCTCTCCTTGATAACCTTAGCGCATCTGGATGTTCTTTCCCGGAACTGATTTGTTTTCGAATTAACCCTGGGAACAAAAAGACTGGAAATACAATCATTGGAAATCCTGTAGATGCAAAATTTGGTATCACTCTTGATCAAGTGATTCCGGCGTACAAAAAAGCTAAAGCACTTGGGGCAAAACGATTTGGAATACACACCATGACTGGCTCAAATATACTGGATGAACATTATTTTCCCGAAACAACGACTCTTCTCACTGATATTGCAAAAGAACTCAAATCAGAACTTGATATTGATTTAGAATTTATAAATATTGGTGGAGGTTTTGGTATTCCATACAGAGAAGAGGAGGAGGAGCTGAATATTGAAAACATAGCAAAGAACATACAAAAAATTTTTATAAATGCTTTCCCTGAGCACCAACCAAAATTATTTATGGAAATCGGAAGATGGCTCACTGGCCCAACAGGCTGGCTTATTTCAAAAGTTGTATCACGGAAGGATATTTATAAAAAATATGTCGTTCTCGATTCCAGTATGGCAGATCTCATGAGACCTGGCATGTACAATGCGTATCATCACATATCTATTGCAAACGATGAGAAAAAGACAGAAATTGTTGATGTCGTCGGATCCCTTTGTGAAAATAATGACAAATTTGCCATTGACCGAGAACTTCCTGTCTCAAAACAAGGAGACCTTGTCGTTATTCATGACACGGGAGCGCATGGAAGAGCCATGGGTTTTAATTACAATGGAAAACTCAGAGCACAAGAAATTCTTCTTCGAACTGATGGAACGACCCAGCGTATTCGTCGACCAGAAACACTGGAGGACTACTTTTCAACACTTATTTTTTAATACGAATGTACTGTGATTCTTGGCTTTCTGATGAACCTCAATTTCGAACGAAACAATTACGGCACGCTCTTTTTAAGGAATTTGTTGGGAGTTTTGATGAAATAACCGTCTTTTCAAAAAAGCAACGAGACACGCTTAAAAAAGATACTCCTTTTCGGTCTTTTGAAGTCATTTCACATAAAGCATCCCCAGATACAGAAAAGATTCTCATCAAATTCCCCGATGGAAAAAGAGCTGAAGCAGTACTAATGAAACACTCCGGAAGAAATACTGTCTGTGTTTCAAGTCAAGTCGGATGTGCCGCTGATTGTAGTTTTTGCTCAACAGGAAACCTTGGTTTTACTCGACACCTAACCGACCGAGAAATTGTTGAACAAGCTTTATTTTTTGCACAAGAACTCAAGACCAGATGGCAAAAAAATAATCCAAATAAAAAATGGAATATCGCCCTTGCAGAACCAGAATTTCGTATTCGAAATATTGTTTTTATGGGAATGGGAGAACCACTCCTTAATTTTGAAAATGTTGCAAAAGCCATAGAAATTTTTGAATCTCCCGAGGCGATGAATATGGGTGTCCGACATATCACTCTCTCTACCGTAGGTATTGCTGTGAATATTCCAAAATTTCTTCAACTCCCACGACTCCCCAATCTTGCTGTCTCACTCCATGCCGCAACAGATGAAGTACGAGACCAAATTGTCCCTATGAACAAAGGATTTTCACTCAAAAAACTCTTCAGCGCTCTCGATACATTTGAACAAAAAACTGGTCGTCGAATATTTTATGAATGGACTGTTCTCCCTGGTGTCAATGACACAAAAGAACAAATGGATGCTCTTGGAAATCTCCTCAAACATCGTAATGCCCACATGAATTTTATACCCTGGAATCCGGGACCAAGTCGTATAAAATACACAAAACCTGATATTTCGAGTATTCGAAATATGCAACAATACCTAGAGAAAAATTATGGAATCACCAGTACAATACGCGCTATTTATGGGCAAGATATGGGTGGTGCTTGTGGCCAATTAGCAGGAAGAGAGTAGGGGGTACATTTTTATATCTTTTTCTAAAAACCCATTCCTTGGGTCTCGTCAGAAGTATCATTTTCATGGTGAGATGCTCTCTTCTTCTTTCCCTGACTCCAAAAAAAGGCCTCTATTAATAATCCCATTGCAGAAATCATTCCTCCAATCCACCACGTCAAGATTTGATATTGTAAAAAAACCAAGATTCCCAAAAAAACCAATCCAACAATAGCCCCTTGTCGTAATGATGCGTATGTATGAAAAAGAACCGTTTGCCTAGGGAAAAAAGCAAGGCGAAACAAAACATCAAATGTGAAAAAAGTAAGTGAAATCGATAATACTATTGTGAGGTAAAACATAGGAATGGCAATCCCAGGTGAAACAAAGGGAGACATCTTATTGAAGACAATACCCCATGCTGACCATGAAAAAAACATAGCCACGACAAGCATCCAAACAGGCCAATATTTTCGCTCAATACGCATGTTTCCAGTAGTAAAAAATAATCTTCTCAGTATTCTAAATGCTGTGGAATCTCATTTTTCACGAAATAAGTGATACTTTATCTAATTTTTCCCATGGAAACTCTTCTCGACCAAAATGTCCTCCTGAAGCAGTCTTGAGATAGAGAGGATTCAAAAGATTAAAGTGGGAAATAATTGCTGCCGGACGAAGGTCCCAATGTTTTTGAATAAGATCTTCCATATCACGATCACTTTTTACCCCTGTTCCAAAGCATTCCACATGAATAGATACTGGATCTGCAACCCCAATGGCATATGAAATTTGTACCTGACATTTTTCTGCTAATCCAGCTGCTACAATATTTTTCGCAACATGACGTGCAGCATATGCACCCGTGCGATCTACTTTTGTCGGATCTTTTCCAGAAAATGCTCCTCCTCCGTGTGGACAACTTCCTCCATAGGTATCAACAATAATCTTCCGACCAGTCAGACCAGCATCTCCTTGAGGACCACCAACAGTAAAGCTTCCTGTTGGATTTATATGATAAATCGTTTCATGATCTACTAATTCTCCAAGAACAGGAAGAATGACCAGTGTTTTTACTTTTTCTTGAAGATCAGCAAGAGCAATATCTGGACTATGCTGCGTTGAAAGAACAACTGTATGAACTCTTTTAAAACTCCCGTCATCATTATATTCAACGGTCACTTGAGATTTTCCATCAGGGCGAAAGAATTTTGAACCTTCCCCCCTTCGTACTTCTTCGAGTTTTTTTGTCAGTTTATGAGAAAGCATAATTGGAAGAGGCATATACTGTTTTGTCTCTTTACATGCATATCCAAACATCATTCCCTGATCTCCTGCTCCGAGTTCATGATTGTTCGATTTATCAACCCCTGCAGCAATTTCTGCACTCTGCTGCCCGATACTTGAAAGAACCGCAACTGATTCAAAATCAAAACCAAACTTTGCCCGGGTATATCCAATATCTTTGACTACTTTCCGAACAATCTGCTCTACATCGACCCAAGCTTTTGTCCGCATTTCTCCAAAAACCACTACCATTCCTGTTTTCACTGCTGTTTCGACAGCTACACGTGAATTTGAATCCTGTCTTAATGCCTCATCGACAATAGCATCAGAAATCTGATCACAAATTTTATCGGGATGTCCACAAGTCACAGACTCAGATGTAAATAAATAGCTCATATTTTCTAAATATGAAAGAAGTATGCCGAAAATTTTTCAGAAAACAAAATATATGATCTTTATAGTTCACCTTTTTCTGCTATGAAAAAAGATGTCGTATATTCTCGGGAGGACGACCAAGCGCTGCTGCCTCATCATCTTTTAATACTAAGGCTCTTTCAATAAGTTGTGGAGTCGAAACAAGAGCATTTAATATTTTTTCATCCGAATCAGTTTTTGTGAGTCCAAGCTCCCGAAACTCCGCTTGTTTTGTACGAGTGATTTCAATAGGTTTTTTGTGAAGAAGAGAACACACATGTGCCAGTTCTTCTCTACTGGGGGGATTTTTCAGGTATTCTCGAATCTCAAAATCTACTTTTGCTTCTTTTAAAATTGCAAGAGCCTCACGTGATTTCCGACATCGAGGATTGTGCCAAATGACATACATATTTTTTTAAAAATCATAAAAAACATATCATACTTTCTCAAAGAGGAAGAAGAGAAATCATTTTTTGTTATTTATTCACAAAAAAAGGAAAAAGAAGGTGGAAAAAACATGAAAAAAAAGGAATAATCTCATGAGATAATTTCATATGGAATTTTTTACTGACTTCTTTTCGGGATTCGCTTCCAACACTCACGATGGAGATAAGATTTTTGAGATTCTTCTCATTATGATGGCAATGGTGTGGATATCTGGACGAATCGTACAACGAATAGGGCTCCCCCGAGTACTTGGTGAAATACTTGCAGGAGTTATTCTCGGACCCGCATTTCTTGGGTTTAGTTCAGATACAGAAGTGATTCATGTCCTCGCAAACCTTGGAGTATTTTTTCTCATGTTCCATGCAGGACTAGACACCAACGCTCGGGAACTGTATAGCCGAGCAAAAATATCAATCTATGTGTGTCTTGGAGGAATCATTCCCCTCTTCTCATTAAGCTATCTTATTCTCAGCTACTTTCAATATTCACTCGTCATAACACTCTTTATGTCTGCTGTATTATCACTCAACTCTATTCCTGTTATTGTCTCTGTATTTCGAAAATTCAATCTCAATAAAAATCAAATTGGACATACCGTTCTTGGTGCATCTGTTGCCAATGAGCTCCTCCTATTTATTGTTATTTCTATAATTATGGCCATGGGAGATGGCGGACAAATTTCACTTCCAATGTTCCTCTTTATCCTCACAAAAGTTATGCTCTTTTTTGTGGGAACACTGATTTTGGGACAGATGATTCTTCCTCGATTTGCCAAATTTCTGAATACCGTTGGTGGAAAAGGCTTTACTTTTGCCCTTATTATTGCTCTTACCTTCGGACTTTTTGCCGAATGGATTGGGCTTCACATTATTCTCGGAGCCTACCTTGGCGGAATGTTCGTACGAGAAGAAATAAATCGACGAACCGTTTTTCGAAAAATTGAGGATCGATTTTTTGGAATTTCCTATTCCTTTATGGGTCCAATATTTTTTGTATATGTGGGGATGACTATCTCCTTTGAAATTCTTCAGGAAAATCCTCTTCTCTTATTCTTGCTTTTCATGACAGTGATTGTTACACAGATTACTGGATCAGGTTTTGCTGCTAAATTTCTGGGGAAATTTAACAACCGAGACTCAGCCCTTACAGGAGTAGGTATGATTGGAAGAGGAGGAACCGAAATTATTGTAGCAGGAGTCGGCTTTGAACGCGGCATCCTTCCTCTTGAACTCTTTTCTGCTGTAGTAGAAATTGCATTTTTAGCAACACTTCTCATGCCCTTTCTCCTCATGGCCATAAATACCAAAGGAAAAGGAGAGAAACAAGAAAACAAAGAGACCTTATTTCCTTCACTGGAATAAAAAATCTACACTAGTTTGTATTCATCCTCGGAAATAAAACAACTGGCTCACCAGAAGTGATGGCTGCATTCATTTTTTTTGAAGTTTCAGGGAGAAAAGGCTCTATTTCTTGGGCAACGATTACGAGAGCCAGGAGCCAATCAGCGATAGATTCATTTGCAGAAGTAGGATCCTGCTTCATCGATATCCAAGGTTTTTTATGGTCTATATCAAGATTTAAAAATTCTATAATTTCAAAAATATCTGAAAGAGCATGATGAAACTCACATTTTTGCATATGTGAATCTATTTTTTTTGATACATTCAACAAAAGCTCCTTCATTTGAGGATTTTTTGCCTCTGCAGGACAATCAACTCCTCCCGCTTTTTGAGAAAGAGTCAATACGCGAGAGAGGAGATTTCCGAGACCATTGGCAAGCTTCGCATTATAAATCTCAAGGAACCTCTTCTTCGAGTAATCAGCATCACGCCCAAAAGGAACTTCTGAGAGAAGGAAAAAACGGAGTGGATCTGAATTCCCTCCGTGGGCATCAACAACTTGAAAAGGATCTATTATATTCCCAAGACTCTTACTCATTTTGTGTCCCTCACTTGTTAAAAACCCGTGAACACAGATTTTTGTAGGAATAGGAAGTTGAGCAGACAACAGCATTGCTGGCCAAATACCAGCATGAAAACGAAGAATGTCTTTCCCTATAAAATGAACCACCTCTCCTTCTTCCCAATATTTCTTCCACTGATCATTTGTTCCAAAACCAACAGCAGTAATATAATTACTCAATGCATCACACCACACATACATCACCTGAGTATCATCATTGGGAACATCAACCCCCCACGGTAATGTACTGCGAGGTCGTGAAAAAGAAACATCTTTGAGGCCCTCCTTTGCCAATTGAAGGATTTCATTTTTTCTAAAATCTGGCTGAATCTTTAGTGTACCGGATTCTATGAGAGCAGAAATTTTTTCAGAATACTGAGAAAGGCGAAAGAAAATATTTTCTTCTGTCACAACCTCAGGTGGTTTGAGATGGTGGGCACAATTGCCATTTACCAACTCTTTTTCTGTTACGAATGTTTCACAACCAACACAATAGAGTCCTTCAAATTCTTTTCGAACAAGGTCACCATGATCATTAATCCGAGCCCAAATCTGTTGAGCCCCTTTTTTGTGGCGTTTTTCAGTCGTGCGAATAAAATCATCATTCGAAATATTAAGAATTTTCGCCAAGTTCTGAAATTTTTGAGAATTTTTATCAGTAAGCTCTTGAGCTGTTAGTCCTTGCTCCTGTGCAGTACGAAATATCTTACTTCCATGCTCATCGGTTCCAGTAAGAAAAAAAACATGATTTCCTCGATTCCGATTCCAACGTGCATAAGCATCTGCTTGAATGAGTTCCATGGCAAAGCCTACATGTGGCTCTCCATTTACATACGCAATAGAAGTAGTGACAAGAATATTTTTTGACATAAATCTATAAAATCAGTCAAATTTTAGAGGAAAAAAGGAGAAAAAGACAAATGAAGACTCCCCAAAACAGAATAATCATGAGATAATGGGAAAAAATGAATATAGCCATTATTCTTGCCGGCGGAAAAGGATCTCGATTCGGAAAAGACAAAATTACAGAGAATCTTAATGGAAAGCCAATATTCATGTGGAGCATTGAAACGTTTCTTTCCCATCAAGATGTCGATGGAGTTATTATTGTAGCGAACACAAAAAACAAAGAAGCCTTTAGAGAAATAAAAAAACATCCGCAAGTACTCACTATTGTTCCCGGAGGAGAGACCAGATTTAAAAGTGCCTACATTGGTTTTTGTCAGGCACAAAAACAAGGTGCTACTACTCTTATATTCCACAATGGAGCAAATCCAGGAGTAACCGAACAAGAGATTACCAGAGTCATTCAGAGCGCAAATACATATGGTGCAGCTGGTGTAGGGAGAAAAATTACTTCCACACTCAGAAAAAAAAACCAAGGTACTGTCTGTCGAGAAGATCTCTTCGAAATGGAAACACCACAAGCAATACAAACGAAGGTTTTCCAAGAAGGAATCAAAAACCTAAACATTCAGCAATCATCTTATACAGGAGAAGTTCCTACTGATGACCTCTGCATTGCTGAGAGAGCAGGGGTGCATCCACAAATAGAAGCGGCAAGTTGGAAAAACCGAAAAATCACACATCCTCAAGATCTTCAGTATATGAAAAAAATTCTCACTCCTGATCAATATCTTCGAATAGGAATCGGGCAAGACAGTCACCGATTTTCTGATTCGGGAACACTCATTCTCGGAGGGGTTTCTATTCCTAAATCCCCAAAACTCAAAGGAAATTCTGATGGAGATGCTGTTCTCCATGCACTGACAAATGCAATATCATCAGCATTAGGAGAAGGTTCACTCTCTCTTTTTTCAGATAAGATGTGTAAAAATGGAATTATAAATTCTGGAGAATATTTAAAAAAAATCCTTTCTCACTCTTCCCTCAAAAATGGGTATATTCATAATATCTCCATTGCCATTGAGGCAGGAAAACCAAAACTTGAAAAATATTTTTCAAAAATGAAAAAGACAATTGCTCAGCTCTGTACTATTCACCCCTCCCAAGTAGGAATAACCGTTACGAGTGGAGAAAAACTAACAGCAATCGGACAAGGAAAGGGAATAGGAGTATTTGCGACCGTTACCCTCACATGCACATGAAAAAAATAGAGATATCTTGTCCAGCAAAAGTAAATCACAACCTCACCATTGGGCCCATTCAAAAAAATAATCTCCATAAGATAACAACACAAATGCAAAAAATTAGTCTCGCTGACAACCTCATCATAGAGAAAACTGAGAATGAACATGCTCCTCAAATCACCTTTACACTCAAAAATCCAAATGCTTTTGATGTTCCAGGAGATGAAACAAATCTTGTCTTTCAGGCAGCAAAAAAATTTTTCTCGATACACCCAAATATTCAAGTAAAGATCACTCTCATAAAAAATATTCCCAGTGGAGCCGGATTGGGAGGCGGGAGCTCAGATGCAGCTGGCGTACTCCAAGGTCTTTCCATGCTCACCCCTAACAATACTCCTGACATTCAAACAATAGGAGTATCACTTGGATCAGATATTCCGTTCTTTTTACAAAATACAAAGAGAGCCATAGTCAGTGATACCGGAGAAACAATCACTCCTCTTCTAGAGCTTCCTTCTCGCCACTTGATTATCGTTCAGCAAAAAAAAGTTCTCATCTCTACTGCATGGGCCTACCAACAATGGGACAAAAAAGGAACACAGATAAAAAATGGAAACGATTTTGAATCTGTTATTTTTTATGAGTATCCAGAAATACAACAAGGAATACAGAAACTAAAAGACCAAGGAGCAATTCAGGCAGGACTTTCTGGTTCGGGATCAGCAATATATGGATTTTTCTCAGATAAAAAAAATGGTGAAGCAGCTCTTTCATCCTTTGATGCAAATATATACTGGAAATGGAGTGGAACAACACTGTAGAGGAAAGTTCTTACTCCAAAAAAACAAGAACCTTTTCATGAGAGATAGAGAAAGTTACAAAAATTGATTTAAGAGACAAAAATAGGTATAATGACATGAAATACTCCTCACCCTATGCTTCAATACAAGATTCCACAGAATGTCGAAGTGGAAGATACTATTATCGGACCAATAACAATGAAGCAGCTGATTATCATTGGAATCGGCGGTGGATTAGCATACGTTTTTTATATCACTCTTGCAAAATACCATTATATAGAAGTATGGGGACCACCAGTAGGAATCACTTCTCTGATTACTATTCTTATTGCATTTGTTGAAATCAGAGGTATTTCATTTGTAAAATGGTTTCTTCTTATGATTGAAGCAATGGTCCTGCCCAGACAACGAGTATGGGATAAAAGACAATCTACTCAGTTTCTCTACCAAAGTCCAACTGCCATCAAAAAAGAAGAGAAAAAAGAATCCAAACAAGATGCTCAACTCAAAAAGGAAGGGAAAGTAAATAACCTTGAAGAGCTCACAAAAGTGCTTGATACATCTGAAATACTTGGTGAGAGCAAAAAAAATATACAAATCGAACAGGCAAAGGATCACGAACTCGCTTCAGCTGCTTTGCACGAAGAAGACAGTCTTCGACATTTTGCTCGATTAGAAAAAATACAAGAAGAAGAAAAAATTAAGGCTATTCGTGGAGACTCCATACCTCTCAGTGCCACAGAAATCAACACCCAGCAGAAGCCTATCGTTCCAGAGACACACAAAGACAAACTTGCAAAAATTAAATAACACTTTTTATCTCTCATGCCTGATAAGAGTCAATCTGTTCATCAGAAAAAAACCCAAACAACAGCCAGTACGCAACGATTCCTGCCTATCGCAGAAATCCGAGACAATACACTTGTCCTCAAAAATGGAGGTGTTCGCGCCATCTTAAAAACCTCATCAGTAAATTTCAACCTAAAATCTTCCGATGAACAGAATGCGTTAATCTACGCATATCAAGGATTCTTAAATACGATTACTTTCCCTATTCAGATTCTTGTGCGATCACGAAAACTTGATATTGATATGTATATGGACAATCTCAATATCATTGCAAAAAAACAAGAAAGCCCTCTTATGCGAAAACAAACTCTTGAATACATGGAGTATATTAAAAAACTCGTAGAATATGCAGATATTATGGAAAAGAATTTTTATGTTGTCGTTCCTCATGATCCATCACGAGCACGAGATCTTTCTCTTTTTCAAAAGTTCTCGCATTCACTTAGTCCTGAAGATAGCTTAGGAAATATTCGAATTCGCCATAGGGAATTTGAAAAACTTCGAAAAAAACTTACTCAACGGGTCAACGTCGTTCGTGCTGGGCTAGAGGGTTGTGGACTGAGAGTTGATGAACTCAGCACCAATGAAATTGTTGAACTCTTCTATCAAATATATAATCCCGGAACATCAAGAAACCAAAAATTAAAAAATGTATCTGGTCAAGACGTGCTCCCTATGTAAGAAGAGTATTGAAGAAAGAGAAAAATACCCCTTTTATACAGGTATATTCTGTGTGAATTATTATCCCTCTTCGTTAAGGCTACGCGGGGCACACTTAACGAGAATACGCACCAAACGAAAGCTGGTGGCCGGGGTCAGAATTGCTAACCAGCGATGCGATGAGGACGGAGTGAAACGACGTTACGAATCGGATTGATTGGCTAATCCTGTAAAGGGCTAACCAGCGATGCGATGAGGAC
>JANTGK010000007.1 GCA_024762935.1 Candidatus Peregrinibacteria bacterium | reverse complement strand
CGAGCCAAATTTTCAACTTTTTTGTGGAGTTGAGAAATTTTACCTTCCCCTTTTTTCTCGATTGCAGCGTTTGTTGCCTCAGCATCAACTGCTGACTGAGCAAGAAGGGCGTCTGCTTCAACGCGTGATGAGTCAAGAAGAGCTTTTGCTTCCATCTCCGCATCATCGAGAATTTTCTGAATGATATCCTGAAGAGCCATTTTGAAATAAAAAAATGCTTTCGATTTTGGTCCCAAACAGTCGGAACCAAAACCCGGAAGAATTTTTTTCTTACGATATTGCTGTTTTCAAATTATTGAGAAGCAAGAAAGTGATCAGAAGTCCGAAAATAGCGAACGTCTCTACAATCGCAGCAAATACAATTGCCTTTCCCATCCCGTCAGGATTTTTTGCAACAACTTGTGCACCTGCCGCTGCTACTTTCCCCTGAAACATTCCAGAAAAAAGTCCTGTAATGGCAAGAGGGAGACAGGCAAAGAATATATAGGCCCCCTGTGAAGCAGTAAGGTCCATAATATGCGGGAAGAAAAGAGTAACGAGAAAAGCTCCTACAAGTCCATAAATTCCCTGTGAACCAGGAAGAATTTCAAGAACAAGAAGTTTTCCGAAGAGCTCTGGTTTTTCAGATGTAACACCACTAGCGGCTTGTCCAGCGATTCCAGAACCGATAGCAGATCCGGCACCTCCAAGAGCAGCTGCTGTAGCAGCTCCTAGCGCAGCGAGTGCTGGTCCAGAAGTAAGGGCGAGAGTTTCCATAATGTGGAAAGAAAAAAGAAAAGATTATAAATGACGAGAATCATACAGATACGTTGTCTTTCGAGAAAGGGGAGAAAATTTTCGACCTCCTCCTTCAAGAAATTTACCGAAGAACTCTACAAACTGGAGACGACCTGAGTGCACAAAGGCACCGAGAAGATTGAGACCAATATTAAGAGAGTGTCCGAAGAGAATAAGAAGAATCATAACAGGAATACCAATCAGTGCTGGCATCATCCCTCCTAAAGTACTAGCTATAGAATTGAATGCAAGTGCAATAACACCAGTTGCAAGCCCCAATGAAAAAAGACGAGAGTACGAGAGTAGGTTTGCTACCCATCCTACGATAACGCCCATGAAGAGCTCAAGGAATCCAAATGCAATACGTCCAAAGACATGAGAATCTTTTGGTCCAGTTCCCCAAATAATTCCTGCACATGCGATAAGAAGTGTTCCGAAAAATACTTTTGAAAGGGAAGGAAGGAGAACAATCCCCGCAACACTTCCGACGAGTACCAACTCCATAAAGTGAATAAGAAGAGCACCAACAGTGTCTTTATTTCTTATTTTATTAACAAACCCAAGAATGACACCAAGTATAATATGTAAAAATCCGAGCCCAAAGGCCAATGCTGCTATTTTTGGCATAAGATCTTTTACAGGATCAAAAATTTGCCCATAAAATTTTCCAGTAGCTTCGTTTACAAGGAATGGAAGCTGCTCCTGTGTCATTCCAAAATATCCTCCAAAAAGAATCCCCATGATTATAGTGGATACTCCTCCAAACAAAAGAAGAACGAGCATTTGATGCATTTGTTTTGTAGTAGGAAGAACCTTAAGAGCAATCAGCAGAGTGACCGTCATCAGTATTCCATACCCTGCATCAGTCAAGCAGAATCCAAAGAAAATGGCAAAGAATGGGGCTAAAAATGGAGTTGGATCAACTTCTGAATATGCTGGAGTCCCAAAGAGATTAAGAACACTTTCAAATGGTTTTACGACTGCATTATTTTTTAGCTGTACTGGTGGAACCTCCCCTTCTTCTGCTTCTACTTCAAATACTTCTACATATGGCGTGATGGCGAATAGCTCTTGAGAAAGTGTTGCTGCATCTCTAGCTGAGACCCAACCAGTAATATATGTTGTTGATTTTGTTCCTGAAGAAATCTCAATTGCCTCTTTTTTCTGGCGTTTCCACAAAAGGGAATCAGCAGCAAGCTTTATCTCTCGAACATTTTTTGCGAGTTCTCTTTTTTGGAGCTCAATCTCCTGTAGTCGACTCTCAAGGCTCTCTTGATTTTGTTTCACCTCTCGTATTTCTTCACTGACGGTCCCCAGTGCTTTTCCAAAATCAACTGGAGTAAAACGATAATTCTCAAGAGTTTGTTTTACCGTCACAACAGATGATTCGTGAGTGAGTAAAAAGAAGAATGTTGATCGAGTAGAATGTGATACTGCCTTCAAATATGTATATTCTGTATCAGCAATCTCCTGAGAAAAGTCAGGAAATTCTTTTGTGTCGACACTTCCCAAGAAGATTTGTGTCTTATGAGTTGATCGAAGTGTTTGCAAAGGAATATCAAGCCTCTTCCAGTACGAAAGGAGTTTAAGAAAAGCTGAAAGTTTTGATTGCTTTGCATGAATACGATTCTCTTCTTCTTCCAAAAGACTACAGGTCTCAATAAGCTCAGAAAAATCTTTTGCATCTGCATTTTCCACTTCAGAAATATTTCCTTCTACCATTTCCCCAAGAACTTTCTCTCGAAAAGATTGTGGTTGTTTTGCAAAAGGAGTCAAAAAACGAATGACAAAATCGATATCTGCAAGACGAGATTCAGTAGATGCCAATTCTTTTGGTAACACGGAAGGAGATTCTGTTTTTACGTTTTTTGATACCTCAAATATTCCATGCTTTTGAAGCTGGGCAAGAATTTTCTCAGTATCATCTTGTGCAACAAGAATAGCCATTTTTTTCATTTCTACAACAGCCATTTTACTTCCGTACAAAAAGGGAAATAAAAGCTGAAGAAATTTTATCTGCAGCCGTATTTATTTTTCCAAGAGCATTTTTCTCAAGATGAGAAACTTCTGCATCTATTTTTTCAATAGCTTTTCTATACCCCTCCTTCGCAATCTCTTTTTCTTTTTCTAGTTTTTGGGAAACTTCATTTCTTTTCCCCTCATTCGCCTCCTGAATATTTGCAGTCGCTTGTTTTTTTGCAGTATCTATAATTTCTTTCGCCTTTTCCTGAGCCTGATCTAGAATTCCAGTAGCCTGTTTTTCTGCTTCCACAACCTGTTGAATAGGATTATTTGTAGTCACGTGGTCATAAAAAATGCCAAGACATTTTGATGATGATTTCCTCAGGAGTCAACAATTTTATAAAAAAAATTTTTTTATGGAGATTCTCACTCAAAAAAGATTCACTTACAGAGGAAAAAAGGAGGGTATTTTAAAAAGGACGAACATGAAGACTATAGACATCTTTATATTTTTCACCTAAGCTGCGAACTCATGAAATTTATAATACGTCTTTTTGAAATTCTTCCGGCTCTTACTGCATGGACTACGCTCCTGCTTCCAATAGTTTTTCTAAAAAAGTTTCCTACAATCGTATCAACATTTATTCTTTTATATGTTTTTCTTTGGTTTCTTCGAGCCCTTGAATACGCTTTTTTTCTTGTTTTTTCATATACAAAATATAGAAAAGCTCTTCAAAAAGATTGGAAAAAAGAGTTGATTGCCCTTTCTGGAAAAACAGATCTTCATCCAGATAAAATAATTCATCTCATTATTCTCCCGACATACAAAGAAGGGATTGAAGTTTTAAGGGAGTCGATTGGTTCCATTGCTCAGTCACGCTTTCCAAAACAGCAGATCTATCTTTGTCTCGCCACGGAAGAGAGAGATGCAAAAAACGGACGAAAAAATGCTAAAATTCTCCAAGAAGAGTTTAAAAATGTTTTTGGAAGATTCTACTGGACAGAGCATCCAAAAGATCTCCCGGGAGAAGTCATTGGAAAAGGTGGAAATATTACCTATGCCGCTAAAAAAATCACAGAAGAATTCAAAAGAGAAGATCTTGATTTCTCTCGAGTACTCGTCACCACACTTGATGCCGATAATAAACTCCACAAAAATCTCCTGAATGCGCTCTCATATTCTTATGCAAAACAACCAGAACGACACAATCGATCATTTCAACCTCTTCCACTATTTTTTAACAACATTTGGGAAGTACCGACACTCAATAGAATTGTTGCTCTCTCATCCAGTTATTGGCACCTCATAGAGTCAGGAAGACCTGATCGACTCCGAAATTTTTCCAGTCATAGCCAACCACTTACTGCACTTTCAGAAATGAATTACTGGGACACAACAACAATTGTAGAAGATGGAAGACAGTATTGGCGGAGTTATTTACACTTTCATGGAAACTACGAAGTCATCCCGGTATTTCTTCCGATATACCAAGATGCAATTATGAGTAAAACATTTTTTAGATCCCTTGTGGGTCAATTTAAACAATTGCGACGGTGGGCATGGGGAGCATCTGACATATCATATTTTACTGCTGGAATTATTCGTGATTATCGAAAACTTCCACTTCTCAAGTCTTTTTTACAATATTTACGACTTGTAGAGGGTCACTATATGTGGGCAACCGCTGCAATTTTTTTAGCACTGTCGATTCCAGCAGAAAAAATACTCAATCCAGAGTTTTTTCAAACGGTTTTCGGGAGTCATTTTGCTATCCTCCTTTCTGTACTCTTTAAAATAGCTCTAATTGGAATCATTGTGTCTATGATTCTTACGTATCTTTTTGTTCCCCGACCACCGAGACTAATCCAACGATTTGGACTTATATGGCAATGGATGCTGCTTCCAGTTTCAACAGTCTGTTTTGGCTGTCTTCCTGCGCTTATAACACAAACACAACTTGCGTTGGGTCAAAAAATGAAATTTAATGTAACAGAAAAGGTGAGAAAGAAAGAAAAATAAAAAAAGACGAAATTTATATGCCGAAAAAAACCCTTGCACTACAGGAGATTCTTCTCCATAATGTGCCAGCAATTTTTTGAACACATGAGTAATCGCAGCGCATCAAAACAACATGGGCTCCACCGAGTAAAAAGACTACAACCTACAAAAAAACTTCGAAATAAACTCAATAAGGCAGTTGCTCGAGTCAAACAGCAAGAACGACAAGACGAAATCCGAAAGGCTCTCCTCCTAAAATAGAAGATACTTCTCGAAGGAAAAGCAACACTCTTAACAATTATTTTGCAATTTCCTCGTCATTTATGGTATAATTCGAGCAAGATATAAGCCATCAAATGAAAAAACTCTCTCTCATTCTTACAACGTTCATCCTCTTTGCTGCCACACCAGTATTTGCTGAAACCAGCAGTGATGATCCTTTTGGTACAAAAAAGGTTGAGGTTACAGGTGCTATTCATGGTGAAATGGCGAGCACAGTTGTACAATTTATTAATTATTTTCTTGGATTTCTTGGTCTCCTGGCAGTGACGATGATTATTTATGCAGGAGTTCTGTTTGTAACAGCACAGGGAGATGACCAACAGCTCAATAAGGCAAAAAAAGTGATCCTCTGGGCAGTAGTTGGAATACTGATCATCATGCTCTCATTTGTTATTGTAAATATGATTACTGGTGCAAGAAATTTCATACAGTAAAACCTCACAAAAATACTAAGAAGAAGAAACTCGTTTATTTGGAACGGATTCTTTTTTGATTTTTTCCTATTTTTCGAGAATACTTTTAGTGATACTTTTTTTCTGAAATCATGATTGACGGGAAACTCTTTGCAACGAATGCACACATAGAATTAGCAGAAGAAATAGCATCAACCCTAAAAATACCTCTTGGAAAACGGACACTGAAAAAATTCTCATGTGGTGAAATATATATAAATTTTGATGAAACCATTCGAGGTCAAGATGTTTTCTTGTTAACAACCATTCGTCCAGAAAAAATACATGAAGACTTCTTTGAGCTTTTTCTCATGTGTGATGCTGCAAAAAGAAGCTTTGCAAAATCTATTCATGTCATTATCCCCCACTTTGGATACTCCCGACAGGATAAGATTCACTCAGCTCGTGAATCTATTTCTATGAAGGTGTGTGCAGATCTTCTGACAAAAAGTGGAGCCGGACATGTCATTACTCTTAATCTTCATGCAGATCAGAGTCAGGCATTTTTTGATGTCCCTGTAGATAATCTCTCACCAAGAAGAATGTTTGTTGATTATTTCAAAGCAAAAGACCTAAAAGATATAGTCGTTGTATCACCGGATGCCGGAGGTGCAAAGGCTGCAAAGAAATTTGCAGATGCACTAAAAGTGGAGCTTGCTATACTTCATAAAAACAGACCAAATCACAATGAATCCCAAGTCACACACTTGATTGGAAATGTACAAGAAAAGACTCCAATTCTTTTTGATGATATGATTGATACAGCTGGTTCGGTATGTAATGCAAAACAAGCTCTAAAAAACAATGGAGCGAAAGATGAAGTGTATCTCTGTGCAACACACCCAATATTTTCAGGATCAGCGATAGAACGATTAAACAAAGCAGAATTTAAAGAAATTGTAGTAACAAACTCCATCCCCGTTGATCAAAAAATTCTTCCGTCAATGAAACAGATATCAATCGCAAATCTTATGGCTCATGTTATAGAAAATGTTCTCAATGAAAAATCTGTCAGTCAGCTCTACTACTGAAAATTTCTTTCGGGTATACCATATATTTCGATGTTTTTTACAGAAGAAAAACACCACACATGCTTAATGAGCAAGTGAAATAATAAATACAAAACAGATACGATTCTCTCGGAGAGAATTATTCCTTTGTTTTCTTCTCTGCCTTAGGAGCTGCTACCTTTGGGGTTGAGACCTTTTTACTCTCTTTCTCAGATGAAGCATCCTTTTTTACTCCCTTCTTTCCTGCAGAAGCTTTTTCAACGGTCTTTGACATTTTTACATCTGCAAAGGTCACCTTTTTCGAAAGCTTTCCAGTTCCTAAAATCTTAATGGGTTTGTTCAAGTTTCGAATAATTCTTTTTTCGAGAAGAGTTTCTGGTGATACCGTTTCTCCATCGGCGTATTTTTCCTCGATAACTAGAAGATTAATCGGAAGATACTCGGTCCTCTGAGGATTTTTAAAACCCTTAAGCTTTGGAATTCTTCTTAGTAAAGGTGTTTGACCCCCTTCAAAACCAAGACGAACACCTCCACCTGAACGACTATTTTGACCTTTCATCCCTCTTCCTGAGTAATTTCCACTTCCCGAGGCATCACCTCGTCCCTTCCGAACGGATTTCTTCTTACTCCCCGGATATGGTTTTAAATCATGAAGTTTCATATCTCATTTAAAAATTAGTAGTTGCTGTAGATGTGTTTGTTTCTTCTGTGGTTTTTTTAGAGTCTTTTTTAGTAGCGCCTCCTTTTCCTTCCGTTGCCGATTTCTGAGAAACTTTTTGAACAGGTTTAAGACTAGCAAGAGCAAGCATCATGGCCTTTCCAGAAGAAATTTTATTACTCGTTCCAATATTTTTACCAAGCATATCTTCAATACCAGCAAGATCAGCTATTTTTCTCATAGCACCACCAGCAATAATTCCTGTACCGGATTTAGCCGGCATAATCATCACTTTTGCAGATTTAAACTTTAGGCTTACTTCATGAGGAATCGTTCCATTAACAGTAGAAACACGAATAAGATTTTTTTTCGCAACCCGTACAGCCTTTTGGATAGCTTGTGGGACTTCAACTGCTTTGTCTGACCCAAACCCAACTCGACCCTTTCGGTCTCCAATCACGACAGTGGCTCGAAAGCGGAGTCTTCGACCTCCTTTTACAACACGTGTGACACGATCGATTTTGAGGAGCTCTTCTTCAAACTCCTTCTCTTCACGCTCTCCTCGTCGTCCTCTTTTTCCTCGACCTCTTCCTCCACGATCACGACCGCCGCCACGAGAAGAATTTCTTTTCACGAAAGATTTCTTTCCATCTGCAGGACCTTTACTCTTCTGCTGAGTCGGTGCAGCAGCTGATTGAGCAGGAGTAGTATTTGTTTCATCTGCCTTTGGTGATTCATTTTCTGAACTCATATTCCCTCAGTAAAAATTAAAACTGTAATCCTTCTTTTCGTGCAGATTCGGCAAGAGCCTTTACACGACCATGATAAGCATATCCATTCCGGTCAAAAACAACCGCTGATATTTTCTTATTTTTTGCAAGCTTAGCAATTTCAGATCCTACTTTTTCAGCTGCCTGAATAGTAGACCCACTTTTTTCTTTCATTGAACTCGCATTAACAAGAGTTGTCCCAGCAATATCATCAATCACCTGAGCATAGGTTGATGTATTACTACAGTAAACAACCAAGCGAGGCCTTTGAGAAGTTCCATCTCCGATTTGCTTTCGAATTCGTTTCCCTCGTTGTTGCCGTTTTTGTAATGTCGTCATATTCATAATCTATTGTAATATTTATTATTTCGCTGCTGTTTTACCAGCCTTTCGCCGTACATACTCACTGACATAACGAACACCTTTTCCCTTATATGGTTCAGGCTTTCTGTGAGCCCTGATTTCAGCAGCAAACTGCCCTACCTTTTGCTTGTCAGACCCAGAAACAACAACCTCTTTTGTTTCTTTATCGAGGTCGACACTTACTCCATCAGGAGCGTCCATTTCTACTGGATGAGAGAATCCAAGATTAAGGGTGATTTTCTTACCAGTCGCTTGTGCTTTATAACCAACTCCTTGTATCTCTAATCTTTTCTCAAAACCATCTGAGACACCGGTTACCATGTTTTGAATAAGTGAACGGGTAAGACCATGAAGAGCACGTTCTTCTTGAATATCAGAATTACGAGTAATCACGATTTGCTTCTCTTGTACTTCTACATTGATGAGTGAACTAAAAGTGTATGTAAGCTCCCCTTTCTTACCCTTAACAGTAATAAGGTTATCTTTGAGAGTAATCTCAACACCACTAGGGATTTCAACCGGTAGCTTTCCAATTCGTGACATTTTATGGGGAAATTAATATATCTCACAGAGTACTTCACCTCCAACTCCTTCTGATTTTGCTGCATCTCCTGTCATAAGCCCTTTACTAGTGCTAATGATAGAAATTCCAAACCCATTTCTTACCGGTCGTATCTCAGAAGCTTTCTGGAATACACGAAGACCAGGTTTACTGATTCGAGTAAGAGTAAGCTGAGGCTTGTCTTTCTTAAGGGTAACAACAATTTTTGGAAATTGTTCAGACCGATCGACTCTTGATTTTTCTATAATATTTTGCTCCTCAAGTATGTGAGCAATAGATTCTTTCATCTGAGAATGTGGAGCAGTTAACGTCGATCGTCCAGCACGAACGGCATTACGAATACGAGTCAGAAAGTCGGCGATAGGATCAGTGTTCATAATCAATTAAAACGATATTACCAACTGGATTTTTTAACACCAGGAACTTCTCCTTTGCGAAGCATCTCCCGAAGACAAATCCGACAAAGTCCAAAGATACGAAAATACCCTCTTGTTCTTCCACACTTCAAACAACAATTGTATGCTTGAGAAGCTTTTTTAGGCTTCACACCCGCTGCAATAGCGTTTGAAACACGGTCGCGTTTTCGCTGGGCCTTTACTACCATAGATTTCTTAGCCATTTGCTTTTTGAAAAGGAAATCCAAATTCTTTGAGAAGTTGCAGAGATTGTGCATCATCATTCCCACTGGTTGTTATCGTTACCTGTACACCAAATGGTTTAATGACTTCATCTGTAGGAATCTCTGGGAAAATAAGATGATCCCGAATTCCTAAAGAATAATTCCCCCTCCCATCAAATGCCCTTCGTGAAAAACCTCGAAAGTCTCGAATACGAGGAAAAACTATGGTAACGAGTCTCTCGAAGAAATCATACATACGATCTCGACGAAGAGTGACTGATACCCCTACCGGCATTCCTTCTCGAAGCTTAAAGTTTGAGATTGATTTTCTAGAATTTTTTATAACTGGTTTCTGACCTGTAATTTGTGCAATACCTTCCACAACAGATGTTGGGAGCTTCACCCCTTTCATATATGTGCCGATTCCAACATTTACAGTAATTTTTTCAAGCTTTGGAAGAGCGTGAATATTTTTAATTCCTAAATCTTTTTGAAGCTTAGGAATAATATTTTGCCGATACTCGGTTTTAAAAGACATTATGATTTTACAAACGATTTCTCAATATTTGCACCAGAGACTTTAGAAATACGGTATTTTGTTCCGTCCTTCCCTACCTGATATCCAACACGTGTACTTTTCTTTGAGTCTGGACATATAATTTTTACATTTGAAGAATCAATAGGAGCTTCAAACTGTATTCTTCCACCAGGTGCTTTACCTCTCGCCTTCTGATGTTTTGTGACAAGGTTCACCTTTTCAACGACAATACGGTTCTTTGTAGGAATTGCCCGAATGACACTTCCTTTTTTTCCTTTATCTTTGCCAGTGATTACAACAACATTGTCTCCTTTTTTAATCTTCATGCGAGAAAAAACGCCAGGGCATTCTGCCGTATATCTATGCGAGGTGTCAAATGTTTTTCTGAAAAAAAATTTATCTCTGAGAGAATCTTCCTCATAGACATTTTATGAACAGAAAAAGAATACTGTTTGAAGATGGTTTTCATGTGTAAAATGGTCCATTTCTTCGATTCTCAGAAGACCCTTCTCAAACCGCACAAATACCATTATAAAAAGTATCAATACTAAAACTTCTCTCTTTTTCTTGTTTATTTTTCTCTGCAAAATACATGATTATGAATATGCTTTTCCCAAAAAATTTGGTAAAATACGAAGAAATAAAAAATTCTATGAAAAGTACATAGGTGGTACTAAATATTTTTATCATTATTACAATAGCTTCCATAGGAATTCCTCATTTTGAGGTAAAAGCACAAAACAATTGTCACACTATCACAGAGAAAGATACCTCTCGTGTTCCAGCAGGTTTCAGTTATCCGTGGAATATTTTCCTCAATACCATTGAAATATTCTTCAAGCCGATTGCCAAGAAGACAGTCTTCATATAACCGTTGGCAATAATTCAAAGACTTTCTATTTGTGGAACCAAGCATATATCACAACAGATGGTCAGACCTGGGATTTGGTACCACTTAAAGGAGAAAATATGGAAGGATCAACAACATGGATTCAAGGAAGAGGAGAAGGCTCTCAAATCCTTCCAGTAGAACAAGTGAAGAATAAAAATTATACCTCAGATATACTCACTAGACGTTAAATGGTATATATTTCTCACGTTTTGGGGATAATGGTCTACGAGCAGATATAAAAGTATACAACAATACTCTCTATAACAATGGGCATGGAAATGACAGCAGATGGATTGGTGGAGAGGTCTCTCTCTATAGTGCAAATATGAAAAATATAGATATTTACGATAATATTATAAGCGAAAGTGGAGATTTTCAACTCGGGTATGCAACCGATCAATATGGATCAGAAGCAGGCATACAAGAAAGAAACATCTCCGTTCGAAACAATCTCATATCTGGTCCTCAGAATGGTGCAACGAAGTGGGAAAGTCCTATGAAACCATTTAATGGGGTCAATACCATTGTCGGTGACCCGATGTTTACCGATCCGACAAATGGCGATTTGACTCTCAAAGAAGGCTCACCAGCAAAAGGAGCAGCCAGCACAGGGGGAAATATCGGAGCGTTTTAAGAGAATCGTCTCACTATTTTCTACAAATTATATGTAAAACACCAAAAAAATCCAAAAAAGGATTCTCTCGTCAGTACAATAAATATCCTAAAGAACGTCTGGAGCCTGTGATACTATTTTTTGAAATCCATGAGCACGAAGTTCACGTGCTACAGGTCCAAAAACTCGAGTTCCACGTGGTTGACCGTCAG
Source organism: Candidatus Peregrinibacteria bacterium (assembly GCA_024762935.1). GTDB lineage: Bacteria > Patescibacteriota > Gracilibacteria > CAIRYL01 > JANTGK01. Next base: position 32,720 of record JANTGK010000007.1, on the reverse strand, counting down.
CACCAATAATAACAACTGCATTTTCGTCAAACCGAATAATCGAACCATCTCGTCTTCTCACATCACGTTTTTGGCGAACAACAACTGCCTTTTGAACAGATTTCTTTTTTACAATTCCTTTTGGAGTTGCTCTTTTAACCGTCACAACAATAGTATCGCCAATTCGGGCATATCGCCTTTTACTTCCACCGAGCACCTTAATGCACATAACTTCTTTTGCACCAGTATTGTCGGCTACAGCCAAGATTGATTGTGTCTGAATCATTATTTTTGAAGGGATGAAAGTTCGCTCTCTGGAACGATTCGCCATCGTTTCAACTTTGAAACGGGCTTTGATTCTACGATAAATACAGCATCACCGACACCTGAAGTATTCTCTTCGTCGTGTGCATGAAATTTCTTAGAAATTCTATACTTTTTCTTATACTTTGGATGAACCTCATATCGATGTACTTCGACAACAACTGATTTATCACCAGATTTACTTACGATGGTACCTTTTTTCATTCTCATTTTTTTTGGGCAAAACCAAGTTCTCGTTGTCTTCGTGCAGTTTTAAGCTGTGCGATATATGTACGATGCTTTCGACGCTTTGAAGAATCCTTCTCTTGGTCAGCAGCAATCGCCATTCGTATGCCGACAAGCTCTCGCTCTGCTTTTTCAATTTCAAACTGAATTTCTACATCAGTGAGTGCCAAAATTTCTTCAAATGTTTTCATGAAAATTCTTTGATGACAAATTTCGTCTTTACAGGAAGCTTATGAGATGCAAGACGAAAGGCTTCTCGAGCAATCTCCTCAGGAACTCCTTCCATTTCAAAAAGGATTTTTCCGGGGAGGGTTGGAAAGACATAATACTCAACTGTTCCTTTTCCTGATCCCATTGGAACCTCAGCAGCTTTTTGAGTCACTGGCTTATGGGGGAAAATACGAATCCAAACCTTTCCAGCACGATTGACATATCTATTAATAGCACGACGTGCTGCTTCTATCTGACGACTGGTAAGTTCACCTCGAGAAATAGCTTTGAGACCATAGCTTCCAAAAGCAATCTCATGCCCATTTTGAGCAATCCCACGGAGCGTTCCACGCCCCCGATGAACTTTTCGATATTTTAATTTCTTTGGAGTGAGCATCGTCAGTACAAAATGTGCCTATAAAAAAAGGCCAAAGCATTTTGCCAAACATGCTCTCTTGATGTCAAATCTTTTTTTCATCTTTTTTGCTGTTACGATATAGTTGTCTTTTAGAAAAGCAGCCAGTATTCTTTGAGAGTACTATTTTTTAGAAAAAGATGCTCAATATAAAGGATATTCGGAAAAATCCTGATTTTTTTCAAAAGCAGCTCCAAAGAAAAGGAGTGGAAGAAAACACCATACCGAAACTTTTACAAATAGATGAAAAAAAGAGAGAGATCTCCACAGCACGTGATGAAATAAAGGCAATGCAAAACCAAGCGAGTAAAAAAATACCAACACTCTCTGGCGCCGAAAAAGAGAAGTTTCTCGCTGAAATGAAAAAAGTAGCCGAAACTCTTAAAGAAAAAGATCATGAGCTCCAAGTCATTACTCAAGAGTACGAAGATATGATGATAAGTATTCCAAACCCCCCACTTGATGATGTTCCAGATGGTGGTGAAGATGATTTTGAAGTCCTCAAGCAGTGGGGTGAAAAACCGAATTTCTCATTTTCACCAAAAGAACACTGGGAACTCGCACAAGACCTCGGAATACTTGATACTCAGCGAAGTGCAAAAGTAAGCGGTGCACGATTTTATTATCTCCAAGAAGAACTTGCCGTTCTGCAGATGGCACTCATGAATTGGGCATTTTTAGAAATTCAAAAACTCGGATTCTCTCCGACAATCCCCCCCTTTATGGTCCGTGAAAATGCTATGTATGGAACCGGATTCTTCCCTGCTGATAAGAATGAAATATATACCGTTAATCCAGGAGAAGATGAACTCTATCTCATCGGAACGAGTGAGGTCCCCCTTACCGCATATCATGGTGATGAAATACTCGAAGAGAATACTCTTCCTCGAAAATTTGCTGGATACTCTCCGTGCTTCCGACGAGAAGCAGGAACATATGGAAAAGATATGAAAGGTATTTTACGTGTTCATCAATTTGAAAAGATTGAGATGGTTGCTGTATGTTCTCCAGACGAATCGAAACAGATACACGAGACCATGAGAGAGGCAGAAGAAAAAATCCTTCAAATGCTCGGAATCCCCTATCGAGTTGTACTCATTGCTGCTGGCGACCTTGGCTCAAGTGCAGTTAAAAAATATGACATCGAAGCATGGCTCCCTGGTCAAAATAAATATCGCGAAATGACATCAACAAGTAATTGCACCGATTATCAAGCACGACGACTCAAAATTCGAGTTCGAAAAGAAAATGGTGAAATTGTTACCGCACACACACTTAATGGAACTGCCACCTCCAGCAGACCACTGATTGCTATTCTCGAAAACTTTCAAAATGAGGATGGAACCGTTGATATCCCTGAGGTACTCTGGCCTTTTACAGGAGGAATAAAGAGGATTGAAAAAAAGTAAAGCATGGTTACACTATTTCTCCACGGAATAATGGCCCAATATTCGTAAGTTTTTGGTCACTTTTACAAGCTGCTCTTCACATTCAGGGGGAAAAGTGCCATCGATATCAACAAAAAAAGCATATTGTGAAAGCTGTTTTCCGACAGGTCTGGATTCGAGTCGACTCATATTGAGTTTTGCATCTCTAAAAATCTTGAGTGCAGAAAATAACGAGCCAGAAACATTTAACAATTCAAAAAAGAGTGAGGTCATTTGCTTCCCCTCGTATTTCTCTTTTTTTGTTCTCTTAACGACTCGCGCAAATCGAGTGGTGTTCCCTTTTTGGTCAGAAATTTCCTTTCGAATAATTGAAAAATGTGCAGCATTCGCAGCTTCAGGACTGCAAATCGCGGCTGAATCAATAACATTTTTTGCTCGGGAAACAGCCTCAGAATTACTCGCCACAGGAACAAGACGAGCATGAGGATAATGTTTTTGTAACGATTTTCGACACTGGGCTATTGCTGCTGCATGACCAAAAATGACACGGGGCTTCTGCTTATTTGAAGCCGCGAGAAGATGATTTATGGGAAAATCATGCACACTTTCAATCCAATATTTTCCTGTAGATAATTCATCCCACACCTCGCAAACAGTTCCAGAAATTTTATTCTCAATCGGGCAAAAACCCATTTTTATCTTCCCTTTTTCAAGAGCAGAAAAAATAAGGGAAAAGTTCGGATACCACTCACGGCTTTTGTGAGGAAAGAAATGCTCTGCTGCAAGATCAGACCATGTGAGTTGTGGACCAAGAACCCCCATATCCACTTTGGCATGTTTCTCTTTTTTCTGATGATGATGTGCAAAGCGAGCAGACATTGCGTCAATGATGGCATCACTTTCACGCTGAGCCTGAGCAGAAAATTTCCCAAAATATTTTCGACCACGACAAAATTCTTGTTCAAATACTTGTAAACCCCCTCCTGCCAACTTCTCTGCTTCCTGTAAAAAGGTATGAATTGCACTTCGAGAGTATTGAGACCCAAAGACAATATTTGAATACATTTTCTCATCTTGAGAAAGGACCCGTCCTACAACACCCATTTGTAAGCGATAGATTGGACTTGCCACCGCAAGGAGAGTCTTGATTGGCATATTCATTGCAGCAAGAGTCGCACCATAAGTTGCTTCCATAAAATGTTGCAAACCCTGTACTAAGGCCATACAACGATCATGTTCCTCCGCAGTCATTTCTACAATTTGAAAATCGGAAAAAATATTTTTCATCCGTTTTTTCCATTTTTTTCCTCTTCCTGGACAAAACACTACGGTCTGACCTGCTGTCAGATTTGTCGGTCCAAACATAGGGTGTATACCAAGTATTTCACCTGAAAAAGCATCTTTCATTGCGTGAATCGGCTCCGTTTTTAGAGAAGTAAAATCTACAAAGAGTGCATCCTTCTTCATGTGTGGCCCTACTTCTGCTGCCACAGAAGAAACTTTAGATATAGGAACAGATAAAATAAGTATGTCACTCATTTTTGCAACATCACTATTTTTGAGTTTTGTTCCAATATCAGAGACAAGAACAGGGAATCCTTTATTCGCAAAATAATCAGCGAATACTGATCCGATCTTTCCTTTTCCACCTATAATTCCAATTGTTTCTGATTTCATAAGAAAAAGTATACAGGAGAGAAGAATCGAAAAAGGGAATATTATTATGCCCCAAAACAATCGTTTTATGGAAGAAAGATGTAATATTTCCAAATTCCAAAATAATAATTTGTTTTTCTAAAGCCATATAAATAGAATGATTCCCAAAAAACTTGCTTTCCTTAAAAATTTCCGGCATTATGGAGACACACAAATTCCGAGTGATACCTAATTATATCCGATGAATAAGAAGAACCCCACCGAATATTCGATTTTTACACGAAAATTGTGTACTTTTTTTATATATTGAAAAACCTATGAATGCTATTACTCATTTCTTCAGCAAAAAGTCTGATTCAACCACTCCTCCTGAAAAAAAGCAGGAACAAGCAGCTCAAAAAAAACACCCTCAACATCAGAACAAACCAGCTCAGCAAGAGCAACCTGTTCATCAAGGACACCAACAAGTTCAGCATAATAAAGCTGCACATCGAAAAGGTCAAAAGCCATCATTTCAAAATAAATCAAAACCAAAAGAAAAACATCATGCCCCTATGAGAAAAGGGAGCCTTAAGGCATATATTCTGGGAGGACTGAATGAGGTCGGAAAAAACTGTCTCGCTATTGAATGTAATAACGACATCATCGTCGTTGACGTTGGCATGGCCTTTCCAGATGATGAGATGCTGGGAGTCGACTTTGTTATTCCTGACACATCATTCTTAGAAAAAAACAAACACCGTGTTCGAGGTCTTGTTATTACTCATGGACATCTTGACCATATTGGAGCCCTTCAACACGTACTGCCAAAGCTTGGGTATCCGCCCCTAGTGATGACAAAACTCACCTCTGGTCTTGTAAAAAAGAGGCTCGAAGAACATGGAGTAATGAAACAAACAACCATTCATGTTGTAGATCCAGAAAAGGATACTTTCAAACTCGGGTGTTTTGATCTTGAATTTTTCCGTGTAAACCACTCTATTCCCGATTGCATGGGAGTATATGGAAAAACACCAGGCGGAACTTTTGTACATACAGGTGACTTTAAATTTGATTTCACCCCCGTTGGGTGTAAGCCAGCAGATCTTGGACGAATGGCAGAAATTGGGAGAAAAGGTGTTGATGTTATTTTCTGCGAAAGTACCAATGCCCCAAAAAAGGGATATTGTACTTCAGAAAAAGTCATTGCTGAAAACCTCAATACCCTCATTTCTGAAGCAAAGGGGAGAATTATCCTCGCGAGTTTTTCATCACTGGTTTCCCGAATTGAACAAATCGTACATTTCGCAACCAAATATAACCGGAAAGTATTTATCTCTGGTCGAAGTATGCAGAATACACTTGAAATTTCTGCCAAACTTGGATTTTTTAAGGTTCCAAAAGGTTCTCTTAGAAAATTTGGCCCAGCAGCGGCAGAGCTTCCGGCAAATCAAGTCCTTATTCTTACGACGGGCTCGCAAGGTGAGCCACGGAGTGCCCTTACACGAATAGGACACGGAACACATTCACAAATTTCCATTCAAAAAGGTGATAGTGTTGTCTTTAGCTCCTCTCCTATTCCTGGAAATGAAAGGGGTGTCTATTCTACTATTAATAATCTCATCAATCTCGGAGCAAAAGTAATCACAAATGATACAATGGATATTCATGCCTCTGGACACGGTCATTCGGGTGATATTCGCATGATGCATGCTCTCATAAAAGCAAAATGTATTGTTCCGATTCACGGCGAAATGTTCATGAGACAAGCCCACAAAAAAATTGCAATTGACCTCGGATATGACCCCGATAAAGTACCACTCCTAGAGAATGGGAATATTGTAGAGCTCGTTGGTGATCATATGCGTCGATCAAAGAGTAAAGTCCCATCAGATATCATTATGATTGATGGCCTTGGAACAGGAGATATTGGAACAAAAGTGATGGAGGAACGAAAAGTAATGGCAAACGGTGGAACCATTATTGTCATACTCAAAACCATGGAAAAAAGTCATCGACTCATTGGAGATCCAGAAATCATTACAAAAGGATTCATATACATGCGTGAAAGCAAAGAAATTCTCCATGATGCACGTAATCAAGCCAAAAAATCATATGAACAAGTCTTAAAAGATAATCCAAAAGCAACCATGAAAGATTTCAAACGTGCCGTTACCAGAGGACTCCAATCAATGATCTACAAGAGAATTCAACGTGAACCGATGATTTTTCCTGTTGTAGTGGTGGTATAAAGAGAATCTTCCACATATATACAGTCAGGGTCAGTACTGATAACTTTAAAAGTTATGTTTCTGCCATTATAATAATGTCACCGGGTTTTCTGTCGTATCTCGGTTAGAACTTCGAAATGACTCTACCTTCTTTAAAAAAGCCTCATCAACATCGCCAGTGACATACTTTCCATCAAAACAAGAAGCATCAAAACTCTTTATTTCTGGATTTCCCTCTTGTGCAGAAAGGATAAGATCTGGAAGATTTTGATAAAAAATACGATCTGCACCAATAATCTTTCCCACTTCTTCTTCCGTCACCCCATAAGCAACTAACTCCTTACGGGTCGGCATATCTATTCCATACACGTTCGGATATTTGACTGGCGGAGCTGCACTCGCAAAATACACATTTTTTGCCCCCGCCTTTCGGGCCATACGAATAATTTCTTTTGATGTTGTCCCTCGAACAATAGAATCATCAACAAGAAGAACATTCTTCCCATTAAACTCAAGATCAATAGCTGATAACTTATAGTGAACAGATTTTTTTCGAATCTCTTGTCCCGGCATAATAAATGTACGACCAATATATCGATTCTTTATAAAACCCTCTCTGTATTTTTTCCGTAAATGATATGCGAGCTCCATAGCACTGGTTCGACTGCTCTCAGGAATAGGAATAACAACATCGATATCAAGATCTGGGGCAACTTTTTGAATCTTCTTTGCGAGATACTCCCCCATTCGTAGTCGAGACTTATAGACGGATATTTTATCCATAATAGAATCAGGTCTCGCCATATATACGAGTTCAAAAATACAGGGAGTCAGTACAGGGTTTTCTGCACACTGTTGTGTGGAGAGATTCCCTTTCCAGTCGATAAATATAGCCTCTCCCGGAGAAACGTCACGTTCGAGAGTAAAACCAAGTGGTGCCAAAGCAACAGACTCTGAAGAAACTGCATATTCCATCTCTCCAAAATTCTTTTCACGAGATCCAAAACACAGTGGGCGGATTCCATTTGGATCACGAAATGCAAAAAGACCGACATTCGCAATAAAACCTACAACAGCATACGCACCACGCACACGCTTCTGTGTATTAGAAATAGCAGTAAAAATATCATCAGCAACCGGATGTGGTTTTTTTAATTTTGCGAGCTCATGTGCAAAAACATTCAGAAGGACTTCTGAATCTGAACTCGTAGAAAGATGTCTCAGATCTGTTTCAAAAATTTCTTTTGCCAATACGTCAGCATTTGTCAGGTTTCCATTATGGGCCAACATAATCCCAAAAGGAGAATTTACATAAAATGGTTGTGCTTCATCTGGGCTACTGCATCCAGCAGTCGGATATCGAACATGCCCAATGCCAATATTTCCCGTTAAATGACGAACATGACGGGTGTGGATAATATCTCGAACAAGCCCATTCCCCTTTTTTAAATGGAAACGCCCATTTTTTTCACAGGTAGCAATTCCTGCAGCATCTTGCCCACGATGTTGGAGAACAGTTAAAGCATCAAATATCTCTTGAGTGATATTTTCTTCAGAAGAGAAAAGTCCAAATACCCCACACATGATTGGTCAGGAAAAAGCAAAAGAATTATTTCATAAAAAAAATTTATTGTCTGCACTTTTCTCTCTTTCATATTTTCTTTCGCACATCCCATATTTTCCATTCTCTTGCATTCCCCCCTTCATTCCCTCATAATCCCCGAGATTTTTCTTTGAACAACAGATGAAAAACTGGATTCGAATCTTACTTATTGCCGTTCTCATTCTCTCTACAGGGCTTGTTGCTATGCCAGAAAGTGCAAAAGAGAAAATTCCTTTTGATGGGCTCCGAAATTTTCTTTTGAGCCGCACCATTCACTATGGACTTGATCTTGCTGGTGGATCACAACTTGATTTTAAAGTAGATCTTACTCGAGTACGAGAAAAAATTGCCGCCGGAGAAAGTATTACTGAAGATGATATTATTAATGGTGTTCAGGCAACACTAGAACGTCGTATCGACCCAGATGGTACACGAGAATTAAATGTCTATTCAGCAGATTTTGGCGACGAAAAACACATATTTGTAGAACTTACCGCAGATATTGACACTCCCGAAACACGAGAAAAACTTCAAAAACATATTGATCTCCAGTTTAAAAAATTAAAAGAAACGGCAGATGAATCAGAAAAAGAAGCAGCTCGACTCGCTGCTGAAGAAGCACTTTCATTAGCAGGATCAGGTACATCACTTGCTGATATTGAACAGCAGCTCAATGATCGAAAAACAGCAAAATATGTAGCAAATCTAAAAGAGTCAGAAAAAAAATTCAAAGATCAGCTTCCAAAAAATTTGGAAGAAAAACTCTGGAACACCACTCCCGGTGATTTTGTGCCCGAAGTCATTGCAGCAGAAGGAGCCATGGCATTTGATCAATACACGAATCAACTAAAACCCATAGAAGGATTTTCTATTTATCGAGCAGGAATCAAAGAAATCGTTGATAGAAAAAAAACTGAACCTGGAGAAGATTTTGATACTGTTGCAAAAGAAGTCTCAATAGATGATAAACGCGAACAATCTATTACTGAACTGAGTGATGAACTCCAGAATGAAGTTATTACAAAAGTACAGCCAAATGGAATTTCTGAAATCGTAGAGGACAATGGAAAATTTATTATTTATAAACTCCTCAAGGCAACAGAGGAGAGTGGCGGAGCACGAGTAGCACAAATCGTTCTTTCCGATAGACAAGTAGCTGAAGAAACGCGCCAAAGAGTTATCCCTCAAGAAACAACTACCCCAGAAGAGCAGATTACATATGATGAGCTCTTTATCGAAATTGTCCCTGATCCATGGGAAGAAACGGGTCTTGATGGTGAGCATTTCAAAATCGCCAAGGTTTCTACTGACCAAACAAACATGCCCGTGACATCAATAGAATTTGATGATGAAGGGGCAAAAATGTTTGAAGAACTTACGAGTCAGCTCATTGGAAAACCAATGGCAATCTTCGTTGGAGGAGACTTTATATCTGCACCGATTATTCAAGAAAGAATAGCAGGAGGAGCTGCTCAAATATCTTTTAATCAGCCACTTCTTATTGAAGCACAAAAAGAGGCAATCAGTCTCGCTCGTGACCTCAATGCTGGAGCAATTCCAGCTCCAGTTCATCTCGATGGAGAAATGAAGGTTGCTGCTTCACTCGGAATAGAGGCACTTGATATTTCGATAAAAGCGGCAGCTATTGGACTGATTCTCTTATCGCTATGGATTATTTTTTCCTATCGAATATTGGGTATTTTTGCGGTTATTTCACTTGCCATTTATGGAATTTTATTTCTCTTTATTCTGAAATTCTCATCTATTTTTGTTCTTACACTTGCAGGAATAGCTGGTCTCATTCTTTCTATTGGTATGGCTGTCGATGCGAATGTTCTCATATTTGAAAGGATGAGAGAGGAGCTCAGAGCAGAAAAAAACTTTTCCACTGCTATTGCTATTGGTTTTGACCGAGCTTGGACGTCCATCCGTGATGCAAACCTTACGACACTCATCGTTTGTGGTATTTTGTATGTCATGGGGACATCAATTATTAAAGGATTTGCCATCATGCTTGCTATCGGAGTGCTCCTTTCGATGTTTACAGCAGTTACGATTACTCGAACACTTCTTCGAACACTTGTCGGAACAAAGATCGCCCGAAAAAGAAATCTCATTACAAAGCTGTAAAAATCCGATTTGGATTTTTAGAATATAGAATATTGAATATCGAAGATTGAATAATCAGTTGCTTCGCCCTCATATATCATCCAGTGAAGGAACGATGATTGACAAAAAACACATCTATATTCTTCATCCTATCTTCAACGTTCTTATAAACAAACTGATTTATGAATAACAGTCCTCAACCATCAAAGGTACTTCTCTTTTCCGATGGAGGCAGCAGAGGAAACCCTGGTCCTGCTGGTGCGGGATATGCTCTCTTTGATGCCCATAGAAATGAGATCTTTGGAGGAAAGAAATTTCTCGGAACCACCACCAATAATGTTGCTGAATATACAGCTCTTATTCTTGGGCTCAGGAAAGCACATGAACTAGAAGTAAAATCTATTGATTGTTTTTTAGATTCTGAACTTATTGTCAAACAGCTCAACGGACACTACAAAGTAAAGCATCCAGATATGAAAATTCTTTTTGCTCGGGTATTAGAATTAAAGAAGGGTTTTGAGAAAATAACTTTTTCTCACGTACCGAGGGAAGACAATAAACGAGCAGATCAGTTGGCGAATGAGGCAATGGATGAAGGGAAGTAGAAGAGAGAAGAGAGAATATTAAATGTGGAATATAGAATGGAGAATAGTATTAATAGCATTTTTCATACTCTTTTATATGTATCAATAATTTATTTTTTGTTTTTATAGAGTCATATTTTTTGATATATATTTTTAATATTCACATTGTATAATAACTTGACAAAGTTATATTATTAAATATAATCAAATCGTACATTTTGGACTACACGATGCAGCCCAAAACTACATGGAAGTAGTGCCAAGATGTCACAAGGATCTTTGACGTCTTCGGCACTACAAAATACGCGTAATTTTTTTTAATAAACGGAGAAATACCATGAGTACTTTACGAGTACCCATCCTTGTGATGGGCCTACTATTACTACTGAGCTCGTCATTGAGTTTTGGGGCGGAGCCGTTTGTAAACGGCAAAGCTCCAAAAACATTCGACCAAATACAGCAGCACTTTAACGCTGCCAGCCCTCAGCGGCAGGCAGCATTTGCGAAACTATTGAACAATACGTTCAAGCCCACAGTTGCGGTTACGGCGGATACCTGGGAATCGTACCTAAACGAGAAAGTCGTTATGATTGAGTGTTTGGATGGAGGGAAGAACATCCCCATGCACTCATACACTCGTTCGGGCAAACCGATAGGAACTATTTGGCGGAGATGTTACCCAGGTGAGCAATTCATTGTTCGCATCGATCAATACACCGATGCGAAAAATGACGCAAACCTCCCGGCAATCAGCAATGTTTGCCTCAACCAAAAAGGAGAGTTTCAGGTAGAAAAACCTGAGCCTCCTGTGGTTGAAGAGCCACCGGTTGTTATTGAACCGCCAGCAGTGCAATTTCCGCCACCGCTTCCGGTGCTGAACCCAGCACCGGCAGGTGGACCCGGCTATGGTAGTACGGGGTTTGTTCCACCAACCGTTCCGCTCCTGATACCCAATGGAGTATTTCGTTTAAACCAAGGTTCGGGGTCAGCTGCATCCGCAGCAACTTCGGTCACAGTAATTAATCAATAGGAGAACGACCATGAGGACGATTATATTGTTAGTAGCCACCCTTATCTTGGGTGGCTGTGCTGCAGGAACGAGCAGTACAAAGGGACCTGGAGGCCTTGAAATTGCCACCACGGTGGCAAATCGTACAGGCCCACTCGCTGGGTATGCAACTGTAGCAAGCTCTGTTGGCTACAACGTCGAGGCAACTCGACAGCAGATGTACCAGTCAGCATGGACTGCAGTTTCGACTGCAAATCCACCTCTGCCTTATGACCAGCGCAAACCGGTCTATGAGGCATTAAAGGCTGCCGCCGAGATTCGCCTTGCGGATCTCGATGGGGTGCAATGGAATGCACCGTATGTGAACAGCTTTGTTGGCCCCGGCTGGTTCTCGTTCGTTCGTGATATGACCACTCTGGTCATCACGAACCGGGCGATTACCGCTCAGAAGTCAATCGCAAAGGCAAATGCCAACGCGATGACGGAAGCCGCAGCGATTACGGCCAATGGCAATGTTGAGGCGGCAGCAAACCATCAGCCTGATGTGACAAACATCAGCCTTGATGGAGGAACTCACGACATGAATAACTCTAGCGCAAGCACCTCAGATGCAGATTCATATAGTGAAGGAAGTTCCGTCCAGAACTCCAACACCGCTTACGGTGGTGAAGGAGGAAAAGGAGGCCTTGGTGGTTCCGGTGGCACCGCTCACGGCTATGGAGGCCAAGGCGGCTCCGGAGGAACTGCTTATGGAGGCCAAGGCGGTACGGCCTACTCTGAGGGAAGCGGTGTTACTGCCAAACTCAATAATGGGAATTCCATCAATGTGGAACAGGGCCAAAGCATGCAACAGCAGCAGGGAAACCACCTACTGCAAGACGCATGCAAGGGACCAACGGACCATATGTCCACCGGCCCCTGCTCAACCAACGGGTTTATACCCGATTGATTGAGTAGCATCAATTAAAAAAAGAGAGAGAACCCCGGTTATCTGGGGTTCTCATATGCAAAAATGTAGTTTTGCCGAAGACGTCATCCACTTTTGGTTTTTTTGGTATATACTTATTTTCCCCTTTCCTGGTAATACTTTGCTTCAAAGTAAAACTTTGAAGCATCTTCAGCCCTCCCTTTTAAAAAGGGAGGGAGTAACTTTGATTCTTCAGGGTTGCACCCTGAAGAAAAAGTATACACGGGTCAAAATACCAAACTTATGCCTCCAATTGTGTAATAGATAAAAGCTCTTCTTGATTTGCTGAAGAAAAAACCCAATCCTGTGGATTACGGACATACTGCTTTTTGACCGGATTAAAATGAATATACTGATACTTTTGTTCAAAAAACGTAAAGTTCTCTACTTTTTCTGGCATATTTGTCTTTCCCCAAAATTGGAAACCTTCTGGTGTTTCAAAAAGTTTCGCTGTCCTCGGCTCATGTGCAAGAATACTCTTTTTCATTTCTCGTGTTGTATGTCTCTTAAAATCCCGCAAAAAACCAATAACATCTTTATGTTCAACCAAAAGATGGATGTGATCCATCATAAAGACCCAAGCATAAATCTTCAGTCCTTTCTGATTTTGGCAATACTTCAAAGAATTAAGTAAAATATTCCACCGATTTTTTCGATCAAGGACATGATACCAATTTCGAACTGTACAGGTGATAAAATATATCCCATCTTTTAAATCTTTTTGTATTCGAAGAGATGTCATGGAATATTAAAAATAGCTGATAAATCTAACATTGTAGATTGTTTCTGTACAAGTTATTTTGCTTTACCTCGTATCATTTGCTTCAGGGTGCAACCCTGAAGCATCTATTGGAGGGGGTTAGGGGGAGATTTTGAGGCTACACCTATTGATAAAAACCATATATTATGCGATAATAGTAGGATGAAAACTCATATACAAAACATATACTCACTCTTCGGGGAGCAGAGAAGAATTTTTAAAGAAATTCCAGATTCATCCACAACTCCTGAAGGAACATCTGAGATATTCGTAGTACCACCAAAACCAACCTCAAAAAATACAAACACAGAAGCACTCCCAATATTTGTAGAAAACGCTCCAGAACGGGCAGAAATATTAAAAATAGACCTCCTAATTCAACAACTGCAACCACCGTACAGTATTCCGCCCGAGCAATGGGGAATACAAAAAAATACTGTTCTTCAAAGAGCTCTGAAGGTACTCCATAAAGAGTCACCTCCACAGTACAGTGACCCAGGACCAATTGATGGTATTGTTGGGAAAAAAACGAAAGCAGCACTCGCCCGAGTAAATTATGGAAATCAAGAAATTGACTCCAATGCCATTATCAATCTTATTGCATCACTCAGTGGAGTACAAAATACTATCAAAGAGCAAATATCACCTTCTCAAAAAAAGCAGGAAATACCTCAGTTTGGTGAAGCAAAAAAGATGCCAGAGGAAGTACAAAAAATATTCCTCAGCCCCAATGAAATAAAGAAAGAGAGGATAGACTCCGTAATACAATCACTCAACATTGTAGAAAGAAAGGATATTTCTGATTGGGGTACTCCCGAACAAAGAAAAGAAATTGCCACGAATACTCAAAAAGGACTTTCTCTTTTACATGAAAGATATCCTGATATTTTTCCTGACCCTGGTCCGGCAGATGGAATTGTGGGGCCCAAGACAAAAGCAGCTATACAAAAAGTGAGCAGAAGAAATGTCATACTTGATGGAGTTGCCATTGGAAGACTTGTAACAAAACTTACCGAGATGTCGAATGAGATTCAAGAAACAATTTCTCCACCTTCCACCTTTGAAGAAAAACAAAAAAATCTTGAACAAAAAGTAATCTTTCTGCGAGACACTCTTGAAAAAAATCCCGAATATATTAATGAGTATAAAGAATTTGCCCTCAGCACTCTCAAAAAAATAGCAGAAAGTTATAGTCATCCCCTTTCTCAAGCACGTGATTCAGCTGAAAAAAAGAGAGAAGAAATTCTAAAAATAAATTTTAACAATCCGGGAGATACAGTTCATGCACTAAAAATATTTAATACATACATTCAGAATACAGAGGAATGGAGACAAGAAGAAAGGAATCAAAACCCACCCCATTTTGACAAGTATATAAAAAAAATCAGAGATATTCATGGAAACGAGATTGCAAATGATATTCAGTTTCTGAAAGAGAAGCAGAATACTGATCTTCGCACATTACAAGAGGACTCTTCAATAGTAGTAAACAATAAGGAGTTAGGAGGACGTATCTTCTACAGAGATAGAAATGAAAGTGTTTTCTATAGTGTTACACCTGACTTCCACGAAGCAAATCAAGAAAATAGGCTCTACAAAAAACTCGGTGACCCGAATTCACTTTTTATTCTCACAGATACAAAAAAACCAAAACTCATAAAAGTACGAAAAGAAACACATCAAGAGGAAACACTAAACCAAGAAAAAAGAGAAGTTATACGGTATATTTCGATACAAGACAATACGAGCTACAACGGAAAGGGTAAAATCGATTACTACGAAGGGAAAGAAGACTTTATCTAAATCTTCTTATACATCCAAGTTCTTCACTGACTTTGCCCGAGTCTGAATGAATTTTTTTCGAGGAGGAACATCTGACCCCATAAGTGTTGAGAAAATCATATCTGCTTTTTCGGCATCAGAAATAGTTACTTTCATCATAATTCGATGATCTGGATCCATGGTTGTTTCCCAAAGTTGCTCAGGATTCATTTCTCCAAGACCTTTATACCGCTGAATAGAAACCCCAGAAACTTTTTTTGGCCCACCATCCTCTTCTGTATTTTCTTTTTCTTCTGCCCCCTCAAGAACCTCAATATCAACACCAAATTTTTTGAGAGCATCTGCTTTTTCTGCTTCAGTATAAGCATATTCTACTTTTTTTCCTTTTGTAATTTTATAGAGTGGCGGACAAGCAATGTAGAGATTCCCATTCTCCACGAGCTCATGAAAATATCGGTAAAAAAGTGTAAGAAGAAGAGTACGGATATGTGCTCCGTCGACGTCCGCATCGGTCATAATGACAATTCTCCCATATCGAAGTTTTTCAACATCGAATATTTCTCCGATACCAGTACCAAGAGCAACAATAAGCGCTTTTACTTCATTGTTATTGAGCATTCTATCGAGTCGAGCTTGCTCTACATTTAAGATTTTTCCTCGTAATGGCAATATCGCCTGAAAATCACGATTTCTCCCCTGTTTTGCAGAACCTCCCGCTGAGTCTCCCTCCACTATGTAGAGTTCTGTTTTTTGAGTATCTTTACTCGAACAGTCAGCGAGCTTTCCTGGAAGAGTCATTCCCTCAAGGGCCCCTTTTCGTATTACCGTATCTCGAGCTGCACGAGCTGCCTTTCGAGCTCTTGCTGCAAGAGAACATTTTCCGATAATCGCCTTAGCATTATTTGGATTTTCTCCGAGATACTCATTAAAAGCCTCTGCAAAAGCTGCTTCGACGGCTGGTCGCACTTCGGAGTTTCCGAGTTTCCCCTTTGTCTGACCTTCGAATTGTGGCTCCGAAACTTTTACAGAAATAACGGCTGTAAGCCCTTCTCGAACATCTTCTGCCGTAAGATTGTCATCTTTTTCTTTTAAGAGCTGCTTATCACGAGCATATGCATTAATCGTACGAGTGAGAGCTGTACGAAAACCAGTAAGATGAGTCCCCCCTTCGGGGTTATGAATATGATTTGTAAAACACCAAATATTTTCACTGTATGCATCTGTATATCGCATCGCTACCTCTAACTGACAGACGTCTGTCTCACGTTCAACAGAAATGACCTCCGAAATAGCAGGTTTATTTTCTGAAAGATGCTGTACATAGCTGCCAACTCCTCCCTCAAAATAAAACCGATATTTTCGAGGACCTTCAAGAGCAACTCCTTCTGGTGTTTCTGGCTTTTCATCAGTAATGGAAATTTTCACCCCTTTTGTGAGATATGCCTGTTGTCTCATTCGGGTGAGAATGGCTTCCCACTCCATTTTTTGTGTCTCCTTAAAAATATCCGGATCCGGGTAGAACGTAAATTCTGTACCCGTAATATCTGTTTTTCCAATAACCTCAAGCTTCCCGAGAACAGCACCTTTTGAATATTCTTGTTTATGTATCTTTCCATCTCGATGGACGACCGCAATAACTTTACTCGACAGTGCATTTACCACACTCGCACCAACACCATGTAACCCACCAGAAACCTTATAACCACCACCTCCAAATTTTCCTCCGGCATGGAGAATCGTCATAACTGTTTCAAGGGCTGATTTCCCTGTTTTTACATGTGTATCAACTGGAATTCCACGCCCATTATCAAACACTCGGATACCACCATCTTCCTGAAGTGTGATATCAATTTCAGTACAATACCCTGCCATAGATTCATCAATCGCATTATCGACGATTTCCCACAAGAGGTGATGAAGACCACGTACATCTGTAGATCCGATGTACATACCTGGACGTTTTCTTACTGCCTCAAGCCCTTCAAGAACTTGTATGCTATCTGCTGAATATTCCTGCTGTGCCATGTGTTTTTCTTATAAAGAATTATCAGCAGAAGTATGGCAGAAAAGCAGAAGAAGAGAAAGACCGAATTGGAGAAAATTCTTTTTTCCTCTCTGGGAATTACTGGAACACAATCTGTGCAAAACCTCAGTAAAATTAGAAAAAAATCAGGAAATGAATTATTGATAAAAACAATATAATTTGCCAAAATACACGCAATTTAAACAAACTTATGGAATGGGAAATGGTTGCTGGGCTTGAAATACACGCCCGAATTAAAACGGAAACAAAAATGTTTTGCAATTGCAGCAATGATACTTTTGGAGCAGAACCAAATACTCATACCTGCCCGGTATGTACAGGATTTCCCGGAACACTCCCTGTTATAAACTCTCAAGCAGTGATATTGGGTGCAAAAACAGCCCTTGCTCTTCATTGCGAGATCCCTCACTTTTCAAAGTTTGATAGAAAAAGCTATTTTTATCCTGATCTTCCCGCAGGATACCAAATTTCACAATTTGATGAGCCCATTTCTGAAGGAGGTTATGTTGAATTTTTTGTTGGCGAAGAAAAAAAATCTATTCGGATGAATCGCCTTCATCTTGAAAACGATGCTGGAAAACTTGTCCACGAAGGAGGTATGAGCCTTGTAGATCTAAATCGTGCCGGATCTCCTCTTATGGAAATGGTGACAGAAGCTGATTTTCGAAGCCCCGAAGAGATTGTCCCCTTTTTAAAAGAACTTCAAAAAATACTCAGAACAGTAGGAAGTTCATATGCAGATATGGAGAAAGGAATGATGCGGTGTGATGTAAATGTATCTCTCCGTCCAAAAGGACAAAAAGAATTTGGGACAAAAACAGAACTGAAAAATATGAATAGTTTTACTAATATTGAAAAAGCAGTCCGAGCAGAAATAAAGAGACAAAAAGAAATCCTTGAAAAAGGAGGAAAAATTGATCAAGAAACTCGTGGGTGGGATGTTATAAAAGAAGTTTCTCTCTCGCAGAGAAGTAAAGAAGAAGCAGCAGATTATCGGTATTTTCCAGAACCAGATCTTCCTCCTACAACTTTTACAGATGAAGGAATACAAACGTTACAAGAAAGTGTGCCAGAACTTCCGGCAGCAAAACTCGAACGATTTGTGAAACAATATAAAATCTCATGGAGCACAGCAGAAATTCTGTCCGGTGATCCAGAGCTTACTCAATATTTTGAAATTGCCGCTGAAACCTCTCAGAACCCAAAAAAAACCGCAAACTGGATACTCGGAGATTTTCTTGCTGCTCTCAACGAGCGAGAAGATATATCTCCCATGAATTGTGTTCTCACACCTCAAAACCTTGGAAAAATGGTTCAATTAATTGAAAAAGGCACTATTTCTGGAAAAATTGGAAAAGAGATTTTTCCAGAGCTCCTTGAGACGGGCAAAGATATTGAAAAACTCATCCAGGAAAAAGGGCTTGAACAGGTTTCTGACACTGGTGAAATAGAAAAAATATGCCAAGAAGTTCTCAGTGAAAACCCACAGATGGTCGAAGACTTTAAGGGGGGGAAAGAAAAGGTGCTTGGGGCACTAGTAGGGCAGGTCATGAAAAAATCCAGAGGACAAGCAAATCCACAAATGGCAAATGAAATACTTCGAAATATTTTAGGAAAATAATGCTCACTATTAAAAACCTCCACGCAAATTTTGAAGATACAGAAATTCTCAAAGGAGTTACGCTTGAAGTACAACCCGGTGAAGTCCATGCCATTATGGGGCCAAATGGATCAGGAAAATCGACACTCGCAAAGGTGATTGCTGGGCACCCGAGCTATCAAGTAACGGAGGGAAAAATAGAACTAGAAGGAAAAAACATCTTGAGTGAAACCCCAGAAGAGCGAGTACAGCAAGGACTTTTTTTAGTCTTTCAACAACCGCGAGAAATTTCAGGTGTGAATTTTCGGCATTTTCTCCAGACCATTCATCAGGGTAAAATTCTTCATAAAGCAGATAAATCATTGCAAGAAGCTCGAAAAGACAAGATGCTCAGAAAACAGATATCACCCGTAAAATTCCGAAAAAAAATAGAAGAGAAGATTCCCGATGTTTCTCTCCCAAAGAAATTCCTTGAACGCAATGTAAACGAAGGATTCTCTGGAGGTGAAAAGAAGAAGTCGGAAATATTACAAATGGAACTTTTACAACCAAAATTTGTCTTTCTCGATGAACTCGATTCCGGCCTCGATGTTGATGCCCTAAAGGTTGTATGTGAAAGGGTGAACGCCCTTAAAAATGAAACAAATATGGGAGTCATTCTTATTACACACTATCCAAGAATTCTTGAATATATCACTCCCGATAAAGTGCACCTTTTTTCAGAAGGAAAAATTCAAAAAACTGGAGACTTTACTCTTGCACAAGAAATCGAAGAAAAAGGGTACAGTTCATAATAATAAGAATTTTTAAGAAAAGTCCTTTACTTTTACCCCTTGCTGAAGGAGGGATACAAGAATCTCTTGCATTCTTTCTCGTGCACCAGTAACGACATAATTTTCGACGGCGGCACTGTCAATAATCAGAACAGGAAGTGGTTCTCCATTTGTGCCAGCAGGAACCACTTGTACTTGAATATTATGTCTTCCTCCCATTGCAATCAAGCATCCAATATCTTTTGCGCATTGAGACTCATAAGGAGAAGGGTAATCATCATGTCTGTAATAAGCACTAATCGATTCTAAATTACTCATATAAAAATGAAAAAAGGAGAGCCTTACACCACAAATAAAGAAAAAATACAAAAAGTATTCTCTTTTCTTCGAAATTTTATATTTTGAGAAAAAGGATGGATTACTAAAAATACTAAAGAAACGAGACTGAGATCGAAACCCTTATAACCTACTCGCTTTCAATACCCCTCTTACTGGTAAGAAGGCAAAGCTCCGCACAAAGACCCACTCAAAAAAAGTTGGGTACTCAAAAGAGAAATTACTTTTTTTCTCTTCCATTTTACAATTTTATACTCGCTATTGAATCTGATTGAGATGCATAAGAAGCAGTATAAGCGCCGCGTTATTATTAATCATATGAAAGGTGATTCCCGGATACAATGAATTAGATCGAAGAAAGGCAAAGCCCAAAAGTATTCCGAGCATAAAATAAATCGGCATGAGAATAAATGTAGAAATGACTTCAGACATTGCCGGTAAAGTATATGTTAAACCTTCTGCACCAATACTTGGCATAAATATGGAAGGGTTCATATGAGCAAAAGCAAAAAAGAGAGCCGAAGCAATAAGTGCTGTGAGAGTACCTGAACGACGAACGGCACCAGCTAAAAAGAAGCCACGAAAAATTATTTCTTCTAAAACAGGAGCAGCAACACCAGCAAAAAGAAAAAGAATCGGAAGAGGAACCATCCCATCAGCAACAAGTTGTTCTGCTCCCCCATTCTGCTGGGCATTTTCTATCCCAAGGATCCCCACGAATGAAAGGTATCCATTTTGAATCAAGATACTTAACACAAACAGACCAAAGACCATACCCAGCAGCATTTTTGCAGGAAGTTTTCGAAACCCAAAATGAGAAAGCTTTGCTCCATATTTCCATCGAGAGTAGACAACGAGCATGAATATCTGGAGCAGAACCTGAAGGACAATTCCTGCGGTAATGAGAAAAGAAAAATGGTCGAGAAGAAGGAGAGACATAATATCAAACCCGGTAAAAATACCCATATCAATTGCCTCGCTGCCCGACATACTCAGCCCCAAATCATCGAGAGTATCTGGCACAGGAATATAACCAGCATCAATAAGAAATGCACCGAAAAAGAACCCTCCAAAAACAATAAGAGTAAAAAGAACTGTAGAAAAAAGAATGACTTTCACCCCATCTTGAGCAGTCCATGGAACTTCAGAAATAACTCCTTTTTTGTAAAATGGATCAGTAAAAAAATGTTGTACACGAAATAAGAAGGATTGTATTTGTTTTTTCAGAAAAACTCTTGTTTTGTCATTCATTTGTCCTGAGAAAAAAGTCGATCAGCGGTCTCTTTTATGAGCTGCACAAATCCATTCGAAGAAAACAGTCCTGTTTTTTCATGCGGTTGTTTTTTGTCGCTTGTATCTTCTGGATTACTTGCCGGAAGAATAGGCTGAGAAGCATCAGGGTTCTCAGCAATTTGAGATGGTCGTACCTCAAAATCATATTTTTGCTGAGCAATCATGACATTTTGTCGATGCTCAGCCCGAATAACAGCTGCTACTTTTTTTGGACTAAAGTCTTCATAACTCTTTGGCGGAACCCCAAAATGTGAGGATACAACAAGAAAGAGTGCCACAAACATCCCAACAGAGAGAAAAATAATATAATTCATGTATTTTTCAAATATCGAAACTCTGAGTTGAGCTCCCTTTTTAATTCGGAAATCTCAATACGATCATATTTACTTGGACTTTCCTTTAAAAATTTTGTCACAAAAATTGCCTCAAGTGCCATTTGTAAGTGTGTAAAGTGCCACCCTTCTGCACTGGTTCCTTCGACAATGTATTTCCGAAACTCCTTATCTACCCCGACCGTCATTGCCTTTTGCAGATTTGGAAATTTTTTCTCTTCTTCATTATACATCCTTCCAAGAATTGATTTCCACTGAGCACCATTTTTCTGTACAAAAGTGTAATTTTTTTTGTATTCCATTTTTTATTTTTGATATCATTTTATTTTAACAAATTATTTGCCAAAAAGAAAGAAAAGGATAGAATTTTGAGAGAAACTATCAATACCATTTTTTACACATGAGCGAAGAGTCAAAAACGAAAGAAGGAATATTTGCAGATCTCTCTCGTGAGACGTTTGATACAGCAAACTCATCGGAATATCTGAAAAAATTCTCCCGTGGGCTTTCAGAAGACCTTATCAGACAAATATCATCAGAAAAAAATGAACCCGAATGGATGCTCGATATCCGACTCAAAGGATTTAAAACCTTCCAAGAGATGCCCATGCCAAAGTGGGGCCCAAATCTTTCTGCCCTCATTTTTCATGAGATTTGTTTTTATGCTCGTGCAGCAGATACAAAAAATGCAAAAAAATGGGATGAAGTCCCAGAAGATATTAAAAATACTTTTGAAAAACTCGGCATACCAGAAGCGGAAAGACAAATGCTTGCCGGAGCAGGAGCACAATATGAAAGCGACACGGTTTACCACTCATTAAAGCAGCACTGGGAAGACAAAGGAGTGATATTTCTCGATATGGATGAAGCAGTACAAAAATATCCAGATCTCGTCAGAAAACATTTTATGAAATGCGTCCCAATTCATGATCATAAATTTGCTGCCCTTCATGCAGCCGTATGGAGTGGTGGGACATTTTTATGGATTCCAAAAGGAGTCGAAGTCGATGAACCGCTCCAGGCATACTTCCGAATGAATGCTCCTGGGATGGGTCAATTTGAACATACTCTGCTCATTATTGAGGACAACTCAAAAGGACACTATATTGAGGGGTGTAGTGCGCCAAAATACGGAACAAATGCTCTCCATGCTGGTTGTGTAGAAGTATTTGTTGGAAAGGACAGCCAATTCCGATACTCATCTGTTGAGAACTGGTCAAAAGACACCTACAATCTCAACACAAAACGGGCTATTGTTGAGAAAAATGCTCGTATGGAATGGGTCGGAGGAAATATGGGATCAGGAGTAACCATGCTTTACCCATGTAGTATTTTAAAAGGTGAAGGCAGCAGTGCTGACCACCTTGGAATAGCTTTTGCCAATAAGGATCAAAATCAAGACACTGGGGCAAAAGTTTTTCATATTGGAAGCAATACGAGCTGTAAAGTCGTATCAAAAAGTCTCAGTAAGGCTGGTGGCATTTCAACATATCGGGGAATTGTACGTGTCGCAAATGGTGCAAAAAATTGTCGTATTCATACAGAATGTGATGGACTCCTTCTTGACGAGGGTTCGATAAATAATACTGTTCCTGATATAGATATTGCTGATGATTCTGCCTTTGTTTCACACGAAGCAAGCGTTGGGCGACTCTCTCCTGATGATCTTTTTTACCTTCAATCGAGAGGAATATCACAAGAACAAGCTCAGTCTATTCTTGTGAATGGTTTTTTAGACCCCATTACCCGTGAACTCCCAATGGAATATGCTGTTGAAATGAATCGTCTCATAGAAATCGAAATGGAAGGAAGTGTCGGATAAGAACGGAATGCCAAATGTTGAATGGAGAATGCAGAACGTAGAAATTCACAAAAAAACTTGAATAATACAATTAATAAGAATACATATAGGAGAGGCTTCACCTTTTTGCTTCAGAAATTTGCTATATTACTATTATTATTGTATAATATAGCAAATAAAAATACATTTTTCCTTTTCCCCATTCGGTATGAAAAATACCATACTCCCTATGAGCACTTTCGGCTCAGTGGTTTTTTCGGCAGCTTTTTTCTTCCTGCCACAATCATTTGCTACTCTCAACACAGAAGATCTCAATCCAATTCATCTTGGCTCTGTTTCTGATGGACAAAATGGTGCCCACCTTAGTGGTGCACAAGATGTATTTGTAAACGAAGGCTATGCCTACGTCACGGCACGAACATCAGATGCTCTTGAAATTATCGACATTACTGATCCTCTTTTTCCGACTCCTGTTGGATCAATCACCAATGGAGACGGAGGAGCAAAGCTTGATGGAGCCTGGTCTGTTGTCGTCAAGGATGATTATGCATATGTCGCATCGAAAAATTCTGATGCCATTGAAATAATAGATGTCTCAAACAAATCAAACCCAACACATGTTGCATCTCTTTCAGATGGCGATGGAGGTGCAGAACTGAATGCACCAATTTCTATTAACATAAAAGAAAACTATGCATATGTTGCATCATACACTTCAGATGCTCTTGAAATTATTGATATTTCAAACCCTCTCAATCCCCAACATGTCTCAGCGGTGGTTAATGGGCAAAATGGAGCCCTTCTCGACGGAGCCTCTGATATTCTCATAGAAAATAACTATGTATACATCGCATCTCAATGGTCAAATGCTCTTGAGATTATTGACATTTCTGATCCAGAAAATCCAGTGCATGTCGGGGGTATCGCTCATCCTATTTTCCTCAGACAAGCCCGGTCTGTTGCTATTCATGGAACATATGCATTTGTCACCGCACGCAGTAAACTTGCTCTTCAAATAATAGATATATCTGATAAAGAAAATCCAACAATTGTTGCTAGTGTTGGAGATGGACAAAATGGTGCAATGCTCAATGATCCGAATGCGATTATCATTGAGGGAGATCTGGCATTTATTTCATCATACAGGTCAAAAGCACTCGAAATAATGAATGTATCAGACCCTCTTCATCCAGAACATGTTGCACACTTAAGCGATGGGGCAGCAGGAGTCAATCTTGCATATCCGAATGCACTCTTTTATTCAGGTGGTCTCATTTATGCCACATCATCATATTTTCCAGGAGTATTAGAGGTTATTAGTCCAACACCGACACCAGATATTATTGTTAGTAGCACCAACTATGATTTTGGGACAAAAGCTGAAGAAGATACCCTTACAAATACTTTTACAGTAACAAATACTGGCTTTCTTGATCTTGAAATAAATTCTTTTGTTCTTGTGAATGAAACTGACTTTGAAATCACAAATAATACCTGTGAGAACCAGTCCGTTGATGTTCGAGGAGAATGTACCTTTGATGTCTCATTTATTGCTGATGACCCAGGGTTAAAAACAGGTGTCATTGGAATTTTAAATAATATCGAGGAAAAAAATCCTGTTATTGTCCAAATCCAGGGAACCGTCCTCGAAGGAGAAGGTGGAAATGGAGCAGAAGGTGGTGGTGATGACGATGATCTGCCGGTCAATATTAATGATGACAATAGTATAACTCCTCTCGAAACCGTAGATATGACTGTTCGTACACTTGGTATATCTATTACATATGGATCAGGAGGACCAAATATTCCCGTTAAACTAGAAACAAAAATAAATAACGAAATACACACAATCTTTCAGGGAACTGAGCCACAAGTAGCCAGTTCTGACCCTCTTGTAATCAACAACATTATCGAAGGAACAGCTATTGATTTTATGGGAACATCATATAACCCATACTGGCCTGATTGGGTTATACAACATCAGACAACAGAAGAAGATTCTCCAATGATTATAGCCCTCAAAAATGGAGATTCCGTTCCTGATTTAACACCGTACAATCAACAACCAAGTATTGATGAATTTTTGGAAGGTTACATCAATGAAGAAGGAATAGTGACCATTGGCCCTCGTGATATTATCTACCTTTTTGAACTCGGAACAGGAAATCCAGCCTCAAGTTCAGCTGACTTCCAAGACGGAGTTCTTCTCGTAACATTTGAGTAATTCAAATATGAGTTGTATGTGATAACACTTCATTAAAGATTAAAAAAACCTCCTCTCTGATTGAGGAGGTTTTTTAAGAAATGAGATTTATTGGGTTTTTAAAAAAACATGATTCTGCTATACTCTCATGAACATATACAAAAATATGAAAACAAAAAAAGTAGATGTAGCCATTATTGGTCATGGTTCGGCTGGAATCAGTGCCTACAAGGCAGCGATAAAACACACCAAAAATATTGTTGTTATCGAGGGTGGAGAATATGGTACAAGCTGTGCCCGCAACGGGTGCATGCCGAGTAAACTTCTTATTAGTGGAGGGAATGCAGCAAAAGCGATTCGAGATGCATATTCCTTTGGAATATCAACGCATAAAACAGAAATAGATGATCAAAAAGTAATGGAAAGAGTTCGGTCTCTCCGAGATCAATTTGTATCGAAAATTACAAATCATATTGAAAATATCCCCAAAACACATAAGATTCAGGGCTTTGCAAAGTTTCTCGATAATAATACTCTCCAGATTGGAAAAGATAGAAAAGTAACTGCCAAAACCATTATTATCGCTACCGGATCAACTCCAAGGCTCCTGCCAAATTTCTCTGAGCTGGGTACCCTCGGCATTACCAATGAAGATGTTTTTGAATGGAAAAAACTTCCTCAGTCTGTAGCAATATTTGGAACAGGTGTCATTGGAATGGAACTTGGACAAGCACTCGAAAGACTTGGTGTTCGTGTGACTATTTTTGGTCGAAGTGGAAATGTCGGATCGTTTTCTGACCCAGATATTCAAGAGGCAGCAAACCATTTATATCATGGAGAAATTGATATTTTTCCTGGCGCAGAAATACAAGAAATGGTTCCCGAAAGGAAAAAAGTTCATATCCGATTTACAAGTATGTATGGCAATGAATTGGAGCAAAATTTTGACTATGTTCTCTCTGCAATCGGACGCATCCCCAATGTAAAAAAACTAGACCTCAACAAAACAAGTCTCGATCTTGATTCACGAGGGATGCCAGTGTACGACCCCGAATCAATGCAATGCGGAAAAAGTAATATTTTTATTGCTGGAGATGCCAATGGAGAAAAGTCACTCCTTCACGAAGCGGTTGATGAAGGAACCATTGCTGGTAAAAATGCTGCGCTCTTTCCAAAAGTATCAAAAGGAAGCCGACGAGTTCCGATTGGAATTGTCTTTACTGAACCAGAAATGGCCGTTGTGGGGAAATTGTATCGAGAACTTCCAAAAGAGAGTTTTGTTGTTGGGAGTGTAGACTTTAGCTTTGATAAACGGAGTCAAATGCTCAACAAAAACCGTGGAAAAATGAATCTCTATATCGATAAAAAATCAAAAAAACTCCTGGGAGCAGAAATGATTGGACCAAAAACAGAACATATTGCTCATCTTCTTTCATGGGCGATAGGGTTTCATGCAACGCTTGATCAGCTTTTAGAAATGCCCTTTTATCATCCAACAGTTGAAGAAGCTATCCGATCAGCACTCAATAATGCAAAAAAGAAAATATAACGTTTGGCGATAAGACCTCTGGAATAAAGAGTAAAAAACCACAGATTTTACATTCTTTCATCTGTAATATTCGCTCTTCTGTACCTGCTTATGTCTCTTGCCTTCAGGGAAAAAAAATGAAAAAATGGAAGAAATGAAATGCCCCCTCTTTAAAGTATCAGCAGTTCTTCCCTCAGAAAAAAAACTTCCATTTCAGAAACCAAATGTAAATGGAACAGAAGAAATCATTTCTGAAGAAAACACAACAATAGTAAAATTTTCTGCGAACAGTTTTTCAGATATTGGAACCTGTTTTTTTGAAAAGAATTCAGATTTTTCATCAGATGTTACGCTCCTCTTTGAAAAAAATTGCCGACAAATGGTGTTTTTACGGATGGAAAATTTTAATAGTGCAGATGTAGTGATTCGTGCCCAAGGAGAAGAAAATGCCAAAGTCCATATTGTTCTACTTGTAAAAAGTGAAAAAGAATCCAATGCACACCTAAAGATATTCAGCGAGAGTAAAAAAAACACCTCAATACATATTACCCTCCTTCATATTAATGAAGGAAAATTTACAGGAGAAATATCAAACGCAATCACAGGAATAGGAGGGTATTCTCAAATCTCTTTTGCAGAAATTGGGCTCAAAAGTGGAAGATCTGATGTAAAAATTGAAAATATAACCAATAATCACAATACATCTGGTGATATTCTTACACGTGCCACGCTCTTTGAAGATGCATTCTGCCGCATACAAGGAGCTCCTGTCATACCAATACAGGGGAAAGATACAAAAAACCATCTCGACCAAAAGGCACTTCTCCTTTCGCCAAAGGCACATCTCGATTCTATTCCCCTCCTCTCAGTAGCAAATAATAAGGTTTCTGCAAGCCATAGTAGCTCACTTGCCCGACTCAGTGATGATGATTATTTTTATTTACAGACTCGAGGTATTGATAAAAAGTCAGCAGAGCGGCTGCTCATGCAAGGATTTCTCACAGAAATACTTTCGCAGATTCCAGAAAAGGCAGTACAAAAATGTATGACCGAAGCGGCCCACCATATTTTATACACCCGATGAGAGATAATAAAATCATAAGAGAGCAATTCCCCATACTAAAAACGGAGAATCTTATTTATCTCGATACAGCAGCAAGCAGTCAAAAACCCAAAAAAGTACTCGATGCCATTGATACATTTTATAAAACGACATATTCAAATATCCATAGAGGGGCACATTTTTTAGGTGATCAAGCAACGGAACGATATGAACAAGCACGAAAAAAAATAGGAGATTTTATACATGCAAGCTCACCCAGAGAAATTATCTTCACAAAAAATGCAACCGAATCAATAAACCTTGTGGCACACAGCCTTGGTGACTGGGAAGGATTTTTTCAAGAAGGAGATCGAATTATTTTAACTCGAATGGAACACCATGCAAATATGGTGCCATGGTTGCAGTTGGCAAAACGAAAGAAATTAAAAATAGAATATATTGATTTTGATGATGAAAAAGAACTTCTCCTCTCAAACATAGAGAAGCTTCTCGATCTCCCGACAAAACTCATTGCTTTTCCGCATGTTTCGAATGTCCTTGGGACAAAAAATAGTATTCGAGACCTCTGCACCATTGCACGAGAACACTGTGTGCTTTCCCTCGTTGATGCCTGTCAGTCTGTTGCACACATGCCCATAGATGTACAAGAAATCGGGTGTGATTTTTTTGCATTCTCATCACACAAGATGTACGGCCCCAGTGGAGTAGGTGTTTTATACGGGCGACTCTCACTCCTAAAAAAAATGCCACCTTTTTTGGGAGGAGGAGAAATGATTCGCGAAGTAACATATGAAAATTTTACTCCAAATCAAGTGCCAGAAAAATTTGAAGCGGGCACGCCTCCTATCGCCGAAGTTATTGGAGCTGGAGTAGCGGTAGATTTTCTCCAAGAAATAGGAATGAGAACAGTAGAAATCCATGATCAAAAAATATCAAAAAGGGCGTATTCCCTTCTTTCTGAAATTTCTGAGCTCACTGTTATTTCTCATAAAAATGCATGCGGGCTTGTTACGTTTACTATGAATAATGGGATACAAAATTATGATATGGCAGACTATCTCAGTGATTATGGAATTTGTATTCGCGGGGGTCATCATTGTGCAGAACCACTTCATAACAGACTCGGAATAAAGACAAGTCTTCGGGCAAGTTTTGGAATATATACCACAAAAGAGGAGGGAGAGAAATTTGCTGAAATGTTAAAACAAGCAATACAGGAATTAAAAAGATAACGTTTCTTCATTCATTTTTAATTTTCAACAATATGAAGGGTGAGATGATATATGAATACGGCAAAAATCCAGTAAATTGGGGAAAACTTGAGACTCCCGATTTTTCCCATAAAGAAAAAAATATATCATGTGGCGAAGAAATTGAGGTCGATTTTCTTTTTGAAGATGATGGAACCATTAAAGAAATCGGATTTGAGGCAGAAGGAAGACTGGTTACGATTGCTGCTATGAGCCTGCTAAGTGAAGAAATGGAAGGAGAAGACTTAAAAAAAATTGAATCAATCCATAAAGAGGATATTCTCAATATGCTTGAGGTAGAAGAGCTCTCTCCTCGACGATTAAAATCATCACTCCTCGGACTCCTCACTCTGAGAAATGCCTACCGAGCAAAGAATAATATCCCTTTGTTGGATTTTGGAGATCTTATGGAAGAAGAATGAAAATAGCAGCTCTCGTCTCTGGCGGTGTAGATAGTTCGGTTGCCCTCGCACTTCTGAAGCAGGCAGGTCATGATGTTACCGCCTTTTACTTAAAGATATGGCTCGAAGACGAAGTAAAACATCTTGGTGATTGTGCTTGGGAACAAGATATCGAGTATGTAGAAAAAACATGTAAACAACTTGATGTGCCTTTCAGAGTCATTTCTCTGCAGAGGGAATATTGGGATAAAGTCGTTGCAGAAACCATTACTGAAATACAAGAAGGATTTACCCCCAATCCAGATATTTGGTGTAATGAAAAAATTAAATTTGGAAGTTTTTATGAAAAGATTCCCCGTGAATTTGAAAAAGTGGCCACTGGTCATTACGCACAGATAGAAGAAAAAGATGGGGAATTTTTTTTGAAATCCGCACCAGACCCCATAAAAGATCAGACATATTTTTTGAGCAGACTCCATCAAAAACAACTCTCTCGAGCAATGTTTCCTATCGGTCATCTTCCCAAAAAAGAAGTCCGAACACTGGCAAAAAAATATAATCTTCCCACTGCATCAAGACCGGATAGTCAAGGAATATGCTTTTTAGGTCAGTTTAAATTTTCTGATTTTCTTGAAGAACACCTCGGAAAAAAAGAGGGAAACATCATTGAAAAAGAAACACAAAAGATACTCGGCAAACACAATGGATTTTGGTTTCACACGATTGGACAGCGACAAGGACTCGGACTTTCTGGTGGCCCCTGGTTTGTCGTCGACAAGAACCCTGCAACAAACCAAGTGTTTGTTTCCAAAAATGCACCGATTGATTCTGGAACAAATACGTTTGAGATAATAAATTGTAATTGGATTCCAAAAAAGCCACCAACAGGTGAATATAAAATAAAACTTCGCCATGGAGAAAAGTTTCATTCGGGAACATTAGAGTACACCAATGGAAAAACAATAATTACCCTCACAAAACCAGACCGAGGGATTGCCTCTGGTCAATCAACAGTACTCTATAAAAATGGATACTGTTTTGGAGGTGGGATTGTCCGACTGTAATAAACTATTAGAGACTTATTTATAAATATTTCAAATATAGTAATGAGCTTATTCATATAAGGATATAATACATGTTGATATAACAATATATATAAAGCATAGTGTTCTACTTTTTTTAGTATATGAGCGTAAAGAGACCCCTCTTTGTATTTTTTGTTTTTTGTCTTTTTTGGTCGCCACAAATAACATTCGGAGTTGCCGCCATTCCTACAGGTGGATTTGAATGTGAGAGTTCAGGAGCTTCTGCAAGTGTTGTGCCAACAATCGTTTCAGAAAATAATGGTAACTGGAACAGTAAAGATACTTGGAAAGAAGATCGAATTCCACGGGCAGACGATATTGTTGGCATTAAAAATAGAGTCTATCATCGTGGGAACGTTGAAATGAGCGGCCTCCATGTAGAAAGCGGAGGAACCTTGTATGGTTCGGGGTCAACAGTTACTGTTAATGGAAGCATTGTAAACGAGGGAACCATTACTCAAAGTGGATATAATGAAACACTCAGAATAACGAAAGGAACATTGGAAAATAGAGGGAAAATCGATACATATTTTCTATATTTTATAGGGAATGAAGTAATATCTCTTAACTTAGATAGTCCTGTTGAAAGTACATATATAAAGTTTGAATCAGTAGGATCATCTCTTGGTCTTTCGGGTTGTGCTGAGTTTCCTGCTGGTGAGCACAAAAGAGTAGAGTTTGTTGGTGATGTAACCATTGACGATTCTTCCATGATTACTATTCATGATTTTCAGGCCAATAACGCAATTCTTCACGGTGGTGGTGTTTTGAAAATATTGGGAAATGCTCTCGGTACTTTTAATCTCAAGGGAGACCTAGAAAACATTGTCTTTGGTGGACAGTCACAAGTACTCCCCATTGGAGTAGTAGAAGGAAAAACAATATATTTTACAGGGGGTACAAAAGCAATTAATCAAAATGGGACCATTAAAGGTGATGTCTTAATCGATAAATATACAACTCTTAAAAATGCAATAGATTCAAAAAGACTCACTATTGATGGAGATATAGAAAATTATGGAGTTATTACCGATAGAGACAGAGATGGAAGCAAAGAACTAAGTCTTAGTATCGGGGGAAGCATTTATAATGAAGGTGTATGGGGTAATGACAGTACAACTGTATTTGGTATAAATACCGAAAGAAGCATTGAAGGACTTAAAGAGATGACCGGGAAATTTATCTTTCAGGGGTCTTCGATTTTAAACAATTCACCAATTATTGGAGGAAATATTTCTAGTAATACAGGTGCCACTGTTGAATTCTCTCCTGTTCTTGAAGATCCTTCTCTTACGCTGCTAGGCAATACCACAAAAGACCTCACGATAAATGGACCAGGAACCGTAATATATGCTGCACCAAACCAAACATTTGATGGATCTATTACAGCAGAAAAAGTTCATTTTCAGAAGCCGGAAGAGCTCTCGAACTCTGGAAAACAAATCAAACACTTTAAAATTTATGGAGATCTTGAAATTGATGCAGGTGTCCATGTCTATGACGCAAGCGGAAGTAATGGATCCTTAATAGTGCACGGAGATATTATAAACAACGGGAGTATTCAAGATAGTGGAACTAATACCCGTACCGATACACTTTATGTCGCTGTTACAGGAAATGTAGAAAACAATGGTATCTGGAGAAATAGTGGTTCAAATCTTCTCTGGTTCCCGATACCCGGAGCGACAGCTCATCAGTTTCAGATGACAGAAGATGGTGGCAAAGTATGGATGCCAATAATAAATAAAAGAATCTACTACAATCAGATTACACATGAGCTCACTGATTTC
>JANTGK010000006.1 GCA_024762935.1 Candidatus Peregrinibacteria bacterium | reverse complement strand
AATTACAAATTACAAATTACAAATTACAAATTACAAATTACAAATTACAAATTACAAATTACAAATTACAAATTACTCCATTATCAAAATAAGGAGAAGAGCTCAATAGAGATACGATCTCATTCTTAGTCTCAAATCAATCCTTTTTATTTCTTTATATTTATCCGTGGTGGGCTGCTAAATATTGGCTGTGCAAAAGTGGTTTCGGTGCATGTGTGTTCTTTAATAATTCTACAAAAATCACTTCCTGCTTTTTCGAATTCATCAGCTGTGAGAGTACAAAGTTTTACATTTTGTTCACTAAGGAATGTATTTGCTATGAGACAGGCAATACGTACAGGAGTAAATCGGCCCGGCCCGTTTACGAGGAAAATTCCAGTAATGTCTTTTGGGGTATGTGAATTTTTTTCGAGAAGCTGAAAGATTCCTTTCAGGAGGTCAAACCGAAAAAATTTTGAATCTCCTTGAATTGTAACATCAAGGGTATCAATGAGGTTTTTTTCGTCATCAAAAAGCTGGATGAAAAAAGGGGCTGACAGGTTTGAGTAGGCGAGAATCATCAGTCAATAGATTGAATGAACCAGAATGGAAAAACAAGTTCTTTTATTTCTGTTTATCAGAACTGTTTTGAAAGAAGAGAAATACATTATAAATCGGGAGGTCTTCGGGGATAGAATCTTTGAGGAGAGAAATACTTTTCTTAAATTCTTCATTTGCTTTTCTCCTTTGAAAAAACCAGTAGGACTCTCTTTTCTCAATGGCGTCATGGAAATATTTTTGAATCATTTCTGTTGTTTCCTGACGTTCCCAAAAATCGAATGGGATTTTTAATTTTGATGCTTGTATTTTCTTGTATACGTTCTTCATTCTCTGTAATTTTTTTGTTGGAGAAAGAGAGGAACTCATGGTCTCTGATCTGTATTGCTCTATATGGGCATTGAGTTTTTGGAGGATAATTTTCTGGAAATCGGCATTCTCTGAACCCTCTTTTCCCTTCTTCTGAGAGAGGATTTGTGTGTATCTCTGAAAGATGCTCTCGAAACGTTCGTTTGGTTGCTGTGTGGTTTTATTTATCGATTGTTCAGAGACAAGAAGATCAAAATATGTGGATGCATTGGTCTCTTCAGGAATGTATTTTTCGATACTTTGGAATTTTATGGGAGTATCAGAACATTCTTTCTGGAAGTCATTGATGAGCTTTATTGCTTTTGCACCTTGCCAGAAGAGGAAATGAATATTCATTCCTTCTTTTTTTACTGCTTGTGATAGATCAGAAAGTTTTCTTACTTTTTCTAATTTTTTTGGAATATCTATCTCCTGCGCATCGAGTATTTTCGTTTCTTCTCCATTGATATCATTTTGCAGGAATTCTAATAGCTGACTCTTAAAGGCGATATATTCCTTGTCGTTATATGCTGTTTTGTATCCTTGTATTCTTTTATAGATGTCATTGTCTTCGTGGAGTGTATCAAGATATTGTTGTAATTTTTGCTGTGGAGTTCTGTTCTCTTGTGTTTGTGCTGTTTCTTGTGGTTTTTTGGTTGTCTTTTTTAGTGCTGCTATGGTTGTTTTTCCTCTGAGTACTTGGTAGTACGCACTGACTTTTTCGAGATAGTCAGCATTTTGATCGAGATCTTTTTGTTCAAGTGTTGTGGTTGGGTCTCGCTGTTTAATCTTTCGAATTGCGCTTGCGAGTTCATGTGCAGTTTTTGGAAATCTATCTGGATCACCTTGTGCAACATCATTCCAAATCCGTCGTATTATAAACGGCGTTCCATTGTACTCTGATGTAATAATAAGTCTGAATTGCTCTGGAGAGAGTTTTTTTCCTTCTACTACTGTATTCCATTTGAGGTGTTCTTCCTCTTTATTTTTATTGGTAATCGTCTTAGAAATCTCTCCTCCACCATTAATGTTCTCCCATCTTGCCAGTGATCGTTTCAGGTGTAACATGCTCAAGAAGACACTGAGCTTCGGGTTATTGTTTAGTTTTTCTTTTATATTTTTTATATTTATATTTTTTATGGATGTTTCATCAAGTCCACATTCCGTAAATGTTTCTTGATATTCCCTGTTGTACTGGGTAATGAGGTTAATAGCTGTTTCTGGCATTACTTGTGTTCCTCCAAGGGCATGAACAGGAGACTGTGCTGTTTGCATATCCTGAGGGTTCCCAAGCCCACCTGATTCTTGTGCAATAATGGCAGTTATGAGGCTTTTTCCTCCGTATGACTCCAATTCTGTTAGGAGTTTTTTTGCACCAGCATCAGTCTTCAAAAAAGTTTCGACATCCTTCTGGTTCATATACGATTTTGCATTTTCGAGATTAGATTCTGATACTTGCACTTCTCCTGATTTTTTAGACTCTGCAGCATTAGAGCTGCCGATGGTGACGATGACTTTTTCGTCTTTAAATTCTATGGCACTGATTTCTTTTGCTGGAATTCCGAGATGTCTTGCGAGTATTTTTTTCTGAATTTTTTTATTTTTAGACACCTTGAATTCTTTGAGGATATCAGAATCTTTATTTTTGTAATCAATGTTGATGGTATCTCCGGTGTTCCAGCCATTTTCTGGTTTTTCGATATCTTCAAATTCATCAAGAATCATTTTTATCTCTGATTCTTCTATGGCATTAAAGAGGTCTTTTCCGCTGAATATCTCGATGAGGATGGCGATGATTTTTTTCCAGAGGGTTTCTCCGGAACCACTTGCTCCTTCGAGGAGGGTGTGTATTTTATCCATTTTTTCTGAATCATCAGTAATTTTTTGCAAATTTTCTTCTGAAAGTGTTGTAAAATCTATTTTTCCATCCTCCTTGAGGGAAATGTCGTAGTTTGTTTTCAGGTCATCGATGAGGGTATCTTCCTTTATTTCTTCTCCTTTTCCGAACTGAGAGATGATCACTTTTTTATCTTTCTCAAAGAAGTTATATTTTCCGGAAAGTATCTTTCCGAGCTTTTGTATCGTGTTTTGGTTTGACTCTCTTTCATTTTCATCGACATAGTGCTCGCTTACATATTTTGCAGCTGTTTCTGCATTTATTTGAAGAAGTCTCTCGAGTTCTTGAGTTATTGTTTGGGGGTCTTTTTCATGAAATGAAAGTTGCTGCCCAGCAATGTTTACATTTCCGTTCTGGAGTATTTCTTTGGCTTCTGCTGAAGAATTGGCAATTTTGAGATGGACTAATTGAGCATAAATATTTTCAAAATCTATATTTTTTGTTCTTGATTCTTTCTCAGTTGGGTTTTTTGTCTCTGGCTGACTCCCCTCTTCTCGTACGAGTTTATAATCGACAGCTAACAGATACTCTGCCTTTTTCAGGAGAAATGCTTGTATTACTGCACTCGGGTCTCCTGCAAAGACTTCGAGTTCTTTTTTGTTGTTAAAAAATTCACTGATTTTTTCGCCCATACCTTCATTTTCTTCTTCGATAATCAGGTGTGCCATTTGTCCAGTATATTTCTTTTGATTACTAAGAAGTATTGTCTCTATTTCTTTGGCTTTTTTGGGATCTGAAATGGCTTTTACTATTTGCTTCACATTCGGTTCATAGTTTTCAATCTTTTGTACCTGATCCATGAGATCATGGTAGGTTGTTTTCCTGTTTTCATTTTTTAAAGTCTTGTATGTCAGTTCCAGTTCCTGACTTGATGCAGAGCGAGGGTACGGTTCAGTAAAATTTCCTGAAGAATTTTTTGATGGGACGATAATGCCTCTCGCAGCTTCAAATTTTTCTCTCATGTCTCTCACACGTTTATTGTAGGCTGCTTTGTTTCTAAAGTCTTGTGCTGCTTCTGTTTCAATCTCTCTTATGTATCGATCAATATCTTGTAAAACTGCATTTTTTAGTGAATCTATCTCTCCTGTGTGCGTGACCCATGATTGATTTAGTTTTTCTGTATATTCATCAGCAATGATAATGAGCCCAGAATTGGCCCTGCCGAGGTAATACTCTTTGTCTGATTTATTCAGGAGTCCTCTTCCATACATGTTGGATAGTTTTTCTTCTATTTCATGTATTGCCGTTGCAATGTGTTCTTGCCCAATGTTTCTGCTATCTGATTTTCCGAGGTATTCTGGTATTTTTTCTCCATCATTTGTATCTGTAACAGCATCAAGATGTGAATGGAGAGATGGTTGTGTTTCAAATATAATCCTGTTCTCCTGAAAGGATTTTTCCTCTTGAAAGAGCCAAGTGTATGAGTGGGTGTTTTTCATTTAGAGTTCTTTAAGAATGTCTTCCATCTCTTTTCCTTCTTTATTTCTGCTTACATTTTCTTGCACTTTGTTCCACTGCATTTTCTTTTTTCGAACAAATGCAGAAACCTCACTATCAAAATCACTAAGAATCGTATTTGTTCTTTCGTGATATTGTTTGTTGATTTCTCTTCGTTTTTGATCTGCTTGTGTTAAAACAGTAATAATCCCCTGTTTTTGCTGCTCAGAAGCATCGGGAAGAATTTGCAAGAGTTGTTTCTGGAGACTCTCAGAAAGAATACTTTCAGCAATGAGTTCTTCGATCCCTTTTTCTGCCGTTATTACGGAGACATCTGACATTTTTGTTTTTTTGTAAGAGTATCTCTTTAGACTATCAAAAAGTTACGAAAAATTCAATCATTTATGGCTTTTAGAAGTGACTTCTATAGGCTGTTCATGCAAAAAAAAACCCCATTAATCCGAGGGAGGAAAAAATAAAAATTCTCTCTCGGAGAATTCTCGGGGGGAAGAAATCGAACTATTCCAGAGCTTGTGCTCAAAGGCTATGAGTGTATAGTTTGTTTTATCTTTTTTCTATTTTTCTTTTTAATTCGGAGAGGGTTGTTTCCCCATTGATAGTCTTTAGAATTCCCTCCTCCCACATCGTGAGGAAGCCATCTTCTCGGGCAGTCCGTTCGATATTTTGTGATGAAAAGTCACTGTACATCTGCTCCTTAATCTCGTCGGTCACTTCAAGAATTTCGAGAACAGCTGTTTCGCCTCTGTAGCCAGAATTACAGCATCTGCTACACCCTTTTCCTTTCATAAGCTCAGTAGGAGTTGATATCTCAATTCCGGCGCGTTGAAACTGCGAAATAATGGGGGTAATTTCTTGTTTTTCTTCTTCTGTAATGGGATGTGGTTGTTTACATTTATCACAAATAGTTCGAACAAGTCTTTGTGCAGCGACCATTCTTAGTGATGGGGCGAGGACGTATGCGGCGAGTCCCATATTCATCAGTCGTGGAATGGCATCTGATGCTGAATTTGTATGGAGTGTTGAAAAAACGACATGACCCGTAAGAGATGCCTGAACAGCTGATTCTGCTGTTTCTTGGTCACGGATTTCTCCTACAAGGACAACGTCGGGGTCTTGACGGAGGAGTGATCTCAGTCCTCGGGCAAAGTCAAATCCAACCCGGTGATTGATTCCTGATTGGAGGACGCCAGGGAGGCGGAATTCAATTGGATCTTCAAGTGTGAGGATTTTTTTCTCGGGTGTATTAATTTTTGCAATTGCTGAGTAGAGAGTAGTTGTTTTTCCTGATCCGGTTGGACCAGTGACGAGAATCATTCCACCAGTTGCGAGTATTGCGCGCTCAAATTGAGTTTTAATTCGTGGTGAAAATCCAAGTTTTTCAAATGGGACAATTCCTTTTTTAGCATCGAGAAATCGAAGCACGACGCTTTCTCCATAATTTGTTGGAAATGTGGAGACACGAACATCAATGCTTCTGTCTTTTGCGAGAAATGAGTATTTTCCATCTTGGGGTACATTGGTGATGTTGTACTTGAGGTGAGAGTCGTGTTTAATCTGCTGAACAAGGTCATTTCCGAGGTGTATGGGGAGTTCACATATTTTTTGGAGCATTCCATCAACACGTGCCCTGATGCTCGTTTGTTTTTCTTCTGGCTGAAAATGAATATCAGAAACTCTAAGGCTCAAAACTACTTCATGGAGCATGTTCAGGGCAATATCAGTTTTTACGCCTTTCATTCTATCAGGGAGTTGTTTTGCTTTTCTGAGTTCATCTTGGAGATTGATTTCACGATCTTCATCGACGACAGCACGAATAGTCTCAGCCTTTTTTACTCCTAATTTTTCATAATTCTTTTGAGCGAAAGTTAGTGATTCTATTGAGCAAAGACTTTGGTCTATTTCAAATTTCTTTTCAAGAGCAGTAATTGCCCTTTTTGTTGTTTCATTTTCTGGCTCAGTAAAAGCCACTCGAAGGTGTTTTCCAAGTCGATAAAAAGGAACTATTGATGCTTGGAGAGAAACATCTTTTGGGATGATCTGAAATAAATCTGGGTTAATAGCTGTTTCTTGGAGATTAATATAATGCAATCCAAGGCTTTTTGCCTTTTCCATCACTTCACGTTCTTTGAAGACTTGATTCATGTCTGTCATTGAACGGTTCACTGCCTCTTTTCTCATTTCAGGGTTTGCGCTGATTTCGAGATTTCCTTCTGGCATGAGTATTAAGAGTTAATTCTTATTATTATACACTTTTTTTGAGTTTCATGAAAGAGATTGCAGATACAAAGGAACTCTGGAACAATGGAGGAAGTTTTATTTCTTATGACTCCTCCTGCACCCAAAAATTTAAAGACATTCTCTCGGTCAGAAGAATTTATTGAAAAATTAAAAAGTTTTCACATTATTCAGGAAGGACATTTCGAATATAAGGGAAAAGCAATAGATGGCTCACGAATGCATGGAGAATATTTTATTAACTACCGTCTTTTGACCACTGCTCAAGAGCTTGAACTTGCTCAGTTTTATTCAACAGCTATTGAAGAGTTTTTTTCAGATAAAAAAAATCTTATTATCGTTGGTGTTGCTATGGGGTCGCTTATGCTTCCAAAAGTAGTACAGTTGAGTATGTTTGCTAAAACGGGTATTGAATATGCATATACTGAAAAGAGAGAAGGAGTACTAGGGATTTATGGAGAGCAACTGGATAAGTGTCGTGGCAAGCATCTTCTGTTTATAGAAGATATTTGTAATAACGGTACTTCTTCAAGAGAACTTGTAGCAGAGATAAAACAAAAAAAAGAAAAAATGGGAATTACTGGGTTTTCCATTCTCTATGGAATCCATAGGGGTCATGCCTTCTTAATGGAGCCAAAAAATGAGCTCTATGCAATGGGGGTTGTTTATGCTCCTTCATTTCATACGTCAGAGTGTCCTGCTTGTGCAAAAAACCTTCCTTTAAAAGAATATAAGAAGTAGAAGAGAGTGTGGGGTACAGAAGAGAGAATATGGAAGATAGAAAGTCTCAAAGTTGCAGAGTTACAAAGGAACAAAGTTCCACAGAAAAAAAAGCTTAATGAAAAATGAGAATTGCTCCACTCTAAATAGAGAGAGGCTCAATACGATTGGTGTGGAAGTCTAGAAAGAAGCATTTTTATGGTGTTCTCTGAAAATGTGTATGAGTTTTTTGTCTCTACTACTTCTCCTCTCTTGTATGTGCTCCTGTTTCGTTTTCTTGTATTTTTCTCTCGGAAGAGCAAAACTAAACATATATTTTGAAATATACATATGACTCTCAGTGGAAGTAAGCTTTGGTATCTGAGGAATTTTAAATTTCTTGGTGATATTCCTCCTGAAAAGATTGATGAAGTAGCTGGAAATACGCATATGAAAGATTATCCGAAGGGGACAGTTCTCTATAAAGAAGGTGAACAAACAGACCAAATATATATGATAAAACAGGGTGAAGTTATTTTATACCATATGAGGAATGAAAAAAGGATTGTATTTGACACTCTTGGCCCTGGTTCGGTATTTGGTGGAATAAGTTTGAAACCAGAAAAAATTGAGCATTTTGCTGAAGTGGTCCTTGGTTCAAAAATCTGTAATTTTCCACAAGATGTGATGTTGAAAATTATTTCTACAAATCCAAGAGCCATGGTACGTTTTTGGCAAGAAGTTTCTGGAAGACTTTCTGATTATGAAAATCGTCTCAAAGATAGTTCTGCACCTGCTGGAGAGCTTCTTTTAAATGAGTTAAGTCGTTTAAAAAATACTCGTCAGAAAAATTTCTTTGGATTTTTAAATAGACCGCTTATCATCACCCATGAGGAACTTGCTAAAAGAAGTGGATTGAATCGAGTCACTGTTACTCGTGAGATGAGGCGTCTTCGTGAATCTGGGAAAATAAGTGTTGATCAAAAAACAGGTGTTATTACAATTCTTGAGGGTCCCCCGAAGAACATTGTATAGTTACTCGTTTGAGTGGATTGAGCATATCTCTTCCGTATCCAGTAATACGGATTGTCTTTTCTTCGTTGTTTGGAGTAAGGGAGACTTGCCAAGAAGATTTTGCCTTTCTGAGAACATACTCTATTGGTTTTTGTTTTTTTTCTTCGTCTTCATCTCCAAAAATATTGGTTGTAGATATGATCTGATGGGCTTCGATAAATTTTTCAACCCCCTCTGATGGGGTGATATATTCATATTCCACTTTAGAGTATCCACATTGTATTTGAGCTTTTGCTGATTGTACGGCTTGTATGACTCGGTTTTCTTGAGACTGATTTTTATTTATTGATGCCTCTTTATTTCGCTCTGGTATGAGGGTAGTCCCCATCCAGAGGAAGATGAAAATAACAATTCCCCAAAGAATATAATTTTTCTTGTCCATATGCGTTATATTACTGAAAGAGAAATAAATAATCAAAAATTCAGATTTAAAAACTTTGTATTGAAAATCTTGCAACAATACGTCAATTTTTCAGATTATCCTCTTTGGGTTGATTGCTTGCTCTGATACGTATTTCACGAGATACTATATGAAGTATGAAATATCCGAAAGTCACTATTGGAGTTATTCTCTACAGTGGGGAGAAGTATCTCCCCTACTCAATTCCGAGCCTTTTACAATTAAAGTATCCGGGTGATATAGAAATACTTTTCCTTGATTATGGACCTGAATATTCTGCAGAAAACTTTCTTCGAAAAACACTCTCATCACAACAACTCGGGAGTTGTCAATTTCTTAAAAGTAAAAACAAGTTGTTCCATTCAGGAGGACATAATCTGATGATGGAGAAAATGACTGGTTCGTACTATGTCTGTGCCAGTAATGATATGCTCTATGCATCTGATTTTTTAAAGAATGTAATAGACGCTTTTATTCATGCTCCAGAGTATGGTGTCGCTGGTGTAAAAATTTTATCTTGGGACTTTCTTCGCCATAAGAAGCTTCCGATTATTGATTCTATGGGAATAGGTGTCACACGGGGTCAGTATTTTTTTGACATTGGACAAGGACTTCCTGATACATCTCTCTTTCAAGAAAACAAGGAGATATTTGGTCCAAGCGGTGCACTCTCCGTATTTCATGTTTCTGCTTTGCAATCTATCGTATGGAAAGATTCTGGCAAGAGGAATGAATATTTTGATGAATTTCTTCACTACAAGGATGATATTGATATGGCATATCGGCTCAAATGGGCAGGAGTGCGAACTCTTCTAGTGGCAAATGCCCATGTTTGGCACAACCGTCAAGTAGGAGTGAAAGAGAAATCTCAGTGGCATGTAGGTACTCTCGTTATAAATAGAAAACAAAAAACAAAGTGGGTACGAAAAAATTCTTTTTTTGGACACCTTGTTGTTCTCTATAAAAATGTATTCGGTCATTCCTTCTCTTTTCGGTTAAAATTGAGAATCTCTCTCTCCCTCTTTTTCAGATTTTTCTATATTCTCTTTCGAGAACCGACGCTTTTGTATCAGGTTGTTGTTTTTTTAAAAAAGTATCCTTCTTTAAAAAGCAAGAAACAGAGCATGTCTGTTCATATATCTGCAAGAGATATTCAATCATTTTTTCATTTATGAGTGTAGTAAAAAAAGTTTCGGCAATCATTCTGAATACTTCAAAGCCATATGAGGTACTAAAAAATGTCGAAAGTCTCTTTCTGCAGAATAGAAATTTTGATCTTGAGATAATTATTGTTGATAACTCGGGATTACAGCGGAATAGGGAAATTTTATATCCTCTTCATCAACGGGAAAATGTTCGTCTTCTTTTTACAAAAAATAAGGGATATGCAGCAGGAAATAATCTCGCTGCCAGTCATGCGACTGGAGAAATTTTGTTTATTATCAATCCTGATATTGTGAGCATCAATCCTAATACATTTTTAAATATCACTCACTATGTCACTCATAATCCTGATATTGGAATTCTTGGACCTCGTCAGAAGAACCCCGACTCTTGCTTTGAGTACACTGCACGACATTTCCCCACTCCTGTGGCTCAATTATTGAGGAGGACACCACTGAGGAATGTATGGCCATTTCGAAAACCAGTCGAAAAATATGAACAAATAAATATGGATATGCATTCTATAAAAGAGGTCGATTGGATCCAGTCATCTTTTTGGGCTATGAGAAAGGAAGTTTGGGATGAGCTCGGAGGTTTTGATACTCGTTACTTCATTTTTATGTCTGATGTTGAAATGTGTTTGCAGGCAAAGAGGATTGGGAAAAAAGTAATATTTTATCCTGAGGTCGAAGTTCTTGCAGATGGAAGGAGGTGCTCTGAGGGAGGGATTCTAGATATCTTTACAAAAAAAATTATTCGAATTCATTTTGTTGATGTTTTTCGGTACTATTGG
Organism: Candidatus Peregrinibacteria bacterium; assembly: GCA_024762935.1. Lineage (GTDB taxonomy): Bacteria > Patescibacteriota > Gracilibacteria > CAIRYL01 > JANTGK01. The sequence goes on along the minus strand of JANTGK010000006.1, from coordinate 35,507 downwards.
AAAAGAATGTACTCTAGATGATCACAAAGGGAATGAAGAGTGAATTTTTAGCTGTATACAGGGAGTCGTTCACCTTTTTCTTTAAGAATCATTCTGATTTTCCACATTTCACGTTCAGCATCTATGAGATGAAAAAGATGAAAAATTTCATGGAGATCCTTTGGTTTTAAATCTTCTAATATGCTTGTTTTTGATTTTTTGAGTATTTTTGATACTCGTGCTATTGCCTCTTGTATACTTCTTTTTTTAATCTTATTTTGTATTTTTTTATGCACACCGCGCATCATTTTTTTTGTCTTTAGTCCAACTATTTTTTCTTCATGAAAAAGGAATTCGACGAGATGCTCGATTGCTTTATTTTCATTCATCTTTGCAAGAGCTATAGCAGCATATCGTCGGACACGCTCATTTTTATTCGAGAGAAAATCTATAAGTCGCTCTCGTTCTTGTACAGATTTTGTTTCTCCAACGGTATGAATACCTGCCAGAAGATCCTCCTCATTTTTTGAGTCGAGCATATCAACCATTTTACCAAGAAGTTTTACTCGTAATCTCCTAAACTGCCATAGGGCGATGATTGTTGCAGCCCGAACCTGAGGAGAAGGGTCATTGAGATGTTTTTCCAGATATGAAATAGTTCCAACGTCTTTAAACATCCCACAGACAGAGACTGATTCAGCCATGAGCTCTGGATCTTTTGTTTTGAGAATCTTAATGAGAAACGGGATGATACTTGGGTCTTTGAGGTTGGCAAATACTTTTATGGCTGCAATCTTTATATCCATATCACGATTGTCTAGAAATATTTCTTTCAGTGCTGATTGCATACTGTAGACAGAAAAGGCCTGAGAGAAGAATTTTTTTCCAAGGTGCTGATAGTTTCCAAGGGCTCTTACTGCGGCAAGTCGGATGCTTTGTTGCGGACTATGAAAACTTTTTAAAATGGCAGGAATTGCCATCTGATCCTCAAGAATACCCATGACCTTTAGAATTTTTATTTGTACTTCAGGAAGTTCGTTTTTTTTGTGAAGCGCTTCAATGAGATATTCTGTTGAACCGATATGTCCTTTTTGACTGAGTATTTCAATGGCATTCATTTTTTCCGGAAGATTTCCTTGAGAACAGAGTTTTCTTTTGCTCACGAGTGTATATTTTTTTTGAAGTCGAAGTATTAAAAAGAATAAAAAAGCAGTAGTGATGCAGAGTGTAATGGTAATCCATATTGATAATTTTTCATGAGGTAAGAACAATTCCATCAGAAGGATAGCAACGGTTCCAAAAAAAAGGCCTAATGGTTTTCCGATACCTTCTAGCACTTCTTTTGCGTCATCACGTATGTCTTCGTGGAGTGCATAGAATATGTTTGCGAAAGCATTTTTTCCGATTCCATGAGTGACTTCAAATGTTCCTTTTGCCAGTATTGTTGTTATAAAACTTGGATGAAAGAACATTGCTGAAAAGGAGATCAGTGACAGGAGTGGCCCCAAAGCAAATGTCTTCATGACGCCGAGCATCTGTAATAACCTGCTTGCGAATAAAATTTGTATAAAAAAGAGGATTCCAAAGATTCCAATTTGTATTTCTCCAAAATTATGTGTGAGTGCATTTGCGATGGCATGTTCGGTATGTGGTCCATATGAATGAGCAGCTTCTATTTGAACTTTTTCGTCTACTGCAAGGGTGTATTGATATTCAAGGATTTGAACGATAAAAAAAGTGAGAAAGATAGAAATAAAGAGTCCGGTTACAAAACGATTCTTCCGGAAGAATCGTATAGAATTTTGAAACATATTTCGTTTTATTTGTTTTTGAAGTCGGTGTTTTCGACGAACTTTTAAAACAGGAATAGAGTTTAATTTTTGTATTGAAACAAGCAGAAAGGATGGAACTATCGCGAGTATTACTCCAACAATAAGAATCATTCTCAGGGCGCTGATTTCGCTAACAAAACTGATAATTACAAGACCCGAGACAATTCCGCCAATTGGTTCGGCACTTTCAATGACTGGAATTGTTCTCTCTCCTTCAAGTGGGGAGAAGAGGTTTTCTATAAAAAGGAGCATCCAGATTGAAACCTGAGTTAAAAAAATAGAAAACCCTATAAAAAGAATTGAAAAATAGAATATTGGTTGGTCTTTTATAAAGGAAGCAGAAATAAAACAAAGAGATGCTAAGAAGCTCCCCCATATTATTAAGTTGCTCGGCTGATGCTTTTTGAGAAAACCACTTGCAATTGTTGTCCCAAAAATAACAAGTAGTGCTTGGATCATAAAAAAAATCGGCAGCTTATCGGCTCCATATTCTTCGATGAATAGTGCAGTAATAATAGTACCACCTGCAATGACAGACACCTGTATAAGGAGTTTTATGATAAATGCAGGAAGAACACGAATCCATTCAGATAAAGATATATTTAAAAATTTATCATTATGCCGGCTCAGGAGTTTTTTGTATTTCATATTATCAGAAATTATTATACCATATTATATTTATATAACAATACATTTATTATGTGTATTTTTGATAAAAATTTATTCATTCTCTATTGCATGAGTATTATCGAAGGCGTATGCTGTGTGAGGAAAAGCGTTTGATTCTGGGTATCGCCAGAAGAGCTGTGAGAAGAACGCTGAAATTTCAGTTAGTAGAACTCACCGGATCCGCTCCGTTAAGCGATGAATAAGTGTTCTCTGATTTATCAGGGGAAACCAGGGTGGTACCATCCCAGTAGATTGGGATCCTTGGACAGCATGATATTTGCTGGCTTTTTTTAGAAATACTATGACTTCCTCATTTCAACCGGTTGATGCAAGAGTACATTTTCCTCAAATCGAAGAGGAGATTCTTTGTTTCTGGAAAGAAAATGACTGTTTTCGAAAGTCTCTTGAAAATCGTGATGTGTCAAATCAATTTACTTTTTATGATGGTCCTCCATTTGCAACGGGTTTGCCACACTATGGACATATTCTTGCTGGAACACTAAAAGATCTTATCCCTCGGTATCAAACCATGCTCGGTAAATATGTTCCTCGTCGCTTTGGTTGGGATTGTCATGGTGTACCTGTGGAACATGAAATGGAGAAGCAACTTGGCTTTAAGAATCGTGAGGATATTGAAAAGTATGGTATCCAAAATTTTTGTGAATCTTGTCGCGGTATTGTTCAGAAATACACTGGTGAATGGGAACAAACTGTCGAGAGGATGGGGCGATGGGTTGATTTTAAGAATTCATATCGGACGATGGATCCTCAATATATGGAATCAATTCTCTGGGTTTTTTCAGAACTTTGGAAAAAAGGTTTTATTTATGAGGGTAAAAAAGTAGTTTCGTATTCTCCAAAACTTGCTTCTACTCTTAGTAATTTTGAAGCGAATTTGAATTATAAAGATATTGATGATCCAGCAGTTACAGTGAAGTTTGAACTTGCTGATAAGCCAGGAACATATGTATTAGCTTGGACAACAACACCGTGGACGCTTCCGAGTAATTTGGCACTCTGTGTGAATCCGGATATTGAGTATGTGAAAGTAGAATATGAGAATAAATCAGGAGAGAATAAACACTATATTTTGGCAAAGAGTATTTTTGAAAAAAAGAAGAATGAATTATTTCCTTCTGCAAAAGATCTTCAGTCAAATGAGTCTTTATCAACTTTACCAAAAATTATTCAAATCTATCACGGATCTGATCTCGTTGGAAAAACATATACTCCCCTTTTTTCATTTTTTGCAGATCACAAAAATGCTTTTCAGATATTAGGAAATGACTTTGTGAGTGATGCTGATGGAACGGGAATTGTTCATTTGGCACCAGCTTTTGGTGAAGAAGATAGTCGTGTGTGCCGGGCTCACTCCATAGAACCAATCGATCCCATTGATAAAAATGGTTATTTTGATGATTCGATTCCGGAATTTTCTGGACTCTATTTTCGAAAGGATGAGACGGTTGCTGATTCCATAAAAGACAATGTGAACAAAAGAGTTGTTCAAAAACTCGAAGATGAGGGGAAATTATTCAAACAGGAGTGGATTCGTCATAGCTATCCTTTTTGTTGGCGAACTGATTGTGCTCTTATGTATCGAGGAATTCACACTTTTTTTGTAGACATACAGAAGATTAAAAAACAACTTATTGAGAGTAATAGAGATATTAGTTGGGTTCCGTCCCACCTAAGAGATGGTCGATTTGGAAAACTTTTAGAAGGGGCACCGGATTGGGCAATTTCACGGAGTAGGTATTGGGGGGCGCCGATTCCTGTGTGGAAGTGTGAAAAATGTAACCATCGTGAAGTAGTCGGGTCCGTTGAGGAGATTGGAAAAAAGGCAAAAAAAACGGGGAAGATATTTGTTGTTCGGCACGGTGAAGGGACTCATAATGTTGAGAATATTCTTTCAACACAAATTGATGATAGGGTTTCTCTTACTCAACTTGGAGTCAAGCAATCTCAAGAAATAGGAAGTCTTTTAAAAGAAAAAGGTATTGATGTTATTTATTGTTCCCCTCTTCTTCGTACTCGACAAACTGCTCAACATATTGCTGATTCTGCGGGTGTAGATGTTGAGATTATTTCGGATGAGCGAATCAAAGAAATCGATGCGGGAAAACTCGATTCAAAACCAATTCCAGAATGGAAGGCTAGTTTTGATGCTGGTCCACGGTTTCATCAAAATCCTCATGAGGGTGAATCAGAGGCGGATGTAGAAAAACGTACGCTGGAATTTTTACAAGAAGTAGAAAAGACACACGGTGATAAGAATGTTCTTATTGTTACACATGGTGCCGTTTTACGCCTTATTGTAAAGTATTTTCGGAATCTTGCAGAAGAAGCTGTGTTTGGTCTTCGTCTCCCCCCTGGAACACTACTGGAATACTCTTTTTCACAATTGCCAACGAACGATTTTGGAGAGCTTGATCTGCACAGGCCATACATTGATAATATTCTTATTAAATGTCCTGAGTGTTCGACTGATATGCATCGTGTTCCTGAGGTTCTTGATTGTTGGTTTGAAAGTGGATCGATGCCATATGCTCAAAATCATTTTCCTTTTGAGGAAGGGCAATCAGCAGAGAGTATGGTTGGATTTCCTGCAGATTTTATTGCAGAAGGATTAGATCAAACACGCGGATGGTTCTATACGCTTCATGTACTGGGAAATATTCTTTTTGACTCTCCAGCTTTTAAAAATGTTATTGTAAATGGAATTGTTTTGGCTGAAGATGGGCAAAAGATGAGTAAATCTAAGAAGAATTATCCAGATCCTCAGGTTATTTTTGATAAGTATGGAGCTGACGCAATGCGTTTTTATCTCATGCACTCCCAGGTGGTTAAAGCCGATGATCTTCGATTTACTGAAGAGGGTGTTTCAGAGGTGATGAGAAGAGTATTTCTTCCGCTTTGGAATGCATACTCCTTCTTTGTGACATACGCGAATATTGATCAGTGGGAAAAAGGTGAATGGAAAGGGCTACAAACGTGTTTAAATAATAAATTAGACAAGTGGATCATTACTGAAATGAGAACACTCATTCAGAATTTTCGAAGCAATATGGACTCATATGAGATTGATGCAGCGTGTCGTCTTGTTCCAGAATTTTTAGATAAATTAACAAATTTTTATATTCGCAGAAGCAGAAGGAGGTTTTGGAAATCTGAAGTAGATACTGATAAAAATGAAGCATTTTTGACTTTGTATACTGTAATAAAAACGGTCTCTCAAATTATTGCACCTATTTCACCCTTTCTTCCTGAAAAAATATGGCAAAATCTCAGAAGGAGTAGTGATCCAGAATCAATTCATTTAACGGATTTCCCAGATTTTCAATCTTTTTATGCAAATCCTAATCTTCTCACTGAAATTTCAGCGGTTCGTACAATTATTTCACTTGCTCTCACAATCCGTGCAAAAGAGAAAATAAAAGTTCGACAACCTCTTTCAAAAGTAAAAGTCGCACTTCCACCAAGAATTTCTCAAGAGATGATTCTTGAGAACCTTGATATTATTACAGAAGAAATTAATGTGAAAGAGCTCGAGATAGTGGAGAATCCAGATGAACTTTCTGAAGTAGTCGCAAAGCCAGATGCACGCAAACTTGGACCAAAATTTGGAAGAGAGATTCAGGATATTATTCGTGAAGCAAAATCAGGAAACTTTGTGAAAAATGAGAATGGCACGGTAACTGTTGCTGGGAAATGGAAACTTGAAACTGATGAAATAGAAATCGGTTTTATAGGAAAAGCGGGTCTTGATGTAGAGTCGGATAAAGGGATTGTTGTGGCATTAGACCCGATGATAACACCTGCATTAAAAGCAGAAGGAGTTGCTCGTGAGATTATTCGGCATATTCAAGAACTCAGAAAAAAAGCAGATTATGATATTTCTGATCGAATCATTATCTCGATTACTGGTGCTGATGAAGTAGTTCAGCAGTTCCATACTCTTATCAAAAATGAGGTGTTGGCATCAGACATATTGACTTCTTGTACAAATCCCGATGAAATTTCTGAAGTTGAAATTGATGGAATACAAGTTGTGCTGGAGGTGATGAAAGAAGAATGAACCAGAAATTTATTTGTTTTTTTACTACAGCAGAAAAAAAAGGGGGGTTATAGGATTGTTTTTCAAATGCAAAGAGAAATGGTAAGAGTTTTTCTTATGGAATAAGAAGAAGACTCTTATTATAATAATGCTCTTCCACAACATTTAGTACTCATTTATGAGATTGAAAAGACAATTATAAAGAATTCTCTTTTTTTACATAGTCTACGATATCAAATGCATATTTATGATCTTTATCTTTTTGATGATGAATACGAGACACCTCCTTCCATTGTTTCGGATCAATATCCGGAAAAAATGTGTCAGCATCGGGAAATTCTCCATCTACATGCGTAATTTTCATGTGATTAACGAGTGGGATGGACTGACGATAAATTTGGGCACCACCGATAATAATAGGGAAATGTTCAAGATTTCTTCCGAGGGATATGCCAGCTTCAAGTGAGCTCGTAACATCTACTCCAAAAGGTTGAAAATCAATATTTCGTGTAATGACAATATTTTTTCTATTTGAAAGGGGTCTTCCAATTGATTCAAACGTTTTTCGTCCCATAATAATAGGGTGTTCATCAGTATAGGTTCTAAATGATTGTAAATCATCTGGAAGAGACCAGAGGAGCTGGTTCTCTTTTCCAAGTTCATGATTTTTCCCGATGGCAGCTATTAGAGAGAGCATGTTTGTATTTTATTATACTGCTACTTTTCCTGCAATATGTGGCCAACTTTCATAGTCTATGAGCTCAAAGTCTTCATATGTAAAGGAAAATATATCTTTTTTTTCGGGATTCAGTTTCATTTTTGGAAGTTTTTTTGGTGTTCGTAATAATTGCTCTTTCATTTGTTCAACATGATTATCATATATGTGAACATCACCCAGGGTGTGAATAAAATCACCCGGTTTTAATCCGCAGGTTTGTGCCACCATCAGTGTCAGAAGAGCATAACTGGCAATGTTAAAAGGGACACCAAGGAAAAGATCTGCACTTCTCTGGTAGAGCTGGCAACTCAATTCACCATTGCTGACATAAAACTGAAATAAGAGATGACATGGTGGTAGTGCCATTTTATCAATCTCACCGACATTCCATGCTGAGACGAGTAGTCTTCTGGAGTTTGGATTTGTTTTTATTTGATCTATGACTCCTGAAATCTGATCTATAACTCTTCCATCATCTGTTTTCCATTTTCGCCATTGTTTTCCATAAACGGGACCGAGATCTCCATTTTTATCTGCCCATTCATTCCAAATACGAACACCGTGATCTTGGAGATATTGGATATTTGTATCTCCTTTTAGAAACCAAAGGAGTTCATAAATAATAGATTTGAGATGAAGTTTTTTTGTCGTTATGACGGGAAAGTTCTCTCGAAGATCAAAACGCATCTGGGCACCGAACAGTGATGTTGTTCCTGTTCCCGTTCGATCACCTTTATGACTCCCCTCGTCGAATATCTTTTGAGCCAGATTGAGATACTGTTTCATAGAATTTAAAAATGAAGATTGTATAGTGGAACATTTTGTGTATTGAGGAGCGGTTCATGGTGAGAAAAATTTTACAATTTTGCTTGTATTTTTAATATTTTTCTTTCTCCTAATTTAGTGCATACCAAACTTTTCTTCGAGAATACCCTCTTCTTCGAGTTGCATTACCTCATTGGAACCTCCGATGAATTCTCCCTGTAAAAAAACTTGCGGAAAACTCGTCCAGTCTGTGATTTCACTCAAGAGCTCATCCCACCCTTCTTTGTCATCCAGAATATCAATCATAATGTATTCTGGTGCGAGTTCATCAAAAATCCCCTGCACTTCAGCAGTATCTCCACATTCAGGCTCACCTTTTTTCCCTTTTCCGAAGATAACAACATCATTTGTACTGATGACTTTACGGACTTCTTCGATATTCATTAGCAGGAAAGAAAGAAAGCATTTTTGAGGAATACATCTTACATTTATTTCATTTATTTTGAAAAGCAAAATACACTGATATGCCTCCTGCAAGCATTGATAGCCAGAGACCGATACCAGTAATAGAAAAAGTAAAATGAATTTGCTGAAGATAAATAATAGGGCTTGCTAGCATTGCTGAAGCAAGTATTTTTTCAAGAAGAATGTTGTTGTTTTTTAATTCTTTAAGAGATGGCTTTTGTTGAAGAATAATCCACATACTCATCATAAAAATCGCTGCTAATACGCCAATAAAACCTATTCCATGCCATCCATTTTGTGTGACGTTTTTTAGCATTCCTCCAGTAAAATACGGGTATGGAATCATATACCATGGCAGGATTGATCCAATGAGAAAAATGACTGACGAGAGAAGAATAATCTTTCTTCTCTTTGTTTCCTTGAGGAGCTGTTGTTTGAGATCTTGTATCTGCTTCATGATTCTAGACTACTAAATATATCGTTCACCTTTTTTTTAGGAATTGCAACTCTTGTTTTTTTCTTTCTTATTGTAAGATAATATTTTGAAACTCCTCCTCCCTTCCTTGAAAAGGTCCGATAGCAGCTAGTCGACAGTTTTCAGGGAGGAGATATGTTTTGGCAATTTGAGAGATTTCCTCTTCTGTCGTATTCTCAATTTTTGTGAATACTTCTTCCAGATCAGAGAGTTTATTTTTAAGTATCATCTGCACTCCAAGGAAACTTGCTAGTTCTTCACTATCTTCCATGCGTAAAATGAGTTTTCCTTTTAAATAACTTTTTGCCTTTTCCACTTCCTCAGTTGTTGGACCTAATTCTCTCATTTTTTGATACTCACCGACAATCGCTGAAATAGCTTCTGATACTCTCGAAAGATCTACTCCAGCATGTGTCGATATAATGCCACTATCTGAATAATGATCACTAGAAGTTGATACAGAATAGCAGAGCCCTTTTGCCTCACGGACATTTAGGAACATTCGGCTGCTCATATTTCCTCCGAGTATAATAGAAAGCAGTCGTGTGGCAAATTCGTATTTATGTCCAAAGGAAGCAGCTGGGTATCCGATTACAAGATGAGCTTGTTCTGTTTTTTTCGTTCGAATATGTACTTTATGTGATGGAGAAGGTATTTTTGTAGGTTCTACTGATCGGACTTTTTTTTGATCAGGAAATGTGAAATATTGCTTTGTGAGTTTTTCTGATTCTTCATGAGAAATATCACCAGAAACGATGATTACAGTGTTATCTCCGGTATAGAGATCTTTTCTATATGTTTGAAAATCTTTTTGCGAGAAAGCATTTATTGTTTGAGGGAGGCCAATCTGATCACGCCCCATGGGAGTATCTCCATAGAGAAGTCGTTCAAAATCCCATCCGATTTGATACATTGGGGTGTCTTCATACATGTTGAGTTCTTCAATGATGACACCTCGTTCTCGATTAATATCACTGATATCGAGTTTTGTAGAGAGGAGCATGTCACTTAAAACATCAAATGCTACTTTCTTCTTTTCTGATGCACACTTTACATAGTATCCTGCATACTCTTTGCCAGTGAAGGCGTTGAAATCACCGCCGACTGAATCGATAGTCTCAGCAACTTTTTTAGGGCTATCAAATTTTTTACCCCCTTTAAAGAACATATGTTCTAAAAAATGTGCAATACCTCTCTCATGATTTGATTCATAGCGACTTCCTGATCCTACGAGAATAAGAACTGTAATAGCTTTTGTGTTATGTAGTGGTGCTATTATGAGTTTTAATCCATTTGGAAGCTCTTTTTCTGTGTGCATATATATTTAAATTTCCGTAAAATAGTAGGGACTTTTTGTAGAACAATCAATAACGAAATAAGGGATATTTAGTGAGCAGCGAAAGATTTTTCTCGAACTTTTTCCCAATATTCACCTTGTCGACAGAGAAATTTTTTGTCATCCGGGTTTTTGAGGATTTCACTTATTGCTGCTTCTAGAAAAACACCATTTTGTGAACCTTTGACGAGTAGAAAATCTCCTTCTTGTAAAAAATCTCTTAAAAATATCCCCGCTTGTTTTGCATTTTTGAATGTTTGAATCTTTCTTCCGGATTGAGCGCCTCGTATCATCCCATTGGTATCTTTCCCTATAAAGAATGTGTAATCAGCAATTTGTGTTGCCAATCTCCCAATTTTTTCATGTTCATGATCAGAATACTTTCCCAGTTCGTTCATATTTCCCAGGAGTGCTATTTTTCGGGACTGTGATGGTATGGTTTTTAATGCTGTGATGGCACTTTGTGCGGCTGATGGTGAAGAATTATATGAGAAATCCCATATTTTTGATCCATTTATTCCCGAAAATATTCGTCCTCGCCCAGGAGGAGGGAGATATTTTTTGATAGCTTGTCTAATCTCTTCTATTGGAATGCCATATCCAATGCCCAGAAGAATTGCTGGTGTGAATATTTGTGATTGAAATAGGCCAAATACTGGTGCAAAGAATTTTTCCCCTTCAACAAAAAATGAAATACCATTTTCTGTAATTTCCGTTTCACTAATGGGGATATCGTTGTCTTGATCGATTCCAAAAGTGGTTAGGGCATGAGGGATGGTTTTTCGAAGTGTTTCTACGGTATCCTTGTCAAATCCATTGGCAATTACTTTTCGGGCACAGTGTGCAAGTTTCAACTTTTCGTGTCGGATTTGATCTATATCAGAGAATTGACCTGCTCCGGTATGAGCGAGTGTTATTGGAGTAAGAACAGCGATATTGGGTATGGCAATTTTTAGAAGTTCGTCCATATCCCCCTTGCTATCAATACCATATTCGAGGATAAGGATTTCAGGATTTGGAAGTTTCTTCAGATAGACCTTTAGGAGTATTAAAAACCATTCGATTGGATTTTTCCCTGCAGCAGGAATATCTAAAATGGAAAGAAGAAGTCCGATTCTGGTATTGAAGTTTTGTGGGCTGGTCTGAACGGTATATTTTTGTGAAAGAATATCTTTTATTGCCATTCTTGTTGATGTTTTTCCGATAGAACCAGTAATTCCAATGATATTTCGAGCGTTCTTGAGAACTTTTTTTGCTCTTGGAAGAAGAAGGCCTTCCATTGTTGATCTGAGAAGAGATTTCATATGTGTGGATTATATGGGAGAAACGATAGAAGGGAATGTCTCAAGTATTCCCGGAAGAACTTGTCCCCTACTGGCTTCTAAATGACGTTTTTTTGCTCTTTTTGCTTGTTGATATGCTTCATCTGCGTGCACAAGAGTAAGAGCTGACCGAGAAGAAAGAATATGAATGATTTTTGTAGCAATTATAGCTGGTGAAGTAAAATCTTTTCCAAATAAATGGAATACTCCGTATTGCTCGGGGTCATCCTCAATCATTTGGAATACGCTCTCAGCTACATCCTTTGCCGACGTAAAATTACTCATTTCATCATCGACAGCAAATATCTTTCTGTGTTTTTTTGCGAGTGATATGGCTTGTGTTACAAAATTATCAGAACTTTCTCCAAAAAGTGTACCTGTGCGAATAATGATGGCATAGGGGTTCTCTTCCCATATAGCCAATTCACCTTCTACTTTTGATTCTCCATATACGTTTATTGGATGTACTGGTGACTGTTCATTGTATGTTTCTTCTTTTCCATCGAATACATGATCCGTCGAAAAGTGAATAAATTTTGTTCCAGACTTGGTGCATAGGTGTGCCATCATTTCTGGAGCATCACAATTAAGAGTATATACGAGATCTTCATTTTCTTTTTTCTCTGCGGCATCGATATCTGCAAATTCTGCGCAATTGATAACGATGTCTGGGTTGTGGTCTGAGAAAGCTTTTTTGAGTTCTTCTGCGTTTAAAAGGTCATAATTATAATGAGAAAGTGGAATGACCTCATATAGTTTTGATTGAGAGAAGACTGAAAAACACTCTTTTCCGAGTAAGCTTTGAGCTCCAAATATTATAACTTTTTCCATGGAATATATTTTTGCGTTTTTTATGAAAATATGCGAATATTTTTTTAAATATTAATCATATGGGAAAGTTTCCATTTACCATTCGGCCCATTAAATTAGATGAGGCCATTGTTCAAACTGATCCAGTGTCGATTCCGAATGATCTTTCTGGAAAAATGACACTCAGTAGTAAACATGCTTCTGTTCATCTTTCTGAGCTTGCAGAAACAATACTTCATAAGGATATTTCTGAGATTCTTGCTGCTCGCGCTGATGAAGAGGTTATTCTTTCTACAAATACTATTCTTCAGCTTTCTCGTACGGGAGAGGCAAATTCACCAGAAGAGAAAAAGAAATTTTGGCCTATCCCCACTCTTTTTGGGCTCCTTGTTGGAATTGGCGGTACAGCATTTCTTAGTGAGAATCTTCCTTTTCTCTTGGCTTTTACAGTTTTATTATCTGCATTTTGTGGTATTCTTGTTGGATTTGTATGGCAGAAATTTTATGATTCTCGTTTGAAGAGAGCGATGAAAGATTGGGCAAAACAATTTGCTGATGAGTAGGTATCTCTTTTCTGTTGATACCTTTCTATGCTGAGAAACATTCATTTGAAAAATTTCCGGAATCTCACTGACCTCGCCTTAGATATACCAAGAGAGGGACTTATTATTACTGGTCCAAATGGGTCAGGAAAGACAAGTATTCTCGAGGCTGTGTACACACTTGCCACGCTCAAATCATTTCGTGCTCAGCAAACGATGCAGTGTATACAGCATGGTCAAAATCTTGCTGAAGTATCTGCAGAAACTGAGAATGACTCTTTTATTTTTCGCTGGCAAAATTCCCCAAAAAAACAAACGGTACTCTCCTTTAATGAAATTATTACTCAGCCAGCTGAAATATTGAAGAAAAAATCTTTTTTTGCTGTTCTTTTTTCACCCGAAGATCTTTTTCTCCCTCACTCCTCTCCTGAAAAAAGACGCCGGTATATGAATCGTGTTCTTATTCCTCTTTTTTCTTCACACTTTCAGTCCATGAGACGGTTTGAAAAAATTTTAAAGACACGAAATGCTCTTTTAAAGAGAGTAGCAGAAGGAATTTCGAAAAAAGATGAACTCGATTTTTATGATAATGAGTTCTCTCGAGAGTCTGAAGCGATTACTCAGGTCCGATCTCAATATTTTGAAGCTATCTCAGATGCCGTTGCCAGGAGATATTGCGAAATATCTGGAACAAAAGAAAAACTCACTTTGCGTTTTTGCTCTCATGTTTCTGAGAATGTTTTAGAGACTCTCCAAAAAAATCATGAGAGAGATATTTTCCGGGGTGTAACGACATCTGGTGCACATTTGGATGATTTTTCTTTTACTCTTCGTGATACTCCGTTGCAGGAGTGTGGTTCTCGCGGAGAGGTTCGAAGTGCTATTCTTGCATTAAAAATTTCTGAGAATGAATATCTTCAGAGTATAACAGGACAAAAACCTCTTTTTCTTTTGGATGATGTTTTTTCTGAGCTTGATTCACGTCGAAGAAAACATCTTGCGGAGATGGTTTCATCAATGCAGACATTGATTACTACTACGGATATTCCCTCTCGAGCGGTGCGGAATGTTTCAATGGAATTATACAGACTGAAGAAGTCTATTTAATACCCAGGTAAATACTGTAGCAAATGGCAACAGCTATAATAAGAAGCCCAAGGAGAACTGCTTCTTGTGTGTGCTTGAGTTGTTTTTTAAGATTTTGAATCTCTTTATCTTTACTCATTGGATTAAAATATATTTCTTATAACTATAACATTTATATATGGAAATATCAAGCAGTGAAGCACTCTTACAAAATGTAAAAAGAATCATGTATACTTTTAATAAAAATGAATACAGAGAAGAATATTCCATCGGCAATAAAGAAAGCATTAAAAAATCTTCCCCAAGAGCCTGGCGTGTATCAGTTTTTTGATGAGGATAAAAGACTCCTCTATATAGGAAAAGCTCTCAATTTGAGAAAAAGGGTGAGGAGTTATTTTCATAAGAGTGCCAATCATAGCTCCAAGACTCGGAAAATGGTAAAAAAAATTGCTGATATTACGTATGTTACTGTTCGAAGTGAAGTGGAAGCTCTCGTACTTGAGGCAAATTTTGTTCATGAACATAAGCCTCCTTTTAATATTCTTCTCCGTGACGACAAGCATTTTTTATATGTGAAGATTACTAAAGAACCATTCCCAAAGGTTGTTTTTACGCGAAAACTGGAACGGGATGGATCTTTATATTTTGGACCATATGCAAAAGCAAAACATGTCCGGAAAATTATAGAATTTCTTCGAGAAATTCTTTTATTTCGAACATGTAAGGTCGAGATTTCACAGGATGGAGAACCTCTTCAGAACCCAGAAAATAGAAAAATACCATGTCTTGATTTTCAGATACGACGTTGCACTGCTCCATGTAATAAACGAATATCAGTTGAGAAGTATAATGAAGATATTCAAGAAGTTGTTCGATTTCTTCGAGGAAATACATCATCGATAAAACATCGTCTTCAGGATATTATGAATGAAGCAGCACAAAAGAAGGAGTTTGAGAAGGCAGGTCGATTTCGTGATCTTCTTATATATGTTCAGACATTTGATGCAGCACAAGTAGCTGCTGTACCTCAGAATTTTTCAGCAGATGTTATTGGTTTCTCTTTTGGAAAGGAGAAAAGTTTTTTTCATGTTTTATATATTCGAAAAGGAAAAATCCTTCGAACCGAAAATTTCTCTCTTCTCAGTGGAGAAGATGAGAGAGAAACTTTTCTCACCTTTTTACGAGATCATCTCTCCTATTCACCAGAAATACCACCTCTGCTTCTTGTTCCTGAGATTCTTTTAGAGAGTCAATATTCCTTATGGGAGGCATTTATAGAGAAATATACTGGACGAAAGTCGGAAATCAGGTTTCCGCAAAGAGGAGCGAAACGTGAACTTTTAGAGATAGCCCAAAAAAATGCTGCTCTTCAGGCTGCAAATTCACGAGCAAGTTATGAAAAGAAAGATGTTCTTGATCTCCTGCAAAAATCCCTCATGCTTTCTCATCGTCCAGAGAGGATTGAATGTTATGATATTTCACATCTTTCTGGTACTCACCCAGTGGGATCTCAGATTGTTTTTCTTGAGGGAAAACCAGCGAAGTCTGAATATAGAAAATATAAAATAAAAACTCTTCCAGAGGGAAAAATAGATGATTTTCAAGCTATGGCAGAAGTGCTTGGAAGGCGTTTGCAACACCTTTCTCGTCATTCTCAATCCATTGTTTTTCGAGAGGTAAAAAAACAATCAGAGCTTCAACTTGTTGAAACCCTCATGAAAGAAAGAAAAATATTTCTTATGGGGTCATTTCTTCATCAATTTGTATTTCGAGATGAATCAGTTCAGAAGGATATTGGGTATATTCAGTTACGAAAGATTGGAAGAAGCTCTTTTGTTACCGGTCTTTTTGTTCTCCCTAAATTTTATCAAGAGTTTATAGAAGCAGAATTATTACAGGTGTTTTTCCTGAGTTCTCGCGAAAAAACACTTCGATTTCTTTATCCAAAAAGAGATTTGAGACTCCTTGTCTCATTGCAAAAAATTGGTTTCTCTGAAGAGAAGAACCCCCCACAATCTTTTCAAAAGAGTATTCAAGAGCATAAAGAGAAAACAGGGGAAGATGTTCTTCTTTTGAAAATTTCTCCGAAAAAATTAAGAAAAAATGCAAAAGCTATCCCCGATCTCCTTGTAATCGATGGTGGAAAGGGTCAACTTTCTGCTGTAGTAAAGGTTCTCGATAGGATAGGTCTTTCAGAGAGTATCCCAGTGTGTAGTCTGGCGAAGAGAGAAGAAGAAATATTTATCCCCAGCCAGTCAAATCCTCTTGTTGTTCCAAAAAATGCTCCTGAAAATCAACTCTTACAACAAATACGTGATGAGGCTCATAGGTTTGCTATCACTTTTAATAAACAACTTCGAAAAAAATCAGAAACAGCATCTGTTTTTGATGAAATTCCAGGAATCGGGGCGCACACCAAAAAAAAATTATTTCAAAAATTTAAAAGTCCATCCGGTATTTTTTCTGCATCTGATGAAGATTTACTTGAGTTCGTTTCAAAAAAAATTCTTTTAGAAATAAGAAAGGTTGGATCAAAAAACCATGACAAATAGAATGTGAACTCCATTAATAAAATAGTGTTGCGAAAGAAAAAATATGCATTTATTATATGTTTATAATTTATGTCAAATGTCTCTCTCTTCAAAAAAACCATTTCATGAGCGATTCAAGCAAGGAGCTAAAAATGTTATAAAAGGTGGCGTTGTAATAGGGTTGGCTTTAGCGGCTCTTCCATTTGCGACTGAATATGCAGGTGGTCAAATACAGGCCACTGGTGAAGTTTTGCGAGAAGGTTTTTTAGCAAATATTCCAGAGGTGATGAATCCTGAAATTGCAGGAGTTGCCGATCAAGCAGCATCAAGTATTTCAACAGCTCTTTCAGGGGAAATTGGTACTCTATAGTTTTGTTTTTCTGAGAGAGAGTTCATCAGGAATATATATGGGGAGAATTTTAAAAATCTTCCCGGACATATGCTGTTGCTGAAATTTCTATTCGAGCCCCTTTTGGGAGTTCTTTGACACCGTAGCACTCACGTGCAGGATAGTTTTCTGGGAAAAATCGAACATATAAATCATTCATGGTCTCAAAATTATCAAAATCTGACAGGAGTACTGTGACTTTTAGCACACGGTCCATTTTGGAGCCTCCAGCTTCGACTATAGATTTCAGGTTGTAGAGTGCGTTTTTTACTTCTGTTGCAAAATCTTCTGGGAGCGTTGAATTGGTTGGTGTAATACCGAGTTGACCGGAAATATACATTATGTTTCTGTATACTGTTGCTTGTGAATATGGACCAATAGCTGCGGGAGCAAGTGCTGTACGAACGAGAGCTTTATGCATTTTAGGGGAAGAAATTACACTTTTTATTTTTCCATAATTTCTGGATTTATTCTAGTACTTCCCCTCCTCTTTTTTTTTCGTTTCTATATAATCTCAATATAAGAGCTTATGAACTCAAAGAAGGCCATTTCTATCGGCAGATATTTATTAGGATTGCCTCGTAATCCTGATAAGGCTCTCGTGAAAAAAAATATTCAATCATTGCGCGATGTTATTCGATATCATCAACAGTTATATTACACAAATGATGCACCAATACTTTCCGATTCTGAATTTGATGCCCTTTTTGAACTCTTAAAATCATGGGAATCTCTTTATCCTCAGTTTCATCAATCTGATTCTCCTACTGAAAGTGCTGGGACAGTGGTACAATCGGCACTTGAGAAGGTTTCACATGAAATCCCTATGCTTTCGTTAGGGAATGCATTTTCTCCTGCTGATCTTCAAGACTTTGAGACGAGGTGTCTTAACATCCTAAAGAAAGAAAGCTCTGATACTGTTCTTGAATATTTTGTAGAGCTCAAGTTTGACGGACTTGGAGTATCTTTACTCTATGATAAGGGAAAATTAATTCAAGGGGCGACTCGTGGCAATGGCGAAGTCGGAGAAAATATTACTGAAAATCTAAAGACACTTTCGAGTATTCCTTTATGTATTGATCAACAGAAGAGAGTTGAAGTTCGAGGTGAAGTGATTATGAGAAAAGAAGATTTTGCAAAACTCAATGAGCTGCGTCGAGATGATGGACAACTCGAGTTTGCCAATCCAAGGAATGCAGCTGCAGGATCTGTGCGTCAACTTGATACAGCCATCACAGCAAGAAGGCCATTGCAATTTTTTGCATTTGAAATATTCATTTCGCAAAGAAAAGATGTGCTCGAGAATCAGGAGCGTTCAGAAAAATATTTACAGAAGATGGGGTTTCTTACCTCTCCATACTCTAAATCTTGTTCAAATATCAGCGAAGTAGTAAAGGCTGTATTGGATCTTGAGAAAAAACGTCATGATTATGATTTTGAGACGGATGGTGCAGTAGTAAAAGTTCAAGATTTTATTGTACAGCGAATGCTGGGAGCAACAGGTCATCATCCTCGGTGGGCTATTGCTTATAAATTTCCTGCTATTCAAGTCGAAACAAAAATCACTGATGTGGTTTTTCAGGTCGGGAGAACCGGTGTTGTGACTCCTGTTGCAGTACTAGATCCAGTTCGATTAGAGGGGGCACTTATTTCACGGGCAACTCTTCATAATTTTGATGAAGTGATGGTAAAAGATTTTAGAATTGGTGATGTTGCTTTGCTTGAACGAGCTGGAGATGTAATACCTCATTTGATTCGACCTCTTACTGAAAAGCGATCTGGTAATGAAAAAAAAATCTTGCCTCCAAAGCAGTGTCCAGTATGTGGGTCTAAACTTTTTCAAAAAAAAGGTGAGGTTGCTATTCGTTGTGAAAATTTTCACTGTCCTGCGCAAATTTTGGGGAGAATTTCACATTTTACGAGCAAGGCTGGTCTTGATATTTCGCATCTCGGACCTGAAAGAATCCAGGTTTTTTTAGAACATCATCTTATAGAGGGTGTGGCAGATCTTTTTTATCTTCAAAAAGATGATATTCTTCGTCTTCCACTTTTTAAACAAAAAGCTGCTCAGAATGTATTAAATGCACTTGAAAAGGCAAAAAAACAGCCTCTTTGGAGACTCCTTACAGCACTTGCTATTCCATTAGTCGGACCCAGAACAGCGAAAATACTGGAAAAGCATTTTTCTGATTTACAATCGATTATGTCTGCTTCACAGGAAGAATTGGAAGAGATTCATGATGTTGGACCTCTTGTTGCTCAGTCAATACGGACTTTTTTTAGTAAAAAGGAAACTCAGAAAATGATTGAGTCTCTTCGGGTAGCAGGGCTTAATTTTTCTGCAACTAATAAAAAACTCATATCATCAGTATTTACCGGAAAAAAAATTGTTCTTACCGGTACTTTGAAACATTTTACTCGTGATTCGATGAAGGAGGTTCTTGAGGAAATTGGTGCAGAAGTTTCTGGGTCAGTAAGCAAGAAGACAGATTTTGTCTTGTATGGAGAAAATCCTGGTAGTAAATATGAAAAGGCTAAGCATTTGGGGGTATCCCTTCTTTCTGAAAAACAATTTTTAGAAATGATTCCTCAAGAAATTGATGTTCCTCAAGTGCAGGAGTCAGAAGAGTTGAAGCTTTTTTAGGGAACTGCAAAATTTTTTTATATCATTCTCTATACCATTGGCTACACTTTATCGAATCACCTTTTTTGGTGCAAGTATGTCACTGTTTCCGAGCCCAAAACCAAGCCATTTTCCCTCAGCTCCAAAAATGGAGATATCTCCATTTGGGACATTTATTTGAATCTGTCTCCCGTGGAAAAAGTCATCGAGGTGTTCATGTGGGAGAATAAGAGAAGGGAGTGAAAAATATTCTGGTTTTATGGGAAGTATATCTGCTTCGGTGATGTTGTCTGGTGATTTGGCATTTGTAATAGAAAACCCACCTACTGATTCGCGGTGGAGCTCTGTACATATTCCAACAGTATTGAGTGATGCACTGAGATCTCGTGCGAAACTACGGACATAGAACCCCGACCCCACTCGAAGAAAAATATCAGCATACGGATACATACTCTCTTCAAGAGTATTTATTTGTTCCGGTCCAAAATCTAAAAGCTTGTTCTCGTGCATTATTACTTTTCGTGATTTGAGCTCCACTTCTTCTCCTTCTCTCATGCGATCGCAGGCACGTTTTCCATTAATCTTTAGGGCTGAATATTTTGGAGGGAGCTGATCTTGTTCTCCGAGGAATGATGTAAGTTTTTTTTGGATTTGTTCTTTTTTTAATTCTGGAGTGATTTTTTCGTATGAGAGAAGACCTTCTGTATCAAGGGTATCAGACGTGACCCCAAAGATGATTTTTGTTCGATATGTTTTTTCGCTCAAGATGAGGTGAGAGAGGGCTTTTGTGGCATTGCCAATAGCTACGACTAAAAGTCCAGATGCGAAGGGATCGAGGGTTCCTGCGTGACCGATTTTTTTGATACCCAGAGACCTTCGCACTTCTCGCAGTGCTCCAAAACTACTCATTCCTGCTGACTTATTGATGAGGAGGAAACCGGATTTCATGGTGATATAATGACTTTTTTTGGAGTAATGGGACTATTGCTTTCGGTAAAAGCCATAATGATAAGCCGGTCCCCTATTTTTCCGAGATGTGCAGCAGCCCCATTTAAGATTACCTCATCCCCTTTTCCCTCAATGACATACGTTTCGAATCTTTTGCCATTCTCTTTATTCGCCACCAGTATTTTTTCTCCACTCCAGAGGTCTGCTTTGCTCATAATATCTTTTGGGAGAGCAAGACTCCCCTCATATTCGAGATCACTTTTCGTGATAACAAGATTCATAATTTTTGATTTCAAGAGAAACCTTTTCATGTGTTTAGGGAGTTATTATAATTTTTAAATCCAAGAGAGGAGAGGGACTCACGGATGACTTGAGCATCATTCCAATTGATTTCTTTGCCATTGATATTCCTTTGCTTGAGGTGTCCCATTCCTGAAATGATAACAACATCTCCTTTTTTGGCTTTTTTTAGTGCTGATATGATAGCTTGACGACGATCTGGTATCTCTAATATGTGTTTCTGAGAAGCTTTTTTACTTTTTTGAGCTCCTTCAAGAATTTGTAATCGAATGTGATTTGGATTTTCAAAATATGGTTCATCATCAGTAATAATGATGGTATCTGCTTGGTTTGCTGCTACTTCTCCTATTTCTTGTCGTGTTTTTTTATCTGGATGTGTTCCTGGTGACCCAAAAACAAGAATGATTTCTTTGTTCTTTGCTAATTTTTTTGCTGTTTTTAAGAGTTTTTCAAATGCTCCTGGAGTAATGGCAAAATCAACGAAGACAAGAAAATCTTGCCCCATTTCGATCTTCTCCATTCTTCCCGAAATGCCGGGAAATGTTTTAATATTTTTCACACACTCATTGATATCGATTCCTACTAGGGTGGAAGCCTGGATAGCAGCTAGGGCATTGGAGACATTGAAGAGTCCATACATTGGAAGCTCTATTTTTTTATACGAGTTATGGATATTGTCGTGAATAGTGAATTCAGTTCCCCAACTTTTATTGATAATTTCTTCTGCATTCCAATTGTCTTTTGAACGTTTTTCAATTCCATATGACATGACCTGTATTCCTTTTTTTGCAAAATCATGTGACCATGCTCTGCCAGCAGGATCATCAGCATTGAGTACTGCTCCTCCATTTGGACTGAGGTAGTGGGTAAAGAGTCTCTTTTTTGTCAATTGATATTGTTTGAGTGAGTTGTGATAATCGAGGTGTTCTCGGGTAATATTTGTGAGAACGCTCGCCTGAAATTTGAGTCCAAAGATTCTCTTTTGTGATAAAGCATGAGAACTCACTTCTATTACTAGGTAATCAATACCCCTTGAGGCGGCTTGTCTTAAAAGCTTTTGTAATACCCACGGACTTGGTGTCGTTCGTTTGCTGATAGGGAGGTTCTGTTGATCGATTTGTATTTGCGCTGTTGTAATAGAGAGCACTTTTTTGTCTGCTTTTCTCAAAATATGTGCAATGAGTTCGGTTGTAGTTGTTTTTCCGTCAGTACCAGTAATGCCGATAGCAATCATATTCTTTCCAGGGAATCCGTAGTATATTGCAGCCATATATGAATGCATAATGGAATACCAACGTCGAAGAAAAAAGTTTTGAGGTATGGATTTTCGAAGAAACGAAATCATAACGAGAAGAATATCAAATACAGACTATAGAAGAGTGCGTGAATGCTCAATACTCTATAGCTAATCCTTTTTATTATTTTATTGGAGTTTTTCGAGAACGTCTATAAGTCGAGCCGCGTATCCCCATTCATTATCATACCAAATTTGTATTTGAACATATTTTCCATCTATCACTTTTGTGAGTGGGGCATCTATGATCCCACTTCGAGAATCTGTTTTGAAATCCATAGAAACCAGTTCTTCATCAGAAACACCAAGAATCATTTTTAGTCGATCTGTTTTTGATGCACTTCGGAAATATTCATTTAATTCTTCTCTTGTGGTTTCTTTCTGTAAAACAAGTCTCATATCACTAATAGAGACTGTTGGTGTTGGAATTCGAAAGGCCAAACCATCAATCTTACCGTTCAATTCTGGGATAATCTGTCCAATGGCTGCGATAGAGCCAGTTGTAGTAGGAATGATATTCTCAACTGCACTTCTTGTTCTTCTGAGGTCCCTTCCAGAGTTGTCGAGAAGATTTTGGGAGTTTGTAAAACTATGAATCGAAGTGACGTATGCATTTTTAATTCCATATTTTTCACTAATAAGTTTTAGCGTTGGGGCAATGGAATTTGTGGTACAGCTTGCATTACTGAGAATTTTGATGTCCCGGGAGATGTCTTGTTCATTGATTCCAAAAACAAAAGTGGGAGTATCATCTTTCATGGGTGCTGAAACAAGAACATTTCGAACGGATCCTTCGAGATGTTTTTCAGCAAGTTCTTTTGTTTTTGCTTTTCCTGTTGATTCTAAAACAATATCAACATCAAAATCGCTCCACGGGATGTCTTCTGCATTTTTTACTGAGAGGCTTGCGACTTTTTTGCCATCTATTGTGAAACTCTCTTCTTCTGCAGAAATCGAGTTTGAAAGTGTTCCGTGAAGGGAGTCATACTTCAAGAGGTGTGCACGCATTTTTGCCGGTGCTCGTGAATTTATAGCGACCACTTCGATATCAGGATTATTAAGGGAAAGACGATGAATATTTCTTCCTATCCGTCCATATCCATTTATGCCAAGTCGAATCATAGTATGAGAAATAGTAATCACATTTGCATTTTTTCATGAATAGTCTTCTTGAGCAAGATGAAAATGTGATTTGTACAATATGAAATTCGGATTTCAATACTCATAAATACATCGTAAAATAATATTGTTGACAATACGTGAAATATGGGGGAGGATTATGGATGTTCTTTTCATGAGGTTTGGTAGTGAAATCCTATCTAAGCTGTTTATGAAGTACAGTACATCTATCACCACAATTATATTTCTTTTCAATATCTCCTATGCCACAAGCATCTCAGATGAAACAAGTCGATTTAAATCTTGAAGAGGTTGTCAATGAGTTACTAATGGTTCTTTCTGATAAAGAGAGAGCTGTTATTACAAAACGTTTCTCACTAGATAACAAGCCTCGACAAACTCTTGAAAGTATTGGGAAAAGTTTTTCTGTTACTCGTGAACGTATTCGTCAAATTGAGGCAACAGCATTGAAAAAATTACAAAGGAATGCAGCAAACTCAAGAATACGAAGAGTTGGTCAAGAAATCAGAGTTATCCTTGATGCTCATGGGGGGCTTTGCGGAGAAAAGCAGATTATCACAGAAGCGCTTAATAAACTTCATGGTCCTGACTCACCGGTAAATGGTCATATTGTTCGACTTGCTCTTTCTATTACACCTCAAATTGTTCGATCTGACTCTCCAAAGTCATTTCATCGATTTTGGTATGATAAACAAATTACTTCTATGATGGAAGTGAAGAAAATTGCAAAAGCGGCATACCAAATAGCCAATAAGAAGAGTGATGTCATCAGCACATCTGAGCTTGTGGAAAAGGTTGCAAAACAGTTGAAACTTCCTTCTGATTCTTTTGAGAAAATACTTTCTGTCATTGAGTCAGATGTTCGGTTTAAAAAGATGAATCAGGGAGAATGGGGTCTTCAAGAGTGGAGGCATATTAATCCAAAAAGTATTCATGATAAGGCACTGATTGTCATGAGAAAAATTAGAAAACCAATGCATTTTATTGAAATTGCAAATGCTATAGCATCTGAGGAGTTTGATAATAGGCCCGTTACTGTACAGGCTGTACATAATGATTTAATTAGATATGCTGATTTTGTTTTAGTGGGACGAGGAATGTATGCACTGAGAGAGTGGGGGTATAACCCTGGAACCGTCGCAGACGTAATTGCTTCAATCCTAAAAGCTGATGGACCACTCACAAAAAAAGAAATTGTAAAAAGGGTTCAAGATCAACGTGATGTAAAGATTGGGACTATTTCTCTCAACCTTCAAAAGGAACCTGCATTTATTCGAGTTGGTCGTGCTGTTTATGATTTTAATAAAGATGCTTGGAATCCAAAACCTTCTGGTCGTGGGAGAAAGAAAAAAGCAATGCTTGATCAAGAAGGATTGTAATTTACGAAAAATTTTGAATAAAAAAAGAAATTCTCTCTAGAGAATTTCTTTTTTGTAATGGACTTGTAAATGATTGGTACTTTGGGGAATACTGTTTTCATATTTTTTAGGAATAATGCTGAAGAAACATATTTTCCGTGCATATGATATTCGCGGAATCGTCGGTGACGATTTTGATGAGAGTGGCGCAAAAGATATTGGTAAAGCGTATGTGACATATCTCCGAAGAATTGATGGAATCGACACTCCTGAAATTAGTGTTGGTCGTGATGGAAGGGTTTCTGGTGAAAAAATGCAAAAATCTTTTATTGAAGGTGCTCTAGAAGCCGGTGCGAATGTAATAGATATTGGACTTTCTTCTTCTCCCCTTCTTTTCTTTTCGATTTGTTCAGGGAAACTTGATGGTGGTGTAAACATTACAGCAAGTCATAATCCAAGCCAGTATAATGGTTTTAAACTTCAGAGGAATGATGCACATGCTATATGCGGGGATGAAATTCAGGAGATTTGGAAGCTTTGTGAGGCTCAAGATTTTGATACCGGAACTGGTACTCTTACAAAAAAAAGTTTTACAGATGAATATTTTGATAAAATTGCTTCTTTGATCACTATTCCTGGAAAACCAAAGGTAGTGATTGATGCAGGAAATGGTGTTACGGGAGCATTCGCACCAAAGCTTTTTGAGAAGTTGGGGTGTGATGTTGTTCCTCTTTATTGTGAGGTGGATGGGACATTTCCAAATCATGATGCAGATCCAGAAGTGGAAGAGAATCTCGATGATCTTAAGCAAGAAGTGCTTCGTCAGGGTGCTGATATTGGTATAGCATTCGATGGTGACGGTGATCGAGTAGGAGTGGTAGACACAAATGGAAAAAGCTATTCGGCAGATCTTCTTTTGCTTCTTCTTTCACGTGATCTTCTTTCTCGTAAAAAAGGGGTGAAGGTTGTTATTGATTTGAAGGCCACTCAGGTTTTATTTGATGAAATAAAAAAACTCGGTGGAGAGACCTTTATGGTTAAAACAGGTCACTCATTTGTGGAAGAAAAAATGCGTGAAGTGGGAGCATTACTTGGAGGTGAGGTTTCCGGACATCTCTTTTTTGGAGAAAATTATTATGGATTTGATGATGCCTTTGTTGCGGCTGCTAAACTCATTGAGATTCTTCAGAAAGGAGGTAAGCCATTCCGTGAACATTTTGTGGATCTTCCCGAAGTTTATAACACGCCTGAGATTAAAGTAGCTTGTCCTGAGGAATCAAAATTTGAAGTTATCGATCGACTTGTTGAACATTTTGTTAGTATCTATGGTCCAGAGAAATGCTTAACAATAGACGGTGTGCGTATTGATTTTGAACCAGGAGCTTGGGGAATTGTGCGAGCGAGTAATACCTCTCCAAAAATTACTCTTCGGTTTGAAGCGAGAACACCTGAGAAGCTTGAGGAGATTAAAAAAATTGTTATGGATGAACTCTTACAGCAACCAGAAGTTGAGGAATAACTACTCTCCTGATTTCTTGTTCATTATAAAGTGCCCTTGGTGAGTGATGATTTTGGTCGTCCTCTTGGGCGTATTGAATGCTCTAGATTGAAATTTTTTACTGTTATTTTTGTCCACTTGTCAGATCCAAATGGTTTTCCATGATGAATTGAAGTTCGAATGGATTCTGTTACTTTGGTGTCGCTTTTTTGTTCTTTGTTAATCCACTCAATCTGATTATTCGGGATTTCTTTTGGCCATACAGCAAGGTGTTGTTTATCTGTATTTGTTCCAAACTTTCTTTTGTGGAGACTGCTCCATTGCCATTGCTCTGCCTGTGTAACAAGTTGTGCCCGAAGAGGGTTTCGTTCTACATATCGACAAAGTTGAAGAAAATATGAGTCTTTTTCGACAAGAAAAGATTTATATCTCCCTTGGTAGACTTGTCCATATCCTATTCTCTCATGGAAGGCATTGTACCGTTGGGTGTGAGTAAGGGTTAACCATTGCATACATTTTCCCATTCCCCCGTTGCTATTTGGAGATAATACTAAGTGCCAATGGTTGGGCATGATGCAGTAAGAGTAGAGCTGTATATCAAATTTATGTATTGCCAAAAAGAGAGTGTCTTCAAATGCCTGAAAGTCTCTCTCTTTTTTAAAAATTTTTCGTTTTCCATTTGCGCGATTGAGGACATGAAAAATAAGTCCAGCGAAGTCAGGTCTTGCAGCTCTTGGCATAGTGAATATTAAATATTATTATAAAATATGAGTATCAAAATATGACTTTATAAAGGGAAATACAAGTGAATTTTAAAAAAAAGGTGTCTGACCCCTTTTTTGGGAAGGTACGGGGTGTTGGATAATATGGTTTTATCTTGAAAAATAAGCGAAAAAAGGGCATAATAAATAGATAATCTTATGTAAAAAATAAAAGTGCAAAAAACGTGGCTTTTTCAGCGGCAAAGAGCAGGGAGCGTGTGGCGGGAGAGAATGTGTTTTTATAATAGTGGACCAGAGAGGATGAACATTGCTTCAAATCCTGAACTTGGTGATGGAGGTGTTCGTCTTTCGAAGTTCCTTCAAGAGAAGATGAATGAGCCTTCATTGAAGAATGGAAGAATAATTCCATCACAGAATAAGAATATTCTCTATTTTCGTACGCAAGATCCGAGTTTTCAACAAGAATTTCAGGCACTTCAAAAAAAACAAACGGTGAATATTCAAGAAAAAATTAAAAATCTCACGGAAGATATTAATACTGCTATTACTGATATTTCGAAACGTTTTCCTAATGTTCCTTCGCTCTTTGCATTCGCAGTAACACAACAACTTTTTGTTCCTGCTCAGCCTTTATCATCACCGTATCAATTGAGAACGCCCGTTCCCATTCCACCAAATCTTAATAATGCTGCTGACATTGAGCGAGCTGTCACTGAGATTCAAAACTACATCACTCAGGCGCGTTCCCTTCAAAAAAACAATTCTCTCATCACTCCTTTGCAAGATGATCAGATAAATACTGAAATTACCAATATGGTAGACTATTTGAATGCTATTCAACCTCTTGCAAAGGAGATGAAAAAAAAAGCATTGCTTGAGAAAAGTTTTCAAGAGTGGGCAAATAAAAAAATTGATGATTATGCCCAGGAGAGATTATCTGCTATATCACAATCAACTGGAGCTCTTGATAGGGTGGCTAATGTTCAGCGCAGAAAAAATTTGGCAAATAATTTTGTTTCGTATGCGTATCAAAAAATTCAGGAGCTAGAGGCAAAACAGGGCGTCTCATTTACCAATGAACAAATGTTTGCTCTTATATATTCCCTTGTGAATGAGACCATTTCTTTTGAAGACCTAGAGAAGAATCCTGGTTCAATCAAACCCTCTGCCCTTCTTCTGCAATATAAAAAGGCTCACCTTATGGATAAGCTCGTTATTGATGATGAAACGGAAAAGGATCAGAGGGAACTAAAGGAGCGACAAGAATTTACAGAAAAAACTGGGCTTGATATCAACGCTACCGCAGATTCATTTTGGCTTACATACGCACCACCAAATGTGGCACAAGGTATGCTTGTGGGTATGAAAGCGGGTGTTGTCCCTGTGGGTGCAGATGATAGTTTTTTAAAATACACTCTTGATGCAAAGAGGAAGATGAATCTTGTGGAACTACAGGATGGTGGATTTTTTGAGAAACTGGCTCAATATATTCAGTCAAGAGGACGTCAGATGGAAAATGATAAAAAGGCAAAATTACAGAGTGAGGATTATGAATATCCGAAGAATTATTTAGATATGGGGTTTGATGCCCTGAGTGACATGATTACAGATATTGATGAACCAAAAAATATGGTTATGGCTGGTATTGTCGTTTATGGACTATATAAGACACTCGTGGCTGATAATAACTGGGGAAAAGCAGCTCGATGGGGGGCAATGCTTTTTGCAGGAAATGAAGTGTATAAAAAAGCTACTGGGAACGAAGGTGCTTTAGAAAAAATTCTTCAATCGATGGAAAAGCAGCATTCAGGAACCTCTGTGGGGGTTGAGTGGAATATGATTGATAAGAGGAGGGAGCATCTTGGTGTTACAGGTCAATTTGAAAAATTTGCTCAGGAACACGCTCATCGAGTAACTGTTGGACTAAAAATGCATGATATTTCTGCTGAGAATCTTCTTGATTGGGAACAGAAGTACCAACATAAAAATTCAGGAACACTGGAAGGGTCTTATGATGCTCTTATGGATGGTGCCCCAAGTGGGTTAAGCGATATTTATGTTGCTGGTGTTCAGGATTATGAAATCCCTATTATTGCAATGGGGTTTTTACGCCTTACATATAAAAATGCATACTGGAGAGAACACATGACGAAAGATAATCCAGACCTGCTCACGAGTAGGGAATATTTTCGAAGATTGATTGGAACCGTTGCTGATTCTCTTGAGAAAGATGCGTCAAAGGTGTCATTTTCAGATATGCTTCGATATATTCAAACAGAACAAGAGCAAAAAGAGAGTAACGAACGGGCCCAGGGTCTGTATGATCATGTCGCTGTCTTCACAAAAGAACAATGGGAAGCTTTGAAGGACACATTAGTGCCTCTTGGAATACAATCGCTAAAAGAGGGAGAAGCATTTACTGTAAAACTCTTTACCGTCTATGGGCCTGAAGTGGGTCAAACAATACTTGATTTTCTGAAGGGGGCAAAAGATGGTGTTGTGAATAGATATGAGTGGACAAAGGGGAAACTTACTCTCTTTCTGGACAACAACCATGTGACGATTGAGACAGCAAAAAATGGCACTAAAGTGTTGTATGCAGCTCCATTTACGGCTGGAGGATGGATTATTGAAACAACAGTCAACGGCCTTTCTGATTTGCTGAATTTGTTCCAATCAACCGATTTAAAAAATCTCCCCTCTCATTTTTCTGCTGCTACAGAGAAAGTAAAGATGTCATCATTGCAAATCGGAAATATACGAGACAAGATGAAGGCTATTCTAGATAGGGATAATGATGGAAAGGTGGATCGACCATATATTCCTTTTTGGAATACTCTTTCTGCTGCTTTGACCGTAGAGGCAATGAAAAAGATTCTCGAAGCTGCTCCAGATGATGTTGTAAAAAAAGAATTAACAGGAGTTCTTGATGTGGCTTTGAATGTAGAAACAAAAGATATTCCTATTGCTGATGCGCAAGATCTTGAAAAGGCTCTCAAACCAGTAAAAACTGATATTATTGAGGCATATGGACTCCTCCGTGATGAAGATTATGCTCATTTTTTACATGTCCTTACTCAGTCTACGACTCCTCCTGGAAACTCCCCTTTTGAGAAGGCTGTTAATCAGGGGCGAGATGCTTCAGATCAATTTCAGCTTGGAGAGAAGGTCTCAGCTCGAGAGCTCAAAGATATATTTCTGAACGATATGTTTGGTGCTGCTGTTATACTGGCGAAGCTTCGCAATGCTGGTGTATCAATTAGTAATGTGGCTCTTGAAGGATCTGATGCGGTGAGTGGAATTGCCGGATTCATTCCCGCAAATATGATTGATATAGTCGATCCAGGGAATCACTGGTGGCTTGTTGGAGAACATGGAACAGGCACCGCTGGAACTGATGCTCTTACACATTGGAGTGCTCAGTTACAGAGCATGAAGGGAGTACCGATAAACAAAACTTCACTCAAACAAACAGAAATACTCTTGAATGCTATTCATGCCACAACACATTTAAATACTGCTATTAATACTAGTGGAAACAGTAGTATTGATATCCCTTGGACACGTGGAAGTATTAAATCTCAAGTTGGGGAATTGTTTGATGCTGTTGCGAGTAAAGTCACACTGTCAAATGTTGATCGACTTTCAATAACCGACAAAACTGCTCTACTGAAGTCATCTCGCGATTTTATGAAGCAGTTTTTTACAGAAGGAGATAAAAACTTACAGAGACTCATAAGTGCCGATGCAAATGATATTCAAACAATGGCAAAAGATATGTATGGAACACTCGTTGACCCAAATCTTCTCCCATGGTATATTAACTTATTCTATGGTACAGATTATCCAGACCCAAAGGATTTTCTCTCGCATATTACTCCCCCACTTGACTCTGAAAAGAGTGTTGCTATGAAGTTGGAATATCTTATTATGACTTCTTTGTATTTATACAATCTTAAACCCCAAGAACCCGATTCATAAAATATGTCCTTTGTAGATCAAATCCGGGCTGTTGATAAGAGTGTTACTCCTATTGATTCACTCCCAGTTTCCGGGGTTAATGGAGTTTCAGAAGGAGTTCGATCTGCTCTGAGTGGTTTGGGAATTGGTATACCAATTCTTGGAAATTATATATCGCACCACGAAGCAGCTTTTTTGACAGAGCCAGAGCGTAAATACCAAGTTGATGATGGATTAAAAGGTGTTGCAAAAGGTGTTGTGGCTGGTGGACTTACTGAAGTAGTGGTACCGGGAAGTTTTGTCGGGTTTGCGGCTGCAAATGCAATTCTCATAAAAAATCAGCGAAACAAGGTTCGGGAAATGCAGTTTAGCAAAGATGAGTATGAAGATGTTTTTAAAGGAAAAAAATATGCTTCACCAGAACGAGGAAATAAAGAGGGTATTTTTGATTTTATGCGGAGGAAGATGAAGCGTTGGTGGGATTCGAAAATGGTAGAATCTTCGGAAAAAGAAAGGAGTATTGGAGAAGACCGAGCGAAAAAAATGGAAAAGATTATTGCGCTCTTTCACGATGCTGAAGATGGAGATGAAAAAGCAGAGAAACTGCTTCAAAAAATACCGGGTTATGGGGATAAAACGGTAGATAAAAATCTTTTAGATCCGAATATTAAAAAAGTAGTGGGAAATACACGAGGGTTTCTGAGGAGTATTCCTCTTCTTGGAAAAATTGTTTCAAAAGATATTGGAATGAATTTGCCAGAAACATCTCCACCAGACGTACAGACAATGGGGCTCTACTTAAATATGTTTATCCGACGTGTTCGGAATGTCCGACCGAAGTTAAAAAAGGAGCAAATTATGGAGATGATCTTTGATGCTGCAGAAGGACTATTGGAGCTTAAAAAGGAAGAAGATAAAAAGAAGGAGGAAGAAGAGGAAGAAGAGAAGAAGCTTGAGGAGGATTCGAATGAAAATGAAGTAAACACTCTTGATGATACTGATTCAAATGATGTTCCTCCGAGTATAAAAGGTGATCTCGAAATACAAACAGTGCAGGAGGAAATGATAGGGGTCACAGATAAAGATGTGTTGTCAGAAGAGGGTCAGGAAATTTTAAGAGAAGCATACGAAAGAAAATATTTTGCTGGAAGGAATGGTACACGCAATAGAGAAAAAGATTTCAAAGATCTCTCTAATATAGAAGAGCTTTTAAAGGCAATTCTTGAAAATGAAGCGGTGAAAGGAATTCTTTTTGATTATCTTCAGTCACAGGTTACTGAAACTACATTGCGTGATTTGGATATATCAACAGATGGCCTAACTGAAGATCAGAAAAGAGGGCTATACAATAAAAATGTACCTGTAGATAAATGTTACTCAGATTATTCTGCAATGGGAAATCGGAGACAGAATTGTTTTCTTGCTCTTTTAACGGGAGCGTCTCAGGAGAAGGTGATAGAATATATTATGAAAAATAAAGACCTTTTTTACAAAAAGCTTCATCAATCAACGAAAAGGTCTATAAAGAAAAAAATAGCAGAAAAAAGAATTGCTGAAAAAAATAAAATTGATGATTCTTCAAAGGTGACTGAGACTGGGGCAAATTCGGAAGTCGTCAACCAGTTGGAAGGGGGCGACAAGATTGAAGAAGGACAAAATGCTGCCCCTCATGATGTAAATGGTACTCTTAATCCTTCGGAGAATAATCCAGCATCGGGTGCGGAGAGTGATGGAAATGGGAGCAATGAAGAGGGTGCGGAACCAGAGGAGCAAGAAAAAAAGCCATTACGTTATACTGGTGACATTAGTGCAAAAAATATTAATGCTGATATTGTAAAGGAGTATGGGACAAGGGAGCTGAGTTGGGTTCATGACAAGGTTCATAAATTTATTATGGAATATATTGATAAAAACATTGAGGATTATTCAAATTCTCTCGCTTCACTCTGGAAGGCGGTTACTAGTAAAAAAAAGTAGGAAGTGAATTGCTTCACTTCCTACAGGTTTTGATAGTTTGACGATTAATCTAAAAGTGTAGTACTTCAGGGTGCAACCCTGAAGTATCCTGGGGGTAGACATATAAAATGATAGTTGCAATGTTTTTTTTGTTGTTTTTGACCGAAAACGCCCCCTTACTCCCCCTCTTAACCCAAGAGGGGGAAGAGTAGGATGCTTCGCGATGGTTTAATAAAATCTCCCCTGTCCCCTCTTTGAAAAAGAGGGGGATGAAAAGGATGCTTCGCAATTTTAAAGAGGGGGATAGATGCAGTGGAGTACCTTTTTTGGAAAGATATACTGTTTTCAAAATTGACTTTTATTAAAGTTATAAATATTGTATAATATATTATTATGAATATGCTTTATACGCGTCATCAGGGTAAAAAGGTATCGCTCTTTGAGCGGAGACCAGTATTTAATAGTATTCCAGACTCCTCTTCTCCGCAACAGAGTAGGACAAATGAAGGAATTCCTGAATACTTTCCCCTTACGGGGAAGCTGCTTGAAGGAACTCAGGGACTTAGACAGTCTCCTAAGCTTTTGGCAGTACCAACGACTCTTGCAGCTGATACGGCTTATGGTCTCAGTAAATGGGCAGCAGGTACAGCAATACCGAGTCTTGGTGGTGCTATTAAAAACCGTGTAGAACGTGGTGCTGGATCGGCAATGAAGACGATCGGGTGGGGCTCCGGAAAAGCAGCAAATTTTGGTATTGTTTCTCCTATAAAGATTGCTGCAGCTCCTATTGGAGCAGCTTCGCTTGATGCGGCTATTGGAGCTGCACATTCAGCTGTACACATTCCCCATGATGCATTACGGCTTGCATCAGCACCTCTAAATATTGTTGCTGCAACGGGAAAAGGCGTTGCCTCTGCACTTTCTGGTATAGCGGGAATTTTTGGGTGGAAAAAAGCCCAGCAGGCTTCGGCAAATTTGGCGAGTAGTGCACGAAATAGTTTGGGTGAAGCATTCACCGGGTATTATGCAGGAAATGCAGCAGGGATGATGATTGATTCTGTTTTTAAGTCTGGAATTTATTCTGGTAAAAATTCTCTGAAAGCTTGGACAGACCTTTTTGGTATGAAAAAAGCCTCAGAATCAATAGATAAGGGGGCTGCTACATTGGCACATCCGAATATTATTAAGCGAATTCTTGGGACTCGGCAAGATTTACAGGAAAACTCTTTGGGCGATCACTTCTTCAAGGAAGCTACTTTAGCAGCCTAAGGAAAGTTTAAAGGAGAAAATACAAACCTGCTCCAAGAGTTATGATACCGATAACAGAGAGAAGTACTGCTTGAAAGAGTTTTTTTGATCCGAAGAGAAATACAATCCCTGCTTTAACGAGTGTATTAACCATGACCGCGAGAAGTATTACCTGAGATGCGAGATTTGTACTGATTTCTCCGCTTTTTTGGAGGTTTGCCATGGCAAGTGTGATGGCATCGACATCAGTAAGTCCTGCTACCGCACCAGCAAAAAGGAGCCCAGAATCACTAAAAAATTCAGCAATTTTATCTGAGAGGAGAAAAATGACGAGGAAGAATATGCCAAAGGAAATGGCAGACTTCATTTGGAGTGGCTGATCGATTTCAATTGATGTTTTGATGTCACTCTTTCCTTTAATATCATGAGCACGTTTAATGAGGAGTCCCAGTGCGACAATGACAAAAGCAAGTCCGGCAGTACCTAAAATGGGGACGATTGTAAGCAGTAAATCTCTTTCTCTTCCTGTTGTAAGTGATACTTCAAGAATCACACGGAAGAACATGAGTGCGGAAGCAAGAAGAATCGGAATCAGGAAAAGTATTACTCGCCTTTTTCCCTCCGATTGCTGAGAAATCCCCATGGTCAGAGCTGTAGATGAGACAAATCCTCCAACGATTCCAGAAAAGAGAATACTTTTTTCACTACTGAAAAATTTTGAGAGAAAATATCCAACAAATCGAATAGAGGCTACCAATATGACCATGAGCCATATTGTTTGCGGTCGCCAATCAAAGAACTCAAATGGATCTATCCAGTGTGCCGGTAAAAGAGGAAGAATAATCGCAGAAAAGATAAAAAACTTTAAGATGGCGAGAAGTTCTTCTCTGTTTATTTTTTTAGCAATACTATGAAGACCAATTTTCAGAACGAGAAGACCGGTAAAGAGAACACTAACGGCAATAGCAAGGTAGAGAAGGTCGAAAGCAATAAGGATTCCAACGAGAAAACTAGCAATAAGTGAGAGTTGAGAAGTGATTCCAAATTGCCTTTGAAAAATAGCAACGAGAGTATGAGATATAAAGAGGAACATAAAAGAACCTATAAAAATAAGTGGAAGAAACCATGAGATTTCAAATTTTATTGACATAAATGATGCCAAAAATCCTAAGGCTCCCATCATGGAATATGTTCGAAGCCCTCCAAGATTACTTCCATCGGGTTCTTCATTCTGTACTCGCATTTCTCTTTCGAGTCCAATAAGTCCTGCAAGTCCAGCAGCAGTGAGAAGAGAGATGAGAGGTGAAGAAAAATCTTCCATAATTTTGGGTGTAATTTTCATTCTATTATACTCTTTGTTGGTAAAATATGGAAGAGGGAGTGGGGAAGAATTACAAATTACAAATTACAAATTACAAATTACAAATTACAAATTACAAATTACAAATTACAAATTACAAATTACAAATTACAAATTACAAATTA
>JANTGK010000005.1 GCA_024762935.1 Candidatus Peregrinibacteria bacterium | reverse complement strand
TACAAAGCTGCAAATTTATGAGCTACCAGCAAGAAACAATACACAGATGGAAGAGCAAAAAACTGAATTTTTGGTGTTTTATACATTTATAGTTAGATATTATTTTCACATTACAAAATTAAAAATTGGCACCCCTTCCTCTCATCTATATTCAACATTCTCTCCTCTCTATATTCTATATTCACCTTCCTACCAGCTCTCTATCCCGATTCTATTAGTTCCAACGCCCTTCTCTGTGAGAATCTCTTTCATCTCCTCCACCATTTCCTTGCTTCCGCACAAATAAATTTCAGCATTCATAAAATCAGAATCTTTCTTTTGACGAACAAAATCAGTTACTCTTCCCTGAAAATATTCATTTCCTTGAGAACGAGAAAGACAAACTGAATATGAAAAGTGAGGGTTTATTTTTGATAAAGTCGAGAGTTCATCAATACAGAAGAGATACTCCTGATTACGAACACCAAATATAACTTCCAGAGAGGGTGCACTTCCCTTTTCAGAAAGAAATTGCCAAAAACTCCTCATCGGGGCAAGACCAGTTCCAGTGGCAATAAATACCTGTTTGAGTTCTGGATTTCGAAGTCCAAAGCGACCCATCGGACCGCGAAAGAGAATCTCCTCTCCGCCTTTTAATCCCCAGAGAAATGTTGTTGATTTTCCTTTTGGGACACGCTTAATAAGAAGATCAAATTCAGGAAGCAGGGCAGGAGAACTTGCAATAGAGTATGCACGATTTACGATTCCCTCTTTTCCTTGAGCTTGAAGTAAAAAGAATTGACCTGGTAAAAATGGGTCTGGAGCATGAGATGTCACTAAAAACCTAAATCTTTTTGTTTCCATTGCAACATCTTCAATTGCAACAAGTTTTGCTGTGAAAGAATTATGCTTATTCGTCATTTTTTTTAGAAAGATATTTCCGATTTGTTATTTTTTCGAGAAGAAAAGAAAAAAGCAAGAATAATACCCCCGTTGAAAGAACAAGAATTATTTTTCCAGTCGTTTCAAGCTGTAAACTTAACCATCCCAAAGATATTGATATGGAAAGAAAGAAAAAGAGTATCTCTCGACTCGAAAAACCCAATGAATCAAGTCTGTCGTGAAGATGAAGATTATCTTGCCCATGAAAAGGATTTTTTCTCGCTACTATACGACGAAAAATGACGTAAAGAGCATCAAGCATAGGGACAGAAAGGACAATAAATACTGTTGCCATTTTCCCACCAGAAAAAACAGATATCGAGGCGATAACAAAACCAAACATCATAGCACCAGTATCGCCTAAGAGCATCTTCGGAGGCGGAGCATTAAACAGAAGAAATCCAGCTGCTGAAGCAGCAAAAATAAATGAGAGTCGTGCGACTTCATCTTGTGAGACAAGTGGGGTAAGACTTAATACTCCTAAAAAAACACCTGCTGCCATAGCAGAAGCAGCCGACAAACCGGGAACACCATCAAGCCAGTTGAGTACATTTGCAAAACCAACGAGCCATATTATTGTAATCGCAATTGGAAGAAAGGGAGCTATATGGGCAAGATGGAGGGGGGCACCAAAAGGATTACTTAAATACTCAATTTGAAGACCAGAAACAACAGCGATCCCTGCTGCAATAATATGAATTCCTAATCGAAACAGTGGCGATAACCCTTTTCTATCATCCCAAAAACTCACAAGTGCAATAAGTACAATGGCAACAAAAAAACCAAGATACTTTGGTTCTTTTGGAAAGAAAAGTAGCAGAGCTATCAAAAAAGAGAGTACTGGTGCCACTCCTCCTGGTAGAGGAATAGGAAGCCTCTTGTGTCCATATTTTTTTGGATTATCCATCAATCCCCACTTCGGAAAAAGATGTAAAACAAGGACTCCAAATAAAGCACTCAGAAAAAAAGTGAGAGCCGCTGGGTAAATAAAATCAGAAATACAGTTTCAAAAGGTATCCCTATTCTTACAAAAAAAATCTCCAGACAAAAGTCTGGAGATTTTTATTCGTAGAAAATGTGTTCTTACTCTTCTGTTTTTTGAACTTGTTTCGCTTCTGGTATTGTCTCTTCAGAAGCTTTATCTTGATCTGATGTATTATTTTTTCTTTCTTCAATGACTTCAGCAATAGCACTAGAAAATACTTCAGCTGATTGAGGACCTGCAAGGAATCGATTTCCAACAAAGTATGCTGGAGCACCATTTATACCAAGTGATTGTGCTTCCTGAGCAATTCTCTGAACTTCTTCCAAATACCGATGTTGATCATAACATGCAGCTGTAGCCTCATCCATACCAAGAATCTGTTTTAACTGTGTTGAAATTTGGTCAAGTTCCTCATCCCCAAGAGATTTCTTTCCCTCGGCAATTTTTTTAATGGCGGCAGCATATTCATCTCGTGTATCAATAATTGTTTGCATATTCACCCCACACTGTACTGCCTCAGCAATAAATGCAGAGGGAATATCAGTAACGAACGCATTATTTTCAACACTGATATCGTTTCCAAATTGAGCAGCAATCTGAGGAACAACTGTTGAGAAGGCTGCTGATTCTGGTGAGAAGAAGTCAGTGTATCCAATAATTTTTAGAGTATCACTTCCACGCATTGAAACAGGAAGTTGATTCTCATTTAATATTTTTTTGTTTCCATTGGTTCGATATTCATAATATTTTTCTCCAACTGGAGCAACGACACCAGCTTGAGCCACTTCTGGAAATGCAGCTATATTTTGAAATGATCGAGAAAGGATAATGGCTGGCACAACAGATGCGCCTGCGTCAATGAGTTCTTTTCCAGTATTTGAGGAAACATCAATGGGCTTAATGCGTGCCGTAGGATATGTTCGTTCAAAATTCGATATCATTGAGTCTATATCAACGCATGTTTTACATGTTTTATCACTTAAAAAGTATGCATCGAAAATTGGATCAGGAAGTTCAACCCAGACTTTTCCATTCTCAACCTTCTTCTTTAATGTTGT
Organism: Candidatus Peregrinibacteria bacterium; assembly: GCA_024762935.1. Lineage (GTDB taxonomy): Bacteria > Patescibacteriota > Gracilibacteria > CAIRYL01 > JANTGK01. The sequence continues at coordinate 52,373 of JANTGK010000005.1, read as the reverse complement.
TTGTGAAACACCAGGGAAAGATGAATCTGAGGATATTCCCGGAGTAGAATTTTCAAGTTTTAGAAAGATCCCAATATTGAGAACGAGGCTTAATGCCAAAAGAAGTCCGAAAAAAGCCACTGTTACTGATGACGGTAAATTCGAATCTTTTCTTTTTGTTGTCATTTTTTTATGAAAAATAAAAAATTCATGACGCATTTTACCGCATTATTAAAGAGTTTTCAAATAGTTTCTGATTGTTTTCGTAACATTTTCAAATGGGACAACTCCAATAATTTTTTCTTCCCCAATAAGAATTGTTGGAATTCTTTTTATACTCTTTTTTGTGAAGAGCTCACCATCATGGTCCATTTGCTGCATAAAGCTCTGTGACTGAAGACATTCATCAAGAAGAATCTCATCACCTCCTGATACAACAAAAACTTCCCTTGCACTTTTTGCTGAATCATTGTTTGAAGCAATAAATAGCTCGCGTAGAGTTTCCCATTTTCCTTTTTCTTGATCTTCAACACATATTGCCATGTGAATAAGCTCATCTGAATCCCTATCCCCTTCTAGAGATGGAAAATGAAATGCAATGGTGATATCCCCATCTTTAAAAAACTCTGTCTCGGTAAGTGGTAGAATATTTTCTGTAAAACTTCGTGAACAATATGGACACAAAAAGTCAGTAAATACATCAATCACGAGGGGTGTTTTGAAACCCCTTTCTTGAGGAGATTCTTTATTTACCAATGGCTCAGGAGGCAATGGCTGTGCAGCATCCCGAGAAGACACCTTTTTCTCTTCTGCACCCTCTTGAATAAGAGTATCATCAAGAGAAGAAGAGGTCTTATCCCTCTGGGAGAAGTACCCTCTGATCTCATCAGAAATAAGCGGTGGACCTATATTTTTATTTTGCTCAATACTCTCATATGATTTTTCAGATTCAATGGTAAAGGTAACTGGAACGAGACCTTTCGGTACCGTCGAAATAGAAATATCTTTTTTTACTAAAAGAGGTTTTGTATTAATAGAAAGCGAATCCTCATATTCATGAGAAACAACGATTAAAAAAATGAGTGCAATTCCTATGCCGGTAATAAGAATAAATAAAGAGCGGATTGTTTCAAAAAATCAGAAGGAATATTCCCATACTCGAAAAAAAATCGCAATTTTTAAAACTATATGGCATGCTTCCATATGATTTCTCCCTCAATACTATGCCTCAAAAACTCAGAGTCGGTATTCTCTGCGGAGGAAAATCAGCAGAGCATGAAATTTCTCTTCTCTCAGCAAAAAGTATCACACAAGCTCTCTCGAAACAAAAGTATGATCCCGTCATTCTTGGTATCGATACCCAAGGGAAATGGTACCGCATTGATACAAAAGATCTTCTCGCCCTCCCGAATGATGCCAAAAAAATAACACTTCCAGAAACAAAGAAAGAAATCGTCATCATTCCTGGAAATGAGAAAAAATCGATATCATCACCATCAGGAGACCTCATGTGTGACAATATTGATATTATTTTCCCGATTCTCCATGGTACAAATGGTGAAGATGGCAGCATGCAGGGTCTTCTTCAACTTCTTGATATACCTTTTGTCGGCCCAAACACTCTTGGTTCTGCAGTAGGTATGGATAAAGATATCTGCAAACGATTACTTCGTGATAGCAAAATTCCTGTTTCTAAATGGCAAACGCTTCGAATCGATGAAAATATTCCCTATAGAGAACTCGAAAACTATTTGGGGTATCCAGTTTTTGTAAAACCAGCAAACGCCGGATCATCTGTAGGAGTCAGAAAAGCAAAAAATCGAGCTGAACTTGCAGAATCTATATCTCATGCTTTTCTGTTCGATCACAAAATTCTCATTGAAGAGTGTATCATCGGAAAAGAAATCGAGTGCGGTGTCCTTGGAAACATAGGCAACATGAAGGCTTCAACTCTCGGAGAAGTTATTCCCACCCATGAGTTTTATTCCTATGAGGCGAAGTATATTGATGAAAATGGAGCCGGAACCGAAATTCCTGCAAATATTTCGAGTCAAGCCACAGAAACAATTCAGAAAATGGCTATAAAGGTGTGTCAAACTCTTGAATGTGAAGGAATGAGTCGTGTAGATTTTTTTCTCACAAAAGACGAACAGATATATATCAATGAAATCAATACTCTTCCCGGTTTTACAAAAATAAGTATGTATCCAAAGCTCTGGGAACATGCTGGTCTCTCCTATCCGGACCTTATCGATACCCTTCTTCTCCTTGCTATTGAGCGACACAAAAAGAAAAAAAGCCTAAGCACGAAGATGAATAATTCCTAGGGTTCATTTCTAAAATTATGAAAAAATACTTTTTTATTATCACATTCTTTATTATCACCTGCTGTGCATGGAGCCTCTCTCCAGCTCTTGCACACCCGATGTTACCAGAACCAGTACTACAATTTATTCAAGCAAATCCAAATGCCACTGTAGATGAAATCGATCAATATTTTGTAGAATATTACGGGCTCTCGATGGATCAGTACTTTGATAAAAATCCTGATCCTGCACAATTTCCTATTGTTGATGAAGGAGTTATCACTCTTCAAGAAAATATTCTGAAAAACTACGATGAGGATACAAAATCAAAAGTTCGACTTTTATATGACCTCAAAAAAGGACAACTCACCTATTGGGAAAATGTTAAGAATTTTATTGCCTTGGGAATAAAACACATTCTCGACGGAACAGATCATGTACTCTTTGTTATATCACTCGTTTTGGTTCCTCTTCCTTGGAAACGAATTCTCTTGATGGTGTCGACATTTACTCTTGCTCATTCCATAACACTTTTTCTCGCTGGTACAGGAATCCTCACCCTTCCTGGAAAAATAGTAGAACCGATTATTGCATTTTCAATCGCATACGTTGCCATCACCAGTGTTTTTCTTCAGAAATATAAATTTTTTAGAAATTTTCACAATAAACTCACTATCGTCTTTTTGTTTGGTCTTTTTCACGGACTTGGGTTTGCTGGTCTTTTTGAAGAAATAAACATCCCTCCCGAAAGGTACCTCTCTTCACTCCTCTTCTTTAATGTCGGAGTTGAAATTGGTCAAATACTTATTCTTTCGGTTGTTCTTCCTATCTTGTATTTTTCTGCAAAAACTAGTCATCATACATATTTTATCCGTTTTCTCGCGAGTATCATTTCTTTTCTTGCCCTCTTTTGGGTTGTAGAGAGAATATTTCTGACGTAGAGAAATTGACATTCATATATTTTTATTTTAAATTACCATTTATAGTCACATGAAGCATGTCACTCCCAAGTCCACACAATATTTCTTTTAAAAATTATACAGGTGAAGAGAAAGAGGGAGAATATCAACTCCTACAACTCTCCTGGAAGAAAGAGAATGTGCTTTCTCTTCTCCCTTCACAAAAAAGACTCCTCCAAACACAACAGGGTGAGCTCTATCAAGCAGAAGTCTCTAGAATACAAAGACGTATGGAAAATTTTCTCCAAAGAAAAATTCCAGAAGGAAATGTATTTGCTGCAATCGGAGCACAACCCTTTACTCATATTAATAGAATCCGATGTGCAGCAATCAGAACAAAAACTGTCAAAGAAAGTGATAGGATTGCTGGTCCAAATACGGGGTATTTTCTTCTTCGAAAATCAGATTAAATTCTCACGTCTCTCTCAAATACAAAACCTCTACAAAACAGAGGAGGGCAACACTATAGATTTTTCTCATAATGCCCTACAAAATATTCAAAACCTCATACGCATACAAATTGGTGATAAAATATTTCATGCGGCTCTCATGCAAAATTACAGTAGGGTTTCTCCACGCTTCGAAATCGGCACCTGTGGAATACTTCCCTCCTCAGAAGGGGTTCAAGATATATTTGCACACCGATTTCATGAGAATAACCGCATTCTCTGGGTTCAGCGTCATAAAAAATATAGAAAAAGCACACATCGTTGGAATAAATGATATGAATGCTCAATTCCATTACGCTTCAGAGGTTCTTCCTATGCAAGATCCAAATGTGTCTGATGAACAACTCCATCCCGATACCATGACTCCTAGTGCACCTGCACGACTCATCACTGAGTATACTGGTGAATACTTCTAAAAAGGATTTAGAAAAAAGGACTGATTTCTCAGCCCTTTTTATAGGATTATTCTCTTGGTATTTAGCTCACGCCTCTTTCTTCTTTAATTTTCTCTTCAATATTTTTCGGCACTTTATCATAATTGCTAAATTCCATACTGTAGTTTGCTCGTCCCTGTGTCATTGATCTCAAGTCAGTGGCATATCCAAACATTTCTGAAAGCGGTACTTTTGCATCGATTACTTTGGCTGTTCCTCTATCACTCATTTCAGATATCTGACCTCGTCGTGAATTGATGTTTCCCATCACATCTCCCATATACTCCTCTGGCGTAACAACTTCTACTGCCATAATCGGTTCTAAAAGAACCGGCTTTGCTGCTTTTGCTGCTTTTTGAAAAGCAATAGAACCAGCTGCTTTAAATGCAAATTCAGAAGAGTCAACATCATGGTATGAACCATCATTAAGTGTTGCCTTAATATCTACCATCGGATAGCCAGCGATAATACCTCGAGTCATTGCTTCCACAACTCCTTTTTTGACAGCAGGAATATATTCTTTCGGAATACGACCTCCGACAACTTTGTCTTCAAAAACAAAATCTTGCTTCTCTCCATTCTCATCTTCTAATTCTTCAAGTGGTTCAAATGTCATGAGAACATGACCATATTGTCCACGCCCACCGGTCTGTTTTGAGTATTTTTCCTCAACATCAGTTTTTGCCTGAATCGTTTCTCGGTAAGCAACCTGTGGATTCCCCACATTTGCTTCTACACTAAATTCACGCTTCATTCGATCAACAATAATATCAAGATGAAGCTCCCCCATTCCTGAGATGATTGTTTGCCCTGTCTCATCATCAGTCCGAACCCTAAAGGTCGGATCTTCTTCTGAAAGTTTACTCAGAGCTGTTCCCATTTTTTCCTGATCAGCTTTTGTTTTTGGTTCAATAGCAATAGAGATAACCGGCTCAGGAAAAGTCATTTCTTCGAGGATGACTGGCTTATCCGGATCACAGAGTGTGTCACCGGTTCGAACAGCTTTAATACCAACTGCTGCACCAATCCCTCCTGTTCCAATTTCTGATACCTCTTTTCGATCATTAGCATGCATCTGAACGATTCTTCCAACACGCTCTTTATTCCCTGTACGCGGATTATAGACATAACTCCCACTCTTCATTACCCCAGAATACACCCGGAAGAAACACAATTTTCCGACAAAGGGGTCTGTTGCTACTTTAAACATAATCGCTGAAAGAGGCTCATCTTCACTGGCTTTACGAGTTGTTTCTGATTCTGTTTTCGGATCGGTTCCTATCATCGGAGGAACATCAAGTGGACTTGGAAGATAATCAATAACAGCATCAAGAACAAGCTGAAGCCCCATATTCTGAAGAGCCGTTCCACAAGTAACCAAATACAGTTTTGCAGAAACAACTCCTCTTCTGAGAGCGGCTTTCAGTTCTTCTATAGATATCTCCTCCCCTCCCAGATATTTTTCCATAACGGCATCATCATATTCAGCAGCCTTTTCAACAATTTTTTCATAGTATTCATCTACCTTCGCTGTGAGATCAGATGGAATATCAATTTCAATCACATTCTCTCCATTGGCACCTTCAAAAGTATATGCCTTCTTCGTAACGAGATCGACAACACCTTTAAATTCCCCTTCTGCTCCAATAGGGAGTTGGATAGCGACTGCCTCAGGTGAAAGTCTTTGATGAATAGAATCGAGTGACATATAAAAATCTGCACCCGTTTTGTCCATCTTATTAATAAAGGCAATTCGTGGAACACTATACTTTTCTGCCTGTCTCCACACAGTCTCTGATTGTGGTTCTACTCCCTGTGAACCATCAAAAACAGCAACACCCCCATCGAGCACACGAAGTGATCGCTCTACTTCTACGGTAAAATCCACATGCCCTGGGGTATCAATAATATTAATACTATAGAGTGGGTATTGTGCCCATGTTCCTTTCCACTCACAAAATGTCGCAGCTGATGTGATAGTAATTCCTCTTTCTTTTTCTTGCTCCATCCAGTCCATTTGTGACTCTCCTTCGTGAGTTTCTCCAATTTTATGAGTTCGTCCGGTATAAAAGAGGATACGCTCTGTAGCAGTAGTTTTTCCGGCATCGATATGTGCGAAAATTCCAATATTTCTGTGGTGACTCAGGTCGTTCATGGCAAAGAGAAAAGAAAATATGCCAGCGGATTTTAAGGAAAAAGAAGTCCCCTGTCCAATAAAAAATTTGCAACACAAAGTTAAGCACGGTAAAATGCATAAAATCATAAAAATCATGACTCAAAAAATCATTCCTCAAAAGCTTACATTCGATGATGTCCTTCTGACTCCACAGTATTCGGAAGTTCTCCCAGCAAAAACAAATACGGAATCTTTTTTTACACCACAAATACCAGTAAAAACACCGATTGTCTCCGCTGCTATGGATACTGTTACTGAATCAGATATGGCCATTGCTATGGCACTTATTGGTGGAATTGGTGTTATTCACAAAAACCTTAGTCCTGATGCACAGGCCTGTGAAGTAAAAAAAGTAAAACGTTTTGAAAATGGTTTTATTCACAACCCCATGGTCGTTGGACCAGAAGTCACTATTGCTGATATTTTTCGTATCCGAAAAAAAGAAGGTTTCAAAGCCATTCCTGTTACTGAAGGTGGAGATCCTCATGGAAAAGTTCTCGGGCTCATTACTGCAAATGATTACTTTATCAGTCGTCACGCAAATAATCCCGTATCAAAAAGGATGACAGAAGCAAAAGACCTTTTATTAGCCGATAAAGGCATATCTCTCGAGGAAGCATATGAAATTCTTGAAGAATCTAAGCATTCAAAACTCCTTGTGGTTGATAAAACAGGTAATCTCTTCGCCATGGTTACCAGAAAAGATCTCGAAAAAAAGCAAGACTATCCCCATGCAACTCTCGATCAAGGTGGTCGCCTTCGAACTGCTGCAGCCGTAGGGCCAGCAAAAAATATGGAAGAACGAGTAGAAAAACTAGTAAATGCAGGTATTGATGCTCTCGTTGTTGATACAGCACATGGTCACAGTAAAGGTGTAGGAGATACCATACGGTTTATCAAAAAAAAGTATCCAGATCTTCCTGTTGTAGGAGGGAATATCGCCACACCAGAGGCAGTTCAGTTTTTGGCTGACGCTGGTGCAGATGCCATAAAGGTTGGAATTGGACCAGGGTCAATATGCACCACTCGTGTTGTCACTGCTATTGGAGTTCCTCAACTCTCAGCTATTTTAGATTGTTCTCGTGAAGCAAAAAAGCAGGGAATACAGCTTATTGCAGATGGAGGAGTAAAATATTCAGGTGATATTGCAAAAGCTATTGCTGCTGGAGGAGATACCGTCATGCTTGGGTCTCTTCTTGCTGGAACACAAGAATCACCAGGAGAAATCATCTTTTCTGAAGGAAAAACATGGAAATCTTACCGTGGCATGGGATCGATTGGTGCCATGGCTCAAGGAGGAAAAGAACGATACGGACAAGCTGATGTCTCTGATGCCGAAAAGTTTGTACCAGAAGGAATCGAAGGACGCACACTCTTCAAAGGGTCTGTTCAAACTGAAATTTTTCAGCTTATGGGAGGACTAAAAAGTTCCATGGGATATCAAGGATGCGCAACAATAAGAGAGCTTCAAGAGAAATCGAAATTTATTCAAATTACTCAAGCATCACTTACAGAAAGTCACCCTCATGATATCATGATTACTCGAGAGGCTCCAAACTATCGAGGAAACTAATCATATGAGTAGCATAAATACAAAATCATCCCAAAAAAAAGAAAACAAGAAAGGAATGTATTTCTTCCCCCTTCTTGCCGTTAGTCTTTCACTCATATACACACTTTTTTCTCTCTTTATTTTTCCTGGATACTACACAGAACGAGAGGACCAGAAATTCTATATGCCACCTCTCTTTCATGTAACAGAACCAACCGCATATTCCAGAGATTTTCTTATGAAAAATACTCAGGCAGATGCATCTTTCTTTGATGAAATCGTCGGACTTTCTTTTTTTGGAGATCCAAACAATATTTACAGAGGAATCTTTTGGGTGAGCGTTCTTTCTCAGTTTCTCTTCTTTCTGGGAATAACCTGTATTGCGTATGCTCTTTCAAGACACTGGATTTTTGCACTTGTCGCTCCCACTTTTTTTCTTATTGGACACGAAGGTTTTATCTGCAATGCCCTCCCTTCCCAGTCATGGATTTTTAGCTACGGAACAGAACTTCATGCTCGATCACTTGCCATCTCTCTTTTAACTTTTGCGCTCGGACTTTTCCTTTTGGGAAGAGCACTTCTCTCATGGATTCTTGTATCAATTGGAATACTTATTCACATTGTCAGCGCTCTTCCAATCGCTTTTTTTATGGGAATTTATACTCTTTTTCGAGATGTCATTCAGGACAAAAAATATTTCTCACTGACATATTTTTTTATTCCCCTCTTTGCCCTTACTATTCTCCTTATTTCGATGAATGGAAACTCTGGGAATGAGATGGGATTTTTCACCATAGTAGATCCGGAATGGATAGCCTTTATGAAGGAACGTGTTCCATGGATATTCTTTACAAATCACTTTGGAAGTCCAAATATCGTCCTCATTATTTATATTCCACTTTTCCTCTTTGCTCTTGCCTCATATTGGAGCACTGCCTTCTCCCCAAAACAAAAATATAGTATTGTTCTTTTTTGTTCCTCTGGAATCGCTCTTATGCTTATGGGCTTTATTGGTTTTGATGTTTTTCATATTGCACTTTTTGGTCAATTCCAACTCTATCGAATTGCTATTTGGCTCAAAATCATCCTCCTGATTAGTTTTCTCTTTGTGTGCTTCAATGAGTACGTCAAACCGAGGTCAACACTGTATGAAAAGCTTCTATTTGGAACATCTGCCATTATAGCTCTCTATGGAGGAACTGCCTTTTTCCTTCCTCTTTCGATAGTACTTCTCATAGGAGTGATTCTCCTCCTCAAACGAAAAGTATTTATGGAGCACAAGTGGCTTTTTCTTCCTGTACTGATGGTCACCCTTCTCATTCTCTTTGGAATAGAATTATGGTCAACAGAATTTGCAACCCAAATGGCAAACGGAAAAGATTTTATAACACACATTATTTCTGACCCACTGCTATCACTCGGATACATATTTCTCTGGGTAGAAAAAATTCTCCCAGCGATTCTTATCCTTGGGATGCTCCTATTGATTACAAAATACTTTTCTCAAACACAAAATATTCAGAAAGCTTTTACGGGATTCATACCCCTCGTTATCATTCTTTCTGTTGGAGCATTATTGAGTAACAAATATCCAACATTTGTGCACTCACCTCTTAGCAATATGAGTACATCTGATAGGTGGATATCTGAGAATATCAAAGATGATGATCTTATCTTTTCAACATCTGCTGTAGCAGGTGAAGCTTTTCATATACGTGACCACCTCGGAAAAAGCCTCTTTGTGTCACAAAGAGAAGGGGCTCAAGGCACATTCAACAGAGAGTATGCAATGGAATGGATAAAACGCATCAATATTCAAGAGAATCCACAAGCACACTGGAAAGAGCTCATTTCTGATTATAAAATTGACTTTGTCCTTGCGTCCCCAAAAGAATCATTCTCCCAAATACCAGAAGTGTATAGAAATGAATCTTTTGTAATATACTCTGTAAAAAAATAAATAGTTCATCTCACCTTTTTCCCTAGGAAAAAGAGGTATCTTTTGGTATAATTCCCGGAAAATATAACGGAGATGAAAGAAAAACAAAAAACAGCAATTATTATTGGCGCAGGTCCTGCAGGACTCACTGCTGCTTATGAACTTGTTACAAAAACAGATATAAAACCTATTATATTAGAAATGAGTAGTGAGATTGGAGGTATTTCACGTACTGTAAATTATAAAGGAAATCGCATTGATATCGGTGGACACCGTTTTTTTTCAAAATCAGACGTGGTGATGGAATGGTGGCAGAATATTCTTCCTGTTGAGAGTCTTGAAAAACCAGTACAGAAGGCAAGAAAAAAAATGCTCATTCGGAACAGACTTTCACGAATCTTTTTTCTTCGGAAGTTTTTTGATTACCCCATTACTCTTAGTAAAAATACCATTATAAACCTTGGAATAATCCGCATGATAAAAATGTCATTTAGCTATCTGAGGATTAAACTCTTTCCTATTCAAAAAGAAAAATCTCTTGAAGACTTTTTTATTAACCGATTTGGAAAAGAACTCTATCAGACATTTTTTCGAGATTACACAGAAAAAGTTTGGGGAAAAACATGTGACAAAATTAAACCCGAATGGGGAGCTCAACGGATCAAGGGAATATCCATCACAAAGGTCTTGAAACATGCACTGAGTAATCTCATCCCAAAAACAACAAAAGATCTCCGCCAAAAAAATGTGGAGACAAGTCTCATCAGTAAATTCCTCTACCCAAAATATGGACCGGGGCAAATGTGGGAAGAGGTTGCACAAATGGTAAAGACAAAAGGCGGAGAGATACGAATCAACACAAAAGCATCAGAAATTTTTCAGTGCAAACAAACCGGAAATATTAAAAAAATCACAGCAGAAAATACAAAATCACATTTGAGGACATCCCTCCATGCAGATTATTTTTTTTCCACTATGCCCATAAAAGATCTCTGTGAAAACTGGCGGGGAAAAATGCCAAAAAAAGTGAAAAAAATTGGCACATCACTACAATACAGAGATTTTTTAACTGTCGGACTTCTCGTAAAGAAACTTGCCATAAAAAATACTGATGGGGGAAAAATTAAAGATAATTGGATTTATATTCAAGAACCAGATGTAAAAGTAGGTCGACTTCAAATTTTTAATAATTGGAGTCCATACCTTGTAAAAGACCCCAATACAACCTGGATTGGATTAGAGTATTTCTGCAATGAGGGAGATGAAATATGGGAAAAGTCAGATTCTGAAATGAAAACCTTTGGAGCGAAAGAACTCGAACATATTGGAATCATTCACGAGAAAGATATTTTAGATGCCGTTGTTATTAAAACCCCAAAGGCATACCCTGCATATTTTGGCAGTTACAATCACATCGAAGTCGTAAAAGAATATTTGAATGATATTTCAAATCTTTTTTGTATTGGAAGGAACGGAATGCATAAATACAATAATCAAGATCACTCCATGCTCTCAGCCATTCGTGCAGTCCGAAATATTCGATTTGGCATCTTTGGCAAAGAAAATATCTGGTCCATTAATACTGAAACAGAATATCACGAAGAGAATCAGGGGGAGCAATCAGATGTCATTCAAAAACCAAAAAGATCTCCTCAGGTCAAACCTGCATAATGCTATACAATGATTAAAACGCTTATCATACAAAAAACGAATAATAGTAGTCTTCAATTTTTTCGCTATTTTTTTGTGGGAGGGGCAGCTGCAATCGGAGATACTTTTTTTGTTGTTTTGTTCTCTACTGGGTTTCAGTTTCATTATCTTATCGCAACGGTATTTGGTTTTTGTATCGGAGTCACCATTAACTATCTTCTCAGTAATCTTTGGGTTTTTTCACGGGAAATGAAAAGTATTTCAAAGGTGCAGCATTTTAGAGATATTTCTACTTTTGTTTTCATCGGCATTGTCGGACTGATCATGACCATGATTCTTATGTGGCTCTTTCATGAACACATGGGCCTCTCTATCATAGTTGCAAAACTTCTTTCCCTTGTTGTAGTGTTCTGGAACTTTCTCGCCCGAAAGTATTTTGTTTTTCGATAAAAGATATTTTTTGATATATTTATTTATTTTCACAATGTCAATATATTGTTTTTATAGAGCAATTTTGAGAAAATAGGAAGATAAAAAAATAAACATGAAACTTGTTATTGGAATACCGGCACTTAATGAAGAAAAACGAATATTAAAAACACTTCGTGATCTTCCAAAAAAATTTGATGGTATTGATAAATATGATGTTGTTGTTATTGATGATGGATCAACAGATAATACTTCAGAAATTGCCAAAAAAGCAGGTGCAATAGTCGTATCTCATTCTATTAACCTGGGAGAAGGAGCAGCATTTCATTCTGCTGTTGAATGGACACTAAAAAACAAAGGCGACATACTCGTAATGATTGATGCCGATAATCAGTTTAATAGTAACCAGATAAAAGATCTTATTCAGCCGATTATTCACAGGAAAGCAGATTTCACTTCTGGAAATCGCTTTTTTTCTGGTTCAAAAAAGGAAAAATACATGTCTGCTACCAAATATCTTGGAAACAAAATGATGAGTAAGCTCATTTCTCTTATCGCAAAACAAACAATTGAAGATGCTGCTTGTGGTTTTCGAGCATTCTCCCGAGAAGTACTTCTCCATCTCAATGTTATTGGAGAATTTGTCAGTACTCAGGAAACACTTCTCGACCTCTGTTATAAAAAATTTCGACTGAAACAGATTCCTATTTCCGTACGATACTATAAGGATAGAGAGTCAAGAGTTGCAGGAAATCTTTTTCAATTTACCCTTCGCTCCTTCCTGATTATCATAAAATTCTACAGGGATCATAAACCTTTGCAATTTTTTGGGACTATTGGATTCTTAGTATTTCAAATAGGATTTTTTATTGATCTCTTTATCTTCGGATATGTCTTCATTCATGGAAATTTTGGAAGATTTTCTACTTTTGGTCTCCTTGGAGCCACATTAAATTTCTTCGGTATATTAATCTTTATTCTCGGACTCATTGCCGATATGCTAGATAGGTCACGAATCAACCAAGAAAAAATACTCTATCTTTTAAGAAAACAGGAATATGAGGCAAATATTTATCATACTGGGGACAAAAGCTGAACTCATAAAGCTTTCTCCAATCATGAGTGCACTCCAACAAAAAAATATTTCTTATCGATTTATTTTTACGGGACAGCACCAAAATACAGTAGAAGATCTCAGAAAAAACTTTGGTATAAAAAAACCAAATGTCACCCTCTATACAGGAAAAGATATCACGCGAATATTCCAAATGGCGGGATGGATTATAAAAGTTATATGGAAAGTACTCGTACATAAAAAAGAGATCTTTGGTTCTCATATTCAGAAGAACGATATTGTCATTGTACACGGAGATACTGTCTCCACTCTTCTTGGAGCTATAATGGGGAAAGTTGCGGGAATCAAAATAGTGCATGTTGAAGCAGGTGGAAGGTCACACAACCTGTTAAGCCCATTTCCAGAAGAGATTTGTCGAACTGTAACCGATAAACTCTCTTACATTTGTTTTGCACCAAATGATCGTGATGAAGAAAACCTAAAGGGGTATTCTGCTACTGTCATTAATACAAAATACAATACCGTTTCAGATTGCCTCGATATAGCACTAAAAAATATCCATAACTCAACTGTAAAAATACCAAAGGAAAAATATGCCCTGTGTATGATTCATCGCTTTGAAAATATCGTCCACAAAGAGAAATTTCGAAAAATCATTGAACAAATAGTCTTTGCATCATCACATATAAAAATTCTCTTCGTCCTTCATGCACCAACAAAAGAGCATCTTATAAAATACAACCTCATGCATCTTCTGGAAAAAAACCAAAATATTGAGATGAGGCCTCGCTATGATTACTTTGATTTTATCGCCCTTATGCATTCATCACAATGCGTCATTTCTGACGGGGGAAGCATTCAAACAGAAGCATGGCTTATGGGAAAACCATGTCTTATTATGAGAGATGTAGCTGAATATAAGGATGGAATTGGTTCATCTTCTCTTCTTTCAAAACACGATCCAGCAGTAATGAAGAAGTTTATTCAAAACATTGATCTCTACAAACGTCCCCCATTTCGACCCGAACATTCTCCTACTGAGATTATTCTCGATACTATTATCGAAAAGTAAAAAGAGGTGGTCTTTTTTTAGGTACTCATACTACAATGGAGAGGATTTTCTTGTTCAATGATTCCAATCACCAAGGTATCTCTCGATAAAGCTGAAATTAAAAATCTTCTCGAAGTCGTAGAAAGTGGAATGTTAGCTCAAGGGAAAAAAACACAAGAATTAGAAGAACTTTTTGCTGAATATTGTGGCACAAAACATGCTATTGCTGTCAGCTCCGGTACTGCTGCACTTCATGCTGCACTTTACGCTGCTGGAATAAGAAATGATGATGAAGTCATCACTACTCCTTTTACATTTGTAGCCACGGCAAATCCAATCGTCATGCAGAATGGAAAAGTAATATTTGCTGATATTGATGAATCAACATTTAACATTGACCCAAAAGAAGTTGAAAAAAAGATCACCAAAAAAACCAAGGCTATAATTGCAGTAGATCTTTACGGACAACCAGCAGACTATACTCAGCTCAAAAAAATTTCTGAAAAATATGGACTTACAATAATTCAGGATGCCGCCCAGTCTCATGCTGCTCAATATAAAAATACCATGTCAGGATCCCATGGAGATATGGGGTGCTTTTCGTTCTATGCCACAAAAAATATGATGTGCGGAGAAGGAGGAATGATAACAACGAGTAATGATCTTTATGCTGAGCAATGCCGAAGATTTCGTCATCATGGTCAAAGTCAGCAGACTCGATATGAATACCATGATATCGGGTACAATTACCGAATAACAGATTTGCAATCCGCCATAGCCCTCGCACAGTTGAAAAAGTTAGATATGCTCACAAACAAACGAATTCAAAATGCAAAAACTCTTACCCAAGGAATAAAAAATATTGAAGGCATAACCCCTCCTTCACATCCTGAGTACAAAAAACATGTCTATCACCAATACACCATTAAATGTGACAACAAAAAAGTAAAACGAGATGATTTATTTCAATACCTCAGGGAAAATAATATCGGAGCGGGCAAATACTATCCAAAACCCCTTCATCTTCATCCTCATTTTCAAAATATGGGGTATAAAAAAAATGATTATCCGATATCTGAAAGAATCTCTACTCAAGTTATAAGCCTCCCTGTTCATCCATACCTTACCAAAGAAGAATTGGAACATATTATTTCTGTCTTACATGCATATGCAAAAAAAACTTAAATGGGCTGTCATTGGAACGGGAAATATGGGGGGTAATCATGTTCGTACCCTTGATCTCCTGAAAGATATTCAGCTGTGTGGAATCGTAGATCCGAGCAAGAAACAACGAGATAATATTTCCAAAAAATATCCCGATTTACCAACGTACGAGACTTCAGAAGAACTCTACACAGATCAAAAACCAGATGTTGTTTCTATATGTGTTCCAACAAAACTTCATACAGAGGTAACACGTTACTTTTTGAATAAAAAAATCCATTGCCTTCTTGAAAAACCAATTGCTATGACCCCCGAAGAAGGAATAGCTCTCATAGAACTTGCAAAAGCAAAAAAAACACATCTCTTTGTGGGACACATAGAACGCTTTAACCCAGCTGTGAGAAGGGTCAAGGACATGATTAACAAAGGCAGCCTTGGAAAAGTAACGGCTATAATAGCTCGACGTGTTGGTGGCTTTCCACCACAGATTAAAGATGCAAATATCGCCGTTGACCTCGCTATTCATGATATTGATATCATAAACTACCTCCTCGAGGAACAACCAAAAGAGGTGTATTGCAATAAGCAAAAAAATCATATTGAAAAACGGGAAGATGCGGTTGAATTTTTCTTGAAGTACTCCAAGGCCTCTGCATATATCCAAGCCAACTGGATTACACCTGTAAAAATCAGAAAATTAAATATCACTGGCACAGAAGGATATTTAGAAATGGATTATATTAATCAAAAAATTGAATTTTATGAGAGTAATTATGAAAAATTCAAAGAAAGCTCAAATACTTTTTCTGATTACATTTTACGCTTTTCTGAGCCAGATAAGGTAACAATATCTGTTGCAAAAAAAGAACCTCTTCGAGAGGAAATCGAATATTTTATGCACGCTTTATTAGAAAATAAGCCCATTGACCCATCATTTTCAGTGGAAGCACTGCGCATAGCTACTACTAAAAATAGTGAATCTTAGAAACCACAAAGAAATATCTTTCTCTCAAATACCATGCCTCCAATTCACTTTCGACATAAACGGGTTGCTATAGATTTTGATGGAACACTTTTTGAAGATACAAGCAGCATTGACCAAACATTTCAAGATAAGGTCGACCTGAGTGTAAAATCTCAAGCGTCGGAATCCACTAAGTGGCTAAAGAAAAAAGGGTTTGAAATCCTTATTTTCACCTGCCGTCCAGATTATCACCGAAAATACCTAGAGCAGCAGATGAAAAAAAATGAAATCAGTTTTGATTACATTCTCTTTTATACAAAACCTCGGGTGGATCTCTATAT
The DNA here is from genome assembly GCA_024762935.1 of Candidatus Peregrinibacteria bacterium. Lineage (GTDB taxonomy): Bacteria > Patescibacteriota > Gracilibacteria > CAIRYL01 > JANTGK01. The sequence continues at coordinate 35,905 of JANTGK010000005.1, read as the reverse complement.
AGATGATAAAGGATTTCGATTTGAAAACTGGACCGAAACCAAAAAATGGATTCAAGAACGACTTTGTCACCAAGAGGGTGTCATATCATCTCAACAGCCAGAAAGTAATCATGAAAAATTGCTTCGAAAAGAAAAAATAAAATATCTAGATATCCAAAATAAAGTTATTCTTGATATTGGTGGTGGAGATGGTGATGTATGGGATGGACTTGATATAAATAGTACAACCATCGACCTTGTTGAACCTGATAAGAATCTGATGAAGAAAGCACGGGCAAAAAATATATATAGAAATTTCTATAACAAAATAGAAGAAGTAGACATAAAAAAATATGACTCTGTGACTATTCTCGGAGTCTTAGAACATATTGAAGATGACAGGGCTTTTATGGAACAAGTAAAAGACGCACGCAGTGTATATATGACTGTTCCAAATGCGAATAGTTTTCATCGGTATTTTGGAAAAAACATGGGAATATTGCAGGATTTAACACAGCTTCAAGAACATGATTTTGCCGTTGGACATAAGCGATACTATACATACGAGAGTTTTTTCACATTCATACGTCAATTCTGCAAAAAAAATGCATTTACCATTTCGTCATTCGGAACAACGAGCTTTAAAATAAGTTCAAATAGTGAAATGAAAATATTCAGTGACCGGATTTCCTCTCTTAACAACACGGCTGAACAACTGGGAATTATTGGAAAAAACAAAGAATATGGAGCAGAAATTTTTGCATTTCTCAAAAAATAAAAAATACATTTTGATATACACAATATAATACGACCATCTCTATATTTTCATGAGTACATCTGATACTCTCAAAGAGATATATCATTCATATATGACAAATGTCCTTCTTCTTGGTGCTGGTGGAAATGCGGGAATAAATTTCATAAAATCCCTCAGGCTCGGAGCAAAATATATATATGTGGTCGGATGTGATCTCGATAAATATAACCTTGCCTCCTGCAATAGTGATAAAAAAATACTCCTAAAATATGATAATGAAGATGAGAAGGTTTTAAAAATACTAGATATTCTCCAAGCTGAAAACATTGACTACCTTCATGCCCAGCCTGATTCTGAAGTACAATTTCTCCTCAAACATAAGGATGTATTTAAAAAATATATCTTTAATCACTCTTTAGATATGTGGGAAAAGTTTGCGAATAAACTCTACTGTCAGCAAGAATGGAACAAAAAACTGCATTTGGGCTTTCTCTCATATCCGTTTTCAGCTATCAAAACAGAAAGAAAACTATTCAGGAGAATTTTAAAGCCAAGTGGAAAGGTATGGGTTCGTGCCATTCGTGGAGCTGGATCTCGTGCAGCACTTCCGGTAAAAACATATGAACAAGCATTGCACTGGGTACAATACTGGGTAGAAATGAAGGGTCTTCAAGAAGATGACTTCATGATCTCAGAATATCTTGATGGCACAGAATATGCAGTACAAACTCTCTGGATAGATGGAAAAGTCGTTCAGTCTCAAGCCCGAGAACGAGTCGTCTATTTCTTTGGAAACCTCATGCCATCTGGGCAAAGTTCTACTCCAGCAGTAGCAAAAACAGTTGATGAAAAAGATGTCTATCGGGGTACCTATGACTCAATTATGACAATAGATCCCAAACCACACGGAATATATTGTGTGGACCTCAAACGAAATTCCCAAAATAAGGTTATTCCTATGGAAGTGAATTATGGCCGATTCTTTACGACGAGTAATTTTTTCGCCAATATTGATGTTAATACTCCTCAAGCCGTTCTTGATTATTTCCAAAATGGAAAATGTATTGAAGCTGTAGAAAAAATAGATACCGAATACTATTGGATTCGCGGACTCGATAAAGAACCTTTTCTTGTGCAAGGAAAAAATCTCCCAAAAAATTAATCATGAATTATCTGTAAGCGCTTTCTGTATTTTCTCCTCACATATATAAAAGAAATAATATAAAATAAAAATAATGAAAAAGATCTCAATAATAATTCCTACATTCAACGAAGAATCATCTCTATGCCGACTTTTGACGAGCATACAAGATACAAAGTATCCTCAAGATCATCTGGATATAATAGTTGTAGATGATGGATCAACGGATAATACAAAAAAAAATGCACAACGATTCACAAATGTAAGGATTATTTCTCATTCCAAAAATCTTGGAAGATTTGCGTCCAGAAAAACAGGATTTGAGCACGCAAAATATTCAGATATCCTCTTCTTGGATGCACGGCTCACTGTCAAAAATGATATTTTTTTAGAATTAAATAAAATTACTTCAAATGCAGCCATCGGATTATGCCTTTCTCGAAAAAATGAAAATGCATACGAGACCTTTCATAATTTGATTTTAAAAAAGATATTTCCTCGATTTTATCAAAATTTTGGAAAAGAAATGATGCTTTCAAAAAAAAATTTTGATGAACTCCCTAAAGGAACAGGGGTTTTCTATGTTTCAAAGGCTATTCTTAAAAAAGCCTATTTACATCTTTCTACTACAGAGTTCTCCCATGATTCTTCTGATGATACAAAATTTCTAAAAACAATCGTCACATTTACAGACATCCTCCTCTCTCCAAAAGTAAAGGTTGTTACCTACTCTCGGACAAAACTAAAAGCTATTATTCACCATCTCTTTTTAAGAGGTGCAAAATTTTGGGATTATTATGGAGATGTTCGACAAAAAAATTTTTGGAAAATTATTGTACTGCCATTTCTCATTTTTACCTCCCTTTTTACTCTTATACTTCTCTATCGAAATGAGAGTATAAAAATAGCAATAGGGATTTTTCTCTTTTGGACTGCTCTCACAGTGTGGATTGCCGGAATCAGCAAGAAAATGATATGTGTCTTTCTTATACTCCCTGTTGTAGCTCTCTCTTTTTATGCAGGTATTCTACGAGGGATGTATATCCACAGTCGTTTCTCAAAAAAATAATGAAAATAAAAAATATTATTGGAATTTTCCTGACAATTCTCGTTGTTGGTTCTGCTGGTGTTTTCTTATATTTTCACCAAGATATTCTACAAAATATTAAAAACGTATCACCTCAGGTAATCCTCCTTCTCACCTTTCTCATTCTCTCATCTCTCTTTTGTAACGGACTCGTTTTACAACAACTTTCCCGTCCTTTTATAGCTCATACACACATTTTTGACTTTATACTCCTCTCGTTTTCAGCATCATTTTTAAATCTTATTACTCCTTTTCGAGGAGGTGCTGGTTTTCGTGCGTGGTACATGAAAAAAAGATATAATCTCAAATATGCAGACTACGCAGCAAGTCTCTTCGGAAATTACGTGATTGTTTTTCTGATGTCATCGATTATATTTTTTGTGTTGTTCTTTTCCTTTTTTCGATCCTCGTCTATCATCTCTCTTTCTTTCGTCATACTCTTTTTCCTTGTTTTTCTATTGGGAATATATTTTATTCTCATGCCAAATTCTCAGTTTTCTCAAAAAAACTCCATATCAAGAGGACTCGGACAGATTGCTCACGGTTGGAATCTTATTCGATTGAATCATAAACTCATTATGGTTCTTTGCATCCTAACAGGTATTAACATTGGTCTTGGAATACTCATTCTCTTTGTCGCACTATCAGTCATCATGCCTTCTGTTTTGCTCATCAATGCAGGCTATATGTACACAACTTCTACATTGGCTGTTTTCCTAAATATCACTCCCGATTCCATCGGAATTACTGAGACATTCTACATTCTCTCTTCCCGATCTATTGGTATTTCTATTGAAAATGTACTTTCTGCTTCTGTTATAATACGAGCAGTAAACATTCTTGTATTATTTATTGCTGGGCCACTAAGTAAAATCATTCTTCTAAAGAATATCTCAAGGAAATCATAGGTATGATATACTCTGATTGATTTCTCAAAAACAAAAAGAGGAAATCTCAATGAAATCTTCACCACAGTGGAGAAATAAAAGGTATCGTTTTTTTCTTTTCATGAAACACTCTGTAAAAAAAATATTGTCTGAGAGATGGTATATCTTCAGTATATCAATCATTCTCCTCTATTTTTTTCTACAAGGAATTTTTTTTGCATTTTCTATTCGACAGGGAGTATATCCAGATGAAAACTACCATCTCGTTTTGATTTCTCTCTACTATAAAAGTCATGGTTTTTTTGTCACCCATTCACCAGAGACTTATTTTTTAGGACCGATTCAGCACCTTCCCTACCTTTATCATCTTCTCGCAGGAAAACTCTTACATCTGAATATCTTCCCAATAGCAGATATATATTTCCTTCGCCTTTTGAGTGTTCTCATAAACTTTGGGACAGTTGTATTTGCTTTTCTTACTTTTACAAGAGCAACAAAAAATAAACTCGTTCACGTTCTTGCATTAGGAATGCTGACAAATTTTTTGTACTACACATTCATGAGTGCTTCAACAACATATGATGTGCTTGTGAATTTCTTTGCTATGGGCAGTATCTATTTTTTATTTTCTTTCTTTCAAAAAAAGAGGGGAAAAGGGAATTCTCTTTTCTTTTTTTTCTCATTCCTTTTCCTTGGGTCTCTCACAAAATATACATTCCTTCCGCTTGCGACCATTCTTGTCATTATACTACTCCCTTCATTATTTCAAAAAAATATACGGACAGAAATGGCAAATATTAAATTTTCAAAAAAAATAGTTTTTTCCAGTATTTTTCTGCTCATTCTCATTATTCTCAATCTCAATATATATGGATATAACCTCCTTCATTTTAAGAATATCATTCCAAAATGTACTGATGAACTCACACATGAACAGTGCCTGAATAATATTTTTTATTCTTCTGAACTTTATTTTTCAACCGAAACAGAAAATCATGCTTTCGCACCTGTAAGCTATTTCTTTGAGTGGAAAGATCTCATGGGTAAAAATATATCTGGCATATATGCCCTTCAAGGTTTTTGTAAAAATGAACAAGAATATGACAATTGCCAATTTAAAAGTGAAGATTCATTTTCATCTGTTACAAGTATTTATCAATCTGAATTGTACAGAAAGTTTTTTACTTTCCTCATAGCAATACTGCCCCTCCTGATACTGTTTGAAGCCCTGACAAATATTCTCCGAATACATGCCCCCTTCAAACAGGAAAAAATGTCTGCTTTTATCCCTATGTCTATTACTATTATTCTTTTTTATTCCATCATAGTTTTGTATGCCAACTTTTCAGCATATTATAGTACAGGTACATTTGCAGTAACAATTCATGGAAGATACCTCTTTCCAGTCCTTCCTCTCATGTGTCTTGTTCTCAGCTTTTTTCTTTTAAATTATCTTTCAAAAAAAATTGCCATTTTTTTTACTGCAGCATTTGTGATGTTTATGTTTTGGAATGGACTACCATTGTTTATTCAAGACAAGCAAAGTAGTTTTATACGTAATGGAAAGTATGAATCCCTCTTGCCTCAAGGCTCTTGCTCAGCAAAACATCCAATTTGTGGAGATCTCGACCCAGAAGAGTGGGCACCATGTGCATCAGAAAACATTTGGCAATGTCTTATTCAGAAATAAGGAAAATTTCTTAAAATTCAAGATCATTCTTTGAATTTACAAAATGAATATCTGAAATCCCTTTTATTTGTTCCATATCACGAACAAGATCATCGATTCTTTCAATATTTTTAAGTGTAATATTAAATGAAAGTGTTAATTTTTTTCCTTTATACCCACCTTGTACATTTAAGAGTGTTTTGTTCTTTAAATATTGTTGAAAGACTGATTCAAAGAGTTCTGTTGAATATTTTTCAGTATCGACTTGGAATGTTAGGACAAAATGTGTTTTTGAAGTACCTCCTGGATTTGCAAAATAAAGTAAGAATATTATCAGAGAAATAATGAGTGTCCCTACTATGCCAAGAGCAACACTACTGCTCCCGATAGCAAGTCCGACCCCAAGAGAAAAGAAAAGGAAAATAGTATCTCGTGTATCTTTCACTGCTGTACGAAATCGAATAATAGAAAAGGCTCCAAAAATTCCAATAGCTCGAGCCATGTTGTCTCCGATAAAAATAACAATAAACGTGGTGATGACTGTTAATAAAACGATAGTGGTGAAGAAATTTTGAGAATATGAAAATCCCTTATGTGTTTTTTTATAGGTGTACGCAATAATAAGCCCGAGTCCAAATGCAACACCGAGTAAAAGCAAAAGCGTTACCGGATCACCGACAAGTTTCTCTATCGCCTTTTTTTTAAAAATATCATCCATCCTTGGTTTAAAAAAGAATTATTCAGAAAGATTATAACAGCATTGAATAGCACCACAATATTTTGAGAAAGAAACCTTCTCTAGTCCGTACATTTCAATGATTTCGGAGAACCAAAGAGGCATCTTTCCGTTAAATTTTACTTCCATAATAACTTTCTCTGGAGAGAAACTTATATAATCTGCCATAAAATCAATCCCCTTTGGTTTTGCTGCATGCATGTCATAGTCGAAGGTCACGCGAAAATTTCGTGTAAATTTTGAAAAAAAAGGTTTCCGCTTATAAGAAACAAGAACCATGGGCATCATCCCTAAATGATAATGATCAAAAATAAATTCATTAAAAAAGGCCTGATCCCTTTGGTCATCCTGCAAAAGGAAACAGGGATTATTTGGAAAGTTTTGTAAATCTTCAACTGAAGTAATGGCCCTATCCTTCAATATGATTTCTCCACTTCTTCTCTTTATCTCAAAAAATACATTTGTATTTTTCTCCAATTCTTTATGATATAGGCGAATACGGGGCTTTTTACGATTTAAAACCCCATGAATCTTCTCATAATAATTCTTCAGTCGAGGTGTATCAAAATAGAGAGAATGTACCTCATAGTATTCTTCATCATTTGCATATTCATCGAGAGCCATATATTTCAGGAGCTGAGGAATAAGACAGTCAGCCAAATCTTTCTGAAGAATATATTTAAATTCAAAACGTCTGAATTGAAGTTTTATTGCTTCTTCTGATGCAGCAACACCGATCGGGAGAGAGATATTCATGTGTATGTGTTATCTCATCATTTTACAATTTCTTTCGATGAATATCAATCGAAAAATTCTTTTTTCTTCTGTATAATCCTACTAAAAGATTTCTAGGAGAAATCTGTAAAGAGTATTTATTTTATAACCTTCTTTTGAGATGACCCCATTTGCACAGAAAATTCAAAAAATACTACAAAAAAAAATAACCAAAAAAAGGTTTTTAACGTTTCTTATTTTTGGGAGCATAGTACTTATTGTTCCATTGAGCTATTTATACTATCAAAAACACTATGTCTCACTAGTAGGACAGTATAATGATGTAAGCATTCCAACATACACCCTTCTTATTTCAGAGAAAAATCTTAAAAAACTAAACGATAATTTACCTGCAGAAGATGAGTATATACTCCAAGAAAAACATAAAAAATATGTACCGGCAGAAATAATTATTGATAACAAAAAGTATTCAATTGGAGTTCGGTACAAGGGAGACTGGGGTAACCATTGGCGATATAAAAAAAAGAGTTACATGATAAAATTTAAAAAAGATAAATACCCTCTTTTTCATAATAAAAAAATATCGCTCAATATTCCGAGTGATAAGGGATATTTTTTAGAAATGTTTCTCATGGATCTCGCAAAAAAAATGAACCTTCCGAGTCCAAGAAATGAAATTGCATACATATCAGTCAATGGAGAATCACCATTATTATACTGGGTGAATGAAAATTATGATGAATCATTTTTAGCAAATAATAATTTTACTGATGAAACAGATTTCTTTGATGGTGACATAAGAGCCTATACCCCAAAAAATGTAAAGCATAATTCTGATGAAAAAATGGCATCTCTTACTGAGAGTCCTGCCTACTTTGATGTAAAAATATCTTCAGAAAAGCATAAATACACTGATTATGCACCAATATATGAGCTTTTAAAATTACTTCACAACAAAGAGATTTCCCCAAATGAAATGTATAACAGAATAAGCAAAGTAGTAGATATAAAAAATCTTACAAAAATATATGCCCTCAATAGATATATATTTAGTGAACATTTTGACAACTTGCATAATTGGAAATTTATATTTGATAGCAGCCAGGGAAAAATTGTGTTTTTCCCTTGGGATATTACCCCATGGTTTCCCGATGTCAAAAGATATAACAACTCAAACTTCGACAGTGCCACAGAAAGGCTCCTCTTTTATAAAATTGGAAAAAGTGACAGGTTTATAAATGGGGTACGGGAAAAAACACATATGTATATAAAAAAATATAAAGGTACTGAGGCCAAAACCTTTGAAAACATGATGTATAGTTTTACCACTCACTATCTCAATGAGTTAGATAAAAATAAAAGGCAAAAATATTTTGGTGCTCTCACTACACTTGAGGACATACTGTTTGTACTTTTCAAAAGAAGTGAAGAATTCTCTAAAGAAGAAGGAATTCCACCCATAGAGCACATAAGGGAATACAGGACACTCTCCTTTGTAAAAGAGTCTGAACATACATTACGGATTCCAAAAGGTACCTATCAAATAGAAAAAGACCTTGTAATACCCTCAGACAGGACACTTATCATCGAAAAAGGGGTTACGTTGCTCCTCAATCCAGGTGTATCAGTTATTATTTTTGGAAATATTATCGCTCAAGGAACAAAAGAAAAACCAATCACTTTTCAAGCACATTCCAATACAGATTCGTGGGGCACTATAAGCATCATTTCTGAGAATAACAAAAAAAATATTCTTGATTATCTTCATATTTTTAATGGAGGAGATGCCAAAATTATTATATCTGAAAAGGAAAATGACAATCTGAAGCACTATGTAAGAGGACCAATTTCTCATATAAACGGAAAACTAACGGTAACGAACACTACGTTCTCAAAAACAAAATTTACATTTGTAGAAGATTTCTACAATAATAAAATATCAGTAATAAAACATAGAAACGCAAAGGAAGAGATTATTGGTCTTGAATTTTTTCCTGACAATATTTTCAACATAAAAATAGCATCAATAGATATTCCCTCAGGAAATAACCTTTTTTATGATCAAAATAAGAACTTCTCTATAGATACAGATGACCAAAAAGTATTCATCCAAAATGGAAAAATAACAAATTCAGAAAATAAACTTATTTCTCATTCTCTCTATAGTTTTAGTGATGAGAATGATTGGGATACACAGCAAAAAGTACCATTTGGATATCTCTTTCTTTTTGAATCACCTGTAGTTGAAACCTCCTATATCCTTGAGGAAGTTCTCGGTACCCCTGACAACACCCCTTTTACAGAAGTTAATCGTCTTCCACTTGAAACTCAAGAGATAAATGTCTACACCGATACTTTTGCCCACATTAATGATATCAATCTCTCTGAAAAAGAATTCCTCAAGCAACATCCGCTTTTTTACAAAGAAGATGAGTATTTGACTCTCCCTAGCGGTGAGCACACTATTGCTGAAACGATTATTCTTCCAAAAAATTCTATTTTTAAGATTCAACCAGGCACAACGCTAAAAATGAAAAAGAATATATCCATTCTGTCTTATGGACAGATTATAGCCAAAGGAACAAAAGAAAACCCCATTCAGATTCTTGCAAATCATCCCGATGAACCATTTGGTGTTGTAGCCGTACTCGGAAAAACAGAGAAGCAGAGTGTCTTTTCGTATGTAAAAATACAAAATGGAAGTGATGACTCTATAAATGGTGCTTTTTTTAGTGGAATGCTTTCGATCTATCATACCGATGCACTTATACAAGAGTGTCAGTTTGAGAATGCAACAGGAGATGATGCCATAAATATCAAGTACTCGACACATTCAATTATAGAAGATTCAACTTTTCAGAATAATAGCGCAGATGCAATCGATTTTGATTTTATGTCTGGTGAAATCCGTAATAACACATTCATACATAATGGAAATGATTCTATAGATTTCTCAGGCTCTGATACCCTTGTGAAGGATAATGTTATTCAACAATCAGGAGACAAATGTATTAGTACTGGAGAAAGATCAAGTCCCACCATTACCAATAATATTCTCCAAGAATGTTTTATTGGCGTAGAAGTCAAAGATAGCTCTCATCCAGAATTATCCCACAATCTTTTTCTCATGAATAAAACAGCGATTAACTCATATAATAAAAAGGCATTTTTTGAAGGCGGAAAGGGAGAATTTACTGAAAATCTATTTATTAATAATGAGAAACAAATAACTTTCAGAAGTGCAGAAGGAAAAAAGAAAAGAAAAGGAGACAATTCCGTTGTAAAGCTTGTAAACAATATCTTTGATACGACACCAAAGATATTAAAAGACAAAACCCAGAGAAAGAAATATTGTCTTAAGTGTTCCAATAATACGACCAATAAAGACCTCTCTTATATGCTTGATGAGTACCTTCAAAATAATTCATTTGATTTCTTCTCATTCTTTCAGAAAAGAGACTCGGAACAAAACAAATAATTCTTCATATTCCTATCAATACAGCAGCAAAAATTATGGGCATTCTCAATATCACACCTGACTCATTCTCAGATGGGGGTGATTTTCTAGATTCTAAAAAAGCACTTATTCAAGCAGAAAAAATGGTTCAAGATGGTGCAGATATTCTAGATATTGGAGCAGAAAGTAGTGGCCCCGGATCAAAAGAGGTGCCCGTGGATGAAGAGTGGAGAAGACTTGAACTGGTTCTCAGTACTGTAATCCATCTTCAAATACCAATTTCAGTTGATACTTGGAAATCAGAAATTGCTCATAGAGCTCTTCAAAAAGGAGTACATATTATCAATGATGTCACGGCTTTTAGGGGTGATCCCAAAATGATCCGCACATTACAAGAATCAGACTGTAAAATTGTCATCATGTACTCAAAAGACCCAAATGCACGGACAACCGCGAAGAAAAAAGAATATGATGACCCGATTCAAGAAATCGGTGATTTTTTAGAAGAACGACTGGAATTTGCAACAAAAAATGGAATCAATCCTAATCGTATTATTCTAGACCCAGGTATGGGGAACTTTCTTTCTTCTGACCCAAAAGTGAGCTTTAAAGTTCTCCGAGAGCTCAGTCGATTGAGAAAACGATTTCCAGACAATAAAATTCTCATCGGTACGAGTCGAAAAGGTTTTCTTGGAATAGTGTCTGACCCCGTGAATCCAAAAAATCGGCTTATTGCAAGTATTGCATCAAGCCTTATCGCTACCCAAAATGGTGCAGACATAGTTCGCGTTCACGACACAAAAGAAATGCATGAGGCCTTAAAAACATACCAACTCCTGATTACAGACCCATATTATGGATAACATTTTCCTTGGACTCGGCAGCAACATCGGAAACAGAGAAGAGAATATTCTCCATGCTATCGGAGAAATTGATGATATTGCCATTATTGAAGATGTCTCAGAATTTATAAATTCAGAACCATGGGGTGAAATAGATCAACCAACTTTTTTGAATACAGTAATAAAAATATCCACAGACCTCAGTCCACAAGAACTTCTTGAAAAAACACAAAAAATAGAAAAAAAACTTGGCAGAAAAAGTCGGAAAAAATGGGGACCTCGAGAAATTGATATTGATATCCTCTTCTGGAATCAAGACAGTATTACAGAAGAAAAACTTCATATTCCGCACAAATATTGGAAGCAGCGAAACTTTGTATTACAGCCGATGTTGCAGATTGCCCCAGACTTCTCTCCTCCAGATTCAGAAAAAACAATAGAGGAGATATGTGAAACAAAGAAGGAATGTCAAAAAAGAGAATATAAAATGTGCAACTCAGAAGAGAGTGAGGAATAAATCTTGAGCCATATCATTACAGTTGAGGCAAAAAATATGGTTTATCCCTCCTCGTTCCCTGTTCCGTGTTCCGTGTTCCGTGTTCCCTGTTCCGTGTTCCCTGTTCCGTGTTTCGTGTTCCATAATTCTTGTTTCTTGATATTTGATTATTCTTTTGGAAAAATATCCAAGATATTCTCTTTAAACTATGAAAAAATTACTCCTCACCTGTGCTGTGCTCTTTCTCTTTTTTCCGGGGGGAGCAAAAGCATTTGAAGATGTAGAGAGTAACGCTATAGAAAGGCTCATCGAAGCTGGCACTATAAAAGATAAGGCTCATTTTTTTCCAGATCTGAAATGCACCCGAGCACAATTTGTTGTATGGGCATTAAGAAATGTAAATGAAGACGTCGAAGGAAAAAGCATACGAGAACCTTTTACAGATGTTCACGCTCAAGATGCTTATGCTCCATTTATTGCAAGGGCCTGGGAACTTGGAGTGATTCCTACGGAAAACAAGTTTTCCCCAAAAAAACCTATTCAAAAAATTGATGCCCTTAAGATTGCCCTTAAGCTTGAAGGAGTAACAATACCTATTGCAGGTCTCCACCTTCAGTATATTGACCTTCCAAAAGATGCAGAAGGAAATGGTGTTATTGCCAAAGCACTGAGAATGAGAATCACAAAACAACTCAAGAAAAATATATTTGGAACCCATAAAACACTCACCCGATTAGAATGTGCAAAAATACTTGATGCTATTTCTCTCAGTAGAAAATCAGAAGATATCATCTTTAATACTGATACTAAAAATGATCAACATCGACCAAAGCAGGAGATATTTGATGAGGTGTGGAACATTATTCATACAAAATATCTTCGAGCAGATGAAATCGATTCAGAAGAGCTCATGGAAACGATAATTCGCAAGGCGGTAGGCTCACTTGATGATCCCCACACCGTCTACTTTAATAAAGAAGAAACGGACAACTTTCTAACGGGCGTTGGCATTGGGAATCAATACGGAATTGGTGCTCAAGTGGGACTCAATAAAGAAGGTCAGATACAAATCATAAAACCTCTAAAAAATAGCCCCTCTGAAAAAGCAGGATTAAGACCTGGGGATGTCATCATAGAAGTAGATGGAATTGACGTATCTCAAGGAGATATGACCCTTGAAGAAATTGTTAGTCTCATAAAGGGTGAAAATAAGACAAAGGTAAAAATTACACTCCAAAGACGAGCAAAAAAAATAGAGAGAACTATCGTTCGTGGTCCAATTGAACTGACTTCTACCACACCCCATATACAGGATGAATACCTGGTACTTGAAGTTGATTTTTTTGGAAGTGACACCGTATCAGAGATTCTTAATGCCACAGAAGAGTATAAACAGTATGCAGAAAATGGAATCATTCTTGACCTGAGAAATAATCCAGGAGGTTTTCTTGATGCTGCTATTGAACTCTTATCACACCTTCTTCCGAAAGATTCCATTGCAGTAAAGACGCGAGGAAGGGATATTACTCACACTGAAAAAGTAAGAGGGCCTGGTGATCTTTCTCAGTATCCACTTGTTGTACTCGTAAACGAAAGATCTGCTTCCGCCAGTGAAATTGTCTCAGGTGCAGTGCAAGATCTCCATCGCGGCATAGTCGTTGGCACCACTACCTACGGAAAAGGTACAGCACAAGAGCTCATGCAATTTGATGATGGATCTGCACTCAAAATTACTGTTGCAGAATGGCTCACCCCAAACGACCGTAGTATTAATGATATCGGAATTACTCCAGACTTATTTTTTGATGATATCGAAAATAATCAAGCATCATGGGCATATGCTGCAAGACTTATCAAAAGAGGCCAGTGGAAATAGTACATTACAATATCATCTATACACACTCGTAAACCTATTACATTCTATTCAATATAATTCGTGAAAAAGAAAACCCCTAAACATCAGCAAAAAAAAGAAAAGAGTACAAAAGAAAGCTCTCAAAGCAGACTGACTCATAGCGTACAATCAAAATGGCAACAAATAAAAAATCTCCAAAAAAAAGTTTCGAAAAAGTGGTCCAAAATATTACAGGGAATTAAATCAGCACCTTCTTTACAAAGTTTTTATCAAAAAAAAGAATTATTTAAAAAAAGAACTCTTCACATTATTCCTGGCGTCTTTCTTTCTATTTGGGATGCCATTGTTATTCTTGTTGGAATTGCTATTACCCTGCTCGTACTCTTATTTATATGGAAGCTGCATGAACCACTCCTCTTAAAGCCATTAGGAATGTATGATGAAGGCGTCACTCTCTTGGGTGCAAAACGATTTGCAAATGGAGAAATTCCCTATCGAGATTTTTTTACCATCTATGGTCCACTGAAGTTTAGTATCCTTGGAGGATTCTTTTTTTTGATGAACACACTCCATGTAAACCCAGGAGTATATGAAGCACGACTCTTTTTTGCGACCATTTCTATTGCTGGCTTTTTAATCACTTTCCTTTTTTATCGTCGAGAATCAAATATTATCTATGCTACTGTTTTTACCCTTTTTCTTGCGCTGTTTGGCAAATTTTCTTTAACACCTTTTTTCCTTATCCTTATTGCTCTTTGGTTTGCAAATCTTATCGATAATCCCAAGAGTCACTTCTTGCCTCTTCTGGGTGGAGTTCTCATAGGGCTTCTGTTTCTTCTTCGAATTGATTTTGGAGGATTTACTTCTCTTTCCATTTTTATTCTCCTCACTATTTTTGTCTTCTTCTCAAAAAGATGTAGCGGTTCAATGTATGCCTCTATTATTGGCAAACTTCTCCTTGGTTTTCTCTTCATCACAACCCCTGTTTTTATAGCTCTTGGAAGCATAGGTGCACTTGGTCAGTTTTGGATGCAAGCAGTAGAGTTTCCTATGTTTGGAACATATCAGGGACTAAGACATCTCCCGTGGTACGAATTTTCTCAACTCAAAGAACCAATTCAGGGCTACCTTGTAAATTTTAAGGAACTCTCACATAATTTTGCTTGGTTTTTTTGGCCTATTCCTTTTGTCATTTCTGGTGGATACTGGATATATAGAGGTATCAAAAAGAATCCATTTCCTTTGGAAGGGTTTTTAAAGAATATACTTCTCGCTCTATTTACCATCGCCGCCTTCCTCTATGCCAGTCATAGATCAGACTATGGACACGTCTCTTTTTTAAATCTCTTAGCAGCAATTTTTTTCTTTCATCTTATCCTTCAATTTCAACAAAGGGGTTGGGGACTTCTCTTTATTCCAATATTTTTTCTCCTCACATTATATCCCGCTCAGCAACTCTTACACATTCGAAACTCTATTCTCGAAAATAAATCGACATATACACAGTATTCATTCTTTTCTCAGCCAATCGCACCAACTCAAAAAAATGAAGATCTCCAGAAGGTAATTGATTATTTCTCCACAGTACCAATACAAGAAAAAGTGTATGTTGGCGTAAAAGATACAAGCCGTGTCTTTGTCAATAATGTGATGCTTCCCTTTTTACTGAATCAACCTGTCGCCACAAAGTATCATGAACTCCACACAGGGATTGTAACAACACTTCCTGTTCAACTCGAAATGATTGATGAATTAAAAGATGTCAATTATGTTGTTTTGTGGGAGTTCTTTATTTGCGAAAAAAATAATGGCTGCATATCAACAGGAATACGAAAAATAGATGACTACATAACATCACATTTTGAAAAGAAAGCTTCATACGGAGAATATGAGATTCTCAAAAGAAAACCACTCAATGCAAAAAAATAATGTTTTTTTAAAGGAGGAAGAAGAAAAGACTTGTTTTATTTAGGAAAAAGGCATATAATATACGTGAACACAAACAAAAAACGTCGAACAAAGAGCGCCTTGGCTCATAAATAGAAACGAAAGACTGTGTTCAAAAAGCTATTCTTTTCTTTTTTCCAAAACCAATATGAAAAAGCTTAATGCTAAGGGTTTTACCCTTATTGAGCTCCTCGTGGTGATTACCATTATCGGTATTCTTGCTACAGGTGCCACCGCTGTTTATACTTCTGCTCAGCAGAAAGCACGAGACTCTATTCGTCAGAATGATGTTCTCACTCTTAAATCTGCTGTTGAGCAGGTATTCGGAGACAATGCACAGTATCCTAAAACTCCTGAACTCTACAAAGAGATTGTTACTGACGGAAAATACATGGCTCAGCTCCCTGATGATCCAAAAAGTGGACAGGCTGATTCTACTACACAGTTTATTTATATCTATGGAGCATCCCAAGATGAAACTACTACTGTAGCAGGACAAGAATATGAAATCAGTGCAAACTTTGAAAACGCTGGTAATTCAGAAACAAAAGAAAAAAAGGCCTCAGATACAGGTGATGATGATGAGCGTTGGGAAGTAGGTATTAACGTTGGACACGTAATCACTACTACTGCAGCAACTACTCCATGGGCTGTTAATGGTACCAATAACTACGGAGGAACAAACTCTGCAGGAGACGGTATCGCCCTCAGTGTTGACAGTTGTGCTAGCTCAACTGGAAACTGTTCATAAGAAATGATTCTTAGGTTTTCCTAAGAAAAATTACACAAGGCACATTGCCCACCCCGGTTAGCCGGGGTGGGTTTTTTGTTTCTCCTTCTTTTGAATTCTTGATTATTATTTTCTGATACTTAATACTGGATGTATGTTTATTGTTTTTGAAGGAATTGACGGGTCTGGAACGACTACTCAAGCAAAACTCCTTTTTAACACTCTTCAAAAAAAAAGAATTGATTCAGTCCTGACCGCAGAACCAACAGATGGACCTATTGGGTCATACATTCGAACGGTTCTCTCAGGAAAAGAAAAAATTTCTTCTCGTGCTCTTCAGCTTCTTTTTTTTGCTGACCGTGAAGATCACCTTCAAAAAAAAATTCTCCCTGCTTTAAAAAAAGGGAAAATTGTTCTTTCTGACCGATATTTTTTGAGCACTCTCGCTTATGCATCCCTTTCAAATGATGATGAATTCTTTTTTCAAATAGCACAGTTTTTTCCGAATCCCGATATTACAATTTTTCTCGATACTCCAACAAAAGTAGCTCTTAAGAGAATCGATAAACGGGGAGAGAAGAAGGAACTTTTTGAAAAAAAAGAACTGTTGAATAAGATTACTCTTGGATATCAGAAATATATTCAAACAATCCCTGAAGAGAAAAGATTAATCATTGATGGTACACAATCAATCGATGATGTTGCTCAAAGCATTTTAGAATTTGTTCTTCAAAAAGAAACCATACACCTTAGAAAAGACCAATAGTAAGTTCATCCTTCTTTTACCCTTCCGTTCTACATTCCCCATCTAATCCTCCCCTACTCTTGTTCGTACATTCTTCTTCATGCATAATACATTCACTTATTTTTGAGTTATGACAGCAGTTCTTCTCGATGGGAAAGCTCTTTCTGAAAAAATTGTACAGGAGTGCAAAAAAGAGACAAAAGACCTCAACCCGACCCTTGCCGTTATTATTGTGGGAGACAACCCAGCAAGTGCAGTATATGTACGAAACAAGGAACGACTCTGCGAAAAAGCAGGTATCCAGTCAGTGAAAATTCCATTCTCAAAAGAGGCAACACAGGAAGAGGTTATTCATAAAATAGAAGAGTTAAATAATGACCCTGCCATTACGGGGTTCATTGTTCAGCTTCCTGTTCCTGATCATATGTATGTACCTGACATCATTCGTGCCATTGATCCGAAGAAAGATGTTGATGGTTTTCATGCCTACAATCTCGGGAAGATGTTCTTGAGCACTGAATTTGAAGATCTCCCACCTGCAACTCCTGCAGGTATTATTCGAATCCTCGAAGAGTACAATATTGACATAGAGGGAAAAGAAGCAGTAGTTGTTGGGCACAGTAATATTGTCGGAAAACCAATCTCCACCATGCTTCTCAATAGAAACGCAACCGTTACGACGTGCCATATCTATACACAAGATTTGGCAAGTCACACAGCTCGGGCCGACATACTTGTCGTTGCTACAGGTGTACCCAACCTCATTACCGGAGATATGGTAAAAAAAGGAGCAACAGTTATCGATGTAGGAATTAATCGTCTTGAGAATGGCAAACTCGTAGGAGATGTGCATTTTGAATCCGTTTCAAAAAAAGTAGGTCATATCACCCCTGTCCCAGGAGGTGTTGGCCCTATGACGGTTGCCAGTCTCATAAAAAATACTGTTCATGCAGCTCAGAGACAAATCATGGAACATGGAACACAGAGCAAGGAGCAAGCTTTAAAAAAATATGAATAAAAAACTATCCTTCCAAAACCACCTGAGAGGCAAGGCGGATAGATTGGCACATTTAATCTACAAAATTACAAAAAGCTTTCCTTCTGAAGAAAAATTTGGAATTACATCACAAATTCGAAGAGCAAGCTTATCGGTTATCTTAAATATTACAGAAGGATATGCAAGAAAAAAAGGGAAAGAATATAAGCAATTTTTACGAATTTCATATGGATCATTACAAGAAACAAAATACCTTCTCTCATTTTGTTTTGAAGAATTACTCATATCAGAGGCTGACCACAAAATATCTCTAGATTTAGCCAATGAAATTGGTGCCATGCTCTGGAAAACTATGGAGAATATCAAAGAATAAATGTATGCTTTCCCTGTTCCCTGTTCCCTGTTCCCTGTTCCCTGTTCCCTGTTCCATGAATACTGAACTCTTACTGCCGGCTGGAAATATGGAAAAATTAAAGTTTGCCATTGCCTTTGGAGCAGATGCGGTTTATGCCGGTGTTCCGGCATATTCACTACGCGCTCGAGAAAATGACTTTAATCTCGATTTTTTAAAGGAAGCAACTCAGTACTGTCACGCACGGGGGAAAAAAATCTATTTCACAGCCAATATTTTCCCGCACAATGTTAAAATTCCCCACTTTCTAAGAGCCATGGAAAAAATGGTGGAGCTCAAGCCAGATGCTTTTATCATGGCTGATCCAGGGCTTATTTATATGACAAAAGAGCAATTCCCTGAGGCAGTGATTCACCTTTCAGTGCAAGCCAATAATGTGAACTGGGCGAGTGCAAAATTCTGGCACACAACAGGTATCGAACGGATTATTCTTTCACGTGAGCTCTCACTAAAAGAAGTCCAAGAAATTTCAGAAAAAAATCCAAAACTTGAAATCGAATGTTTTGTTCATGGTGCCATTTGCATGGCGTACTCCGGTAGATGTCTTCTTTCAAATTATTTTTCTTGGAGAGATGCGAACCAAGGCACATGCTCACACTCGTGTCGATGGAAATACAAACTCTATGAAGGAAAAGAAAACTATGCCGGTGAAGTCGAAAAATATCAGCCCATTACAGGAGATTTTTTTCTCGAAGAACAGGAGCGACCAGGTGAGATGATGAAAATCGATGAGGATCAATATGGAACATATATCATGAACTCACGTGACCTCTGTGCTCTTGAGTTTTTGCCCAACCTCATAAAAGCTGGTGTCGTAAGCATGAAAATAGAAGGACGCAGTAAAACGATTTATTATGCAGCCATTACTGCTCGAGCGTATAGAATTGCCATTGATGCCATTAATAAAGGGGTATTTGATAAAAACCTTCTCCATGAACTTCTCGACGAAGTATTTACTACCAATAGTCGTGGATACATTCCTGGATTTTTGGCTGGAAATCCAAAAGAAATGGCACAAGAATACGAAAAACGTCAAGGGTATCATACTCATGATTTTGCAGGAGTCGTTCGAAAAAGAAATAAAAATCAACTCACTATTGAGTGTAAAAATCGTCTTGATATCGGTGATAAAATTGAATTTTGTTTCCCAGAAAAAGAAGATGATTTCACTATTACACTGCTCGATTTTTGGAATGAAAAAGGTGAAAAAATTACAGAATTTTCTGGCGGACAAGGTTCTTTTCTTCTCAATATTCCAGAAGAGAAAATATTTCCTTTTGAAAAACATTATGGAGATGGAGAAATATTCTGTGTTCTCCGGAAAGAAAATCCCCATTCAGAGTAGAGAGGAAAGTACTTTTCTTTTTTTAACACAATGGATCAAGTCCTTGAAATGATAAAAGCATTTGTCGCTGGTGCAGTCCTTGGCGGTATTTTTGTTGCTCTCAAACTCCCCATCCCCGCTCCCCCGACTTTCTCTGGTATTATGGGAATTATCGGTGTTTTTATCGGCTTTATTACCGTTAATAAGTTCCTCAATTAGAACTATCTTTTATACTAAAATAATAGTATAATATAATTTGTAACAAATAAAAAAATGAAAATTCATTTCCATGGAGCAGCAGGTGGGGTAACAGGGTCAAAACATCTCATAGAAGTAGGAGGAAAGAAAATCCTCCTTGATTGCGGCATGTACCAAGGACGTCGAAAAGAATCTGATCAACTGAACCGACATCTCCCCTTTAATGCAAAAGAGATTGATGCTGTCATCCTCTCTCATGCCCACATTGACCATTCTGGACTTCTCCCCATGCTCACAAAAAATGGCTATGTCGGAAAAATCTATTGCACCCCAGCGACAAAGGATATTATGGAGCCAATGATGCTTGATGCTGCACATATCCAAGAAGCTGATGCTGAATACTTTATGCGAAAAAAACGACTCAGAAAAAATGCCATCACTCCAATCGAACCACTCTTTACAACCGAAGATGCTGAGATAACCCTAAAGATGCTTGTTTCAAAAAAACGAGGAGAGAAATTTGAAGTATTTCCGGGCATTTCAGCTCTCTTTATTAATGCAGGACACGTACTGGGAAGCGCACAAGTACTCCTCGAAGGAGATGGGAAACAACTTGCGTTTACAGGTGATTATGGACGAAAGAATCGAAAAATCATTCGTGATCCTGACCCCATTCCAAGTGCAGATGCCATTATTACTGAATCAACATATGGTGGTCGCATACATGAAAAAATGGAGGAAACTCGTGAAAAACTGGGAGAAACTATCCGAGACACTGCTGCAAAGGGGGGGAAGATAATTATTCCCAGCTTCGCCCTCGAACGATCACAAGAGATTCTCTACGATCTTCACATTCTCTTTAATGAGAAAAAAATCCCAGAGATTCCTGTTTTTGTTGACAGCCCTCTTACTACAAAATTTACAAGAATCTTCGAAAAAAATGCTGATGTCTTTGATGATCATACTCGTGAGTATTTTACAGACAATGGGAAAAACCCCTTTTCCTTCAGCCACCTAAAACACACTAAAAGTGTTGACGAGAGCAAACAACTCAATTTCAGGCCAGGGCCTTTTATTGTTATATCGGCGAGTGGAATGTGCGAAGCAGGACGAATCAGACATCATCTGCGAAATACACTTCCAGATCCAAAAAACACTATTTTGATTGTTGGCTACCAAGCAAAACATACACTCGGAAGAAAACTGGTAGAGCGGCGTAAGATGGTGAAAATTTTTGACCAGATGTATCCAGTACGAGCAACTGTTCAGGTTATGAATGGGTATTCAGGGCACGGTGATCAAAATGATCTTCTCGAAAATATAACAGGAATCAAAGATCTCAAAAAAATATTTATTGTCCATGGCGAACCAGATCAGCAAAAATTATTTTCAGAAAAATTAGCAAAAAAGAATCAAGACTGGGAGATTGAAATTCCTCTTCCCGGTCAAACTTTTGAGGTCTAGCAAAAAATAAAAATCCGATGAGACAAAAGGGAATAATTTTACCTCTCTTTTCATCTATTTATTTGGTATCGTTTCAAAGTAAATTTTTTATACATACTAATGAGATATCTCGGTTCTTCTCCTGAAAATTTATTTCAGCGTATTAAACGATATGTTCGAGAATACGAAGCTGAACACGGTACTGGAAGCTCGATTAATGTTGCAGTGGGAGAGCCAGACACTTCTCCACCAGAAACACTTCGACAAATGACAGCTGAAACAGTTGTAAAGAATGATAATGCCATTCATACCTATTGGGATAATCGTGACCCAGGAAACTTTTGCCGAAATATGGTATATCGAATTACAGGAATAGATATCAACAAATATGATCATATTCACTCACTTGTTCTTCCAGGGGAAAAGGCAATGCTGGGACTCCTTCCTATTTCGTGCGGGGTAAATTCATCTGAAAATTTTAATAATGAAGGTTTTATTCGAACAGCTCCAGCGTACGATTTAGTAGGAATATGGGCAGAATACCTTGGTACAGAAGCAGATGTCTGGCCACTTTATTCTGAAGAAAATTTTGCACTCAATCTCAAGAATCTTCCGAAACAAAAAAAACCTCCACGCATGATTATTACCGTAAAACCAGGAAATCCTTGCCCTGCAGGAGCGAGTCGAAAAAATTGGGAAGAACTCATTCAATATTGCATTGCCAATAATGTTCGTCTTGTAAATGATGCAGCATATGCAAGCCTTGTTCATAAAGAGCACATCACTCTTTCAGAGGTCGCAAAAGACTATCAAGAACTCGACTGGATAGAAATGTTTTCCATTTCTAAAACACTTTCCGCCTGTGGGTGGCGTTTGGGAGGAGCAATTGGCTCAGAAGATTTTATAACTGAGCTTACCAAAGTAAAGGGGAATGCCGATTCTGGACCATTTGGTCCGGCACTTGTTGCCGCAGAAAAATACTTTGCATCAGAAAAATCTCCTCAAGAAATCACAGAAATACAAACAATGTACGAACGTCGTCTCGGCATTGCTATTCCCCTTTTCGAGGCAGCTGGCTTTCGTCTTGCTTGCCCAACAGATGCTGGGTTCTTTATGCTCTTTCATTGCCCAAAAATACTTGATGGCGAAACAGTAGAGTCATCGGAAGACTTCAATAAAAAAATGATTGCAAAAATCGGTCTCGTGGGAGTGCCATTCTCTGGAGCAGAAGTAGATGGAAAATCGGAACAATTTATTCGGTATTCAGTATGCTCCAATTTTGAAGATGAAGCATTTACACAAAGAGTTTCAGAAGCACTGGAACACATAGATGTGGCATATTAATTAGTAAGCCATTTGGCGGATTCATCGTTGCCATTAACCATCGCCCACTCCAGTATATAAAAATATATTTTGCACCAGTTATGAAAAACAATACTTTTCTCTCCATTCTTCTGGGAGCCTTCTGCCTTACTCCATTTGCACACGCAGAAACTCCTGAAGAAATATATTGGAACAGTTTTGATGCAAGCTGTTTTCAAGAAAGTACATCTCTTACCCCGCAAACTGCAGATACAATAAAAGTACAATCATATCCAAAAAATGACCTTTTTTTTGTTCAAGAAAATACTATTCTCCCCTACAAAATATTTCGCTACGGAAATGAGAAACACGAAGAATATGATATTATTTTTACATCTGGATTCAAATCTGATGAAAAACAAAATACTACTCTTTTAAATGACAACAACTACCAAACCTCTCTTGCATTTGATCCATATTCAAATGAAAAAAAAGAGGTTATCCTTGATGCAAAGAGACTGCTTCATTCTGGTCAATTTCATTTTCAAATTCAGTTTCAGGGTGAATTACAACCTCGGTTCTATCTCTCACAAGAGAATAAAACATATATTGAAGTACAAGATATTGATGACTATGATTTTCGGTATATCAAAATTCAGTTCGAAAATCCTATTGCTGGAGATACAACAAAAAAGAATGCGTCTATCCAAGAGATAAGTATTCTTATTCAAGAAAAAAATGAATACCTTGTGCAACCAAAAAAACCTCAAAAAATTCAAATTTTTGCAGAATACAAATGTCAAAAAAATGATGTATACAGAAAAAATATACGTATTCTTAAAAAAAACTTCACACAAACAGCCTATAAAGTGAGCGCTGCAACAGAGGTATTTGATATTCGGTTCTCTATAAACCCAGAATACAATGATGACCTCGATTCAGATGGAATCAAAAATCAAAATGATAATTGTCCATATATCAAGAATCCAAATCAAGAAGATAGTGACCATGACCTTATTGGAGATCAATGTGATTTTGACCTCACACGAAAAAATTACTTTGAGACGGATAAAGACGCTGATGGAATCGGTGGTAGTCTTGATAACTGTCCCTATGTATATAATCCAAAACAAACCGATAGCAATGCCGACGGAGTTGGTGATATGTGTGCCGATGATGACCATGATGGTATTGTCGGATATAAAGATAATTGCCCTAATGTAAGCAACAGAGACCAAAAAGACATCAACATCAATGGAATTGGAGATGCCTGTGAATTTGACAAAGATGATGATGAAGTTTTTGACTCCATTGATAATTGTATACATCTTCCAAACCCTGACCAGAAAGATACTGATCATGACGGCATTGGAGACGCATGTGATAATTGCCTGTACTACAACCCACAACAAAGAGATTCGAATAAAAATGGTATCGGAGATGTTTGTGAAGAGAAACAAGCCTTCCTCAAAAAACATGATCAAGATGACGATGGCATCCTTGATTCCTCTGATAATTGCGAGTCAATCCCCAATCCTGATCAAAAAGACACCGATCAAGACGGCGTTGGGGATGTATGTGATAATTGTCAAAAGATTCAGAATCGAAAACAAGAAGATAAAAATAAAAATAACATTGGTGATTTATGCGAAGATTCTGATGAAGATGGGATCATAGGATATCAAGACAACTGCATAAATCTTCCAAATCCTGATCAAAAAGATACCGACAATGATGGCGTTGGAGATATATGTGAAGATGATGACCATGATGGTATCCCTGCTGCAGAAGATAATTGCCCATTGATTTCAAATAAGGATCAATGGGATGTTGATCATGATGGGAAAGGCGATGCCTGTGATAAAAATGATAACCGACTCCTTGAGTCAAATAAATGGATTATCATCGGTATTATCGTCCTGATCACATTCATATTTGCTATCATGATTGTTGGACTGCTCAAAAAAATAAAGGATAACTAATCTCTCTTTTTCCTCACCATGCTCTCATTAATAAACAAACTCGCTTGGATTATAAGCCTCTCTGCAGGGTTTATCATTTCGTTTCTTATTGGTATTTTTATAGATGCTATTGATGGAGGGTATGCCTTCGACAATGATACTTTTTTCATATGGGTATTCTTTACTCTGTTATTTGGATCTCTTACAAAAAAATTTTTTCTCTCAAAGAAAAGTATAGATGAAGCTCTCCATCGAACAAGCGACAACATTCAAAGAGCGATAGATGGTGCACAAAACCAACATCTAGAAAATATTCCTCCAAAACAACAGAAAGAAAAACAGCAAGAGGAAACTGTGCCAGAAATGACCCTAGAGGAAGTTCAAAAGGCAGAAGAAAAATATAGAATTAAAAATAATATTCCACGAGCATCTGTCGCCAGCACTACTGCAAATACAAAAAAAACGGTAGTAATGACAAAGAAAAAATCAACGAAACGAAAGAGTCCAAATATTTTTGAAAAATTCTTTTCTGAAAATCTTCTCGCTAAAATTGGAGGGATCCTTTTGTTCCTTGGTGTCCTCTTTTTGCTGCAACTGGTATACACAAAAATCGGCCCAGTAGGAAAACTTCTTATTGGATTTAGTATCGGCTTTATCCTCTATGGTGTTGGAATTTTTCTCGACAAGAAACGGCTTCTCAGAGAATCTCGTGTTCTTCTGGGAACGGGGATTATTATTATCTACCTTGTTATTCTTTCCGGAAGATATCTCATTGGTGATGTTTTTACGCACACCATGATTCTCTCTGAGGGCATCACTTTTCTCCTTCTGATTTGTAACACTGCTTTGTCAATTATAACCTCATTGGTCTATCGATCACGGATTCTCCTTCAGTTTTCCTTTGTCTTTGCATATTTCATTCCATCTCTTGTGGGTCTCAAAAACCAAGATACTCCTTATACCTTTGTGGGCTATTCACTGATTATTACGACTGGAGCTATTATTCTTCATGCACTGCTTGAAACAAAGCAAAACCTTTCCAATAATCTTCTCCCCATTGCTGCTCTTGGTGGAAACATTCTTATTCTTATTGCCCCTTTTCAGACCTCTTTTGAATGGATTATAAAACTTGGTGCGCTAACAATCATCTCACTCCTCACTATTTTTACAGCCTATAAAACAGGAAATCGAAAAACCATCTATCAATATTTTTTAGCTGCTTATGTTTTTATCATCCTCCTCATGAGAGTTGGGCACATGGCACTTGATTCTGATTTTAGTTCTGGACTGATTGTCATTGCGTATACATCATATCTTCTGCTCCTTCTTGCTTTTGGTGTTACTGTTTTTCTTCTCACATCCACAATCTCTATTGCATACCTGCTCATATTCCCTCTTGTCATTATCTTAGGTGAAATTCTATTTGGCTCACTTTCCCCTGCGTTTATCCCCATCATACTCATAGCAAGTGTGTCTCTCTATCTCTTGAGTTTTGTTTTTATAGTAAAGCACATACATTCAATCCTTCAGTATCTTTTCTTTGCTGTACTTGGACTCTTTATATTTTTTACGAGCTCCTTTTTAAACATTCTTAGTTTCAACAGTATTTCAGCACAGTCCATGACATATACACAGGGCCTTGCGATTATTATTACAACATTCCTCTTTCTTATTTCTGCTTTTTATTTTTCTTCAAAAAAAGAGCTTGGAAACCTCTATGGTATTGGAACAATTTTCAGTGTTATTATCCTTCTCCCGGCTATTGAACGAACTGGAGAACTCATGAACCTGAGCATCATTAGTATAGTTGGAGTTGTTGTGTTAAATCTTCTCGTTCCTTTTATAAACAAGAATCTTCTGAAAAATGATGCAAAAAGTATTGTTCTTGGACTCATTGCAGGTGTCCTGTTTGGCACCGGTGAAATATACTATTTTGGTGAACAATACTTTCCAGGGGTAACACTTGGCCTTGCGTTCCTTTCTTTTGCCATTTTATATTTTATACTGAGCTACTTGATGGTCTCTCGATTAGGAACAGTTATGCAAAAAGTACGAATGAACACAGATGAAAAAAAATCAAAAAATAATATTATTTATTCACTCGTAGGAATATCTATTTCACTTTTCTCTCTCGCTATTGTTTTTGTATTCTCAAAACATTCTGAAATAATTTCTGCAATATGGCTTTTCGAAGCAACTATCCTCTTTTTTCTCTTCCGCAAACTAAAAGAAGTAAAAGTCTACTACGCTGGAATCATCCTACTGATCATTGGTCTTTTAAAACTCTCTACCCTCTTAGGAACGATTGGAAAAGGAGAATTCCTTTCGCTTATCCCTCTTTCGATTATATTGGGATCATTTTTTATAAGCCTAAAATTTCTTGATTTTGAAAAAAGAGAAATTCGACTTGCTCATGACCTCGGACATATAGTCGGAATAGGAACTATCGCATTTCTCCTGCTGAATATTATTCCGAACAATCATCACGGATGGTCACACTTTAGCATTTCCCTCCTAAGTGTTATTCTCGCATTTTTCTATTCTCAGGTATATTCCGGAGTAATAAAAACTGTTTTTATGCTTGGACTTGTTTTCTTTTATATTTTTCACGTTTTGAGTCTCGATTTTGTCTTCTACAAACTTGCAAAATCAAATCTTGAACACCTGAAAGTATTACAATATGCATCAACAATATTTCTCACGGGAAGTTATTTTCTCATAAAAAAGTCACTCTCAAAAAATGAAGCAATGAGTCTTACTTACGCTTTTCTTCTCTACCTTTTTATCATCACCACCCTTTTTGTCTACAACTTTTTTCATGAGAACGTATTTGTCATCACCCTCTATTGGGGACTGCTCGCCCTCGTCTTTAGTCGCAAAGGAATTCAAGACAATATTATTAAATACCGGACAATAGGCCTGTATATCCTCACTCTTACTGTTGGAAAGATTCTTCTCTATGATGTTTGGTATGGTCTCAATGATGCCGTTATGAGAATAATTGCGCTGATGACCATTGGTACCCTTATGATTTTCATCTCCATTCTCTATTCGAAAAAATACGGAGACAATCTAAAGGGAGAATTTAACTTGCAAAATCTTTCCGACGAAAAGAATGTAGATACTCAAAAATCAATCCGGTAGTATTGAGGTATGATTGGTATTTTTGATTCAGGATTCGGCGGACTCACCATGGTCAGAGAATGGCTAAAAATTTCACCAGAGTATGATGTTCTTTTTTTGGGCGATTCAGCACGCACTCCGTATGGAAACAGAAGTATTACTACTATTACCGAATTTACAGAACAAGGGGTGCTTTCTCTTTTTGCACAAGGGGCAAAAGTTGTCCTTATTGCTTGTAACACAGCAAGTTCTGATGCTCTCAGGTATCTGCAATCAAAATATCCCGAAAAAAAAATATTGGGAGTACTTGTTCCAGCGGTAGAAGAGGCACTCGAAAAAACACGTTTTGGAAGAATCGGAATTATAGGTACTCGCGGAACAATTGCTTCGAATAATTACACACAAGAGATTCAAAAACGAATCTCCAAATTTTATAATCCCAGTGAAAAAAGAGCAGTAAAAGAGCCAGTAATTACCTCAGTATCTGCTCCCCTCCTGGTGCCTCTTATCGAAGAGGGATGGATTAAAAAACCAGAAACTCGAATGATTCTTAAGAAATACCTCTTTCCACTCAAGCACGCCCATATTGATACTCTCATTCTTGCCTGTACCCACTACCCTTTTCTCGAACAAGAGTTTCAGAAAAAAATGGGAAAACAATGTACTATTATAAACTCTGGTGCTGCGCAGGCTCGAAAATTTCGGGACTATTTGCAACAACACCCAGAAATCGAAAAAAACCTGAGCAAAAAGGGGTTGAGACAATTTTATACAACTGATTCTCCTGATCGATTTCGAGAGCTTGGTTCTGTATTTTTAGGAAAAAAAATTGGAAAACATTCGATTGAAAAATTAGAGATAGAGTAATAACAATACAAAGCAAAGTCTTCTATAGGAAATCTCAGCAAACAAAAAAAACAAATACTCTTTTTGCTGTATCTCATTCATTTTAATAATTATTTTCCTTTATCTGAAAATATGATTGTGGATGAAGACAAGCGGGACACACTTCTGGTGCAGTGTCCCCCTCATGAAGATATCCGCAGTTAAGACATTTCCAAGTCGTTTTTCCATCGCGCGTAAAAACTTTACCAGCTTGTAAATTATCGTAAAGCTTTTTATATCTCTCTTCATGTGCTTTTTCAACTTTAGCGATTTGAGTAAAAGCATTTGCAATTTCCAGAAAACCTTCTTCTTTTGCAATCCTTGCAAATTCGGGGTAAAGCTCTGTCCACTCCTCATTTTCCCCCTCAGCTGCCTCCTTCAGGTTTTCAAGAGTTGACCCTATTGTACCGGCTGGATAACTTGCAGTAATCTGAGCCATACCTCCCTCTAAAAATTTGAAGAATCGCTTTGCATGCTCCTTTTCATTGAGCGCTGTTTCTGAAAATATTTCAGATATCTGTACGAGCCCTTCCTTCTTTGCCTGTTTTGAGAAATAGTCATACCGCATTCTCGCTTGAGATTCTCCAGCAAATGCTTTTAGTAGATTCTTCTCGGTTTCGGTACCCTGTAGAGTTTGCATAGCAGTATATAAAATGAAATGATGACATCTACTTAAAAAGAATAAGCAGTATCAGATGTTTTTACTATATTTCAATCGTACTCTCAAAATCAGTACAAGTATACAGGCAAATAATTGAACATTGATAACAATATTAAAAAGAAGATCTTTAAGCACAAAGAAACTATAAAGCGATACAGTAAATGTCGATAATGACCAAATGATATACGTAGATATATTTACACTTGGTTTCTCGTTCCACAAATCAAGGATTGTCGGAATAAAACCTGCAAATGCAATTATTCCACAAGCTCCATAAAGAAGTCCGATAAGGGAGATGAACTAATCTCCCATACTCACATTTTAAATTTTTTTTCAAAGAAACTCAAACTTCTCACAGCGCATATATCAAGATTCAAAAATGCGATATATCAATAACAAAAGAGCGGGATGCTGGATCGGAGAAATTTATAATGACATCACTCTACCTCATTACTTTTCGTTTTAGCTTATTCTTTTTATAACATCCGACCTCTTATCAATATTTTCAGAAGAAAAAGAGGTATACCTTTTTTTCTTTTCTCCTTTTTTCAATAGGGCACATAAAAAAAGGAGATAATTTTAATAAACTAATATGTGTGTCAATGAATACATACCCCCTCTTTGAAATTACTCCTATATATATTTGACAATACATATTATATTTTATAGAGTCATACAAATTTCACATGCATGAAGAAAATTATTATCCTTTCCCTTCTTTTACTCCCCCTTTCTTTCTCCTGTAAAGCATTTTCTGCTGCTCTCCCTCTCAGTGCAGTAGGAAGTAATGTAAAAATCAAGATCGTAGAAATGGATCGAGGAACGATTGTTGAATATGTTGATGAAATTTCAGGAACACTTATCAGTAAAGAAGGAGACATAATAACGGGCTACCAAAAAGCAAAACAAATGGTAGACTCTCCTCACCGATATCGAGCGATTGTGTGTACGAATTCTGGCGAAATGGATGTAGAAAATTGTGAATTTGAGGCAAAGGTTATTTCTGCTGATGTGCGAGCAGAGCTTGTTCATTTACAGGTAGATGTAATCTGGGAGACTTCACAAGACAACGCATCACATGGAAAAGTATTTAAGCTTCACTATGATGGTGTTCAAAAGGAAAAATTTTCTTTTCCCGCATACGTTACATCACTCGGAAAATCACCAAAAGGAGGAGATCGCGTATACATACTGGGATATGCAAAAAATAAAAAAAAGCTACCAAGCTTCGGAGTAAAAATGATAGAAACGGTAATCTCTGAAGAAAAGCAGTGGGGATATACAGTTCAAGACCCTCTTCCAAAAGGATTCCCTGGTGGATCTGTATATTCCGAGGAAGGTGAATATATAGGGATGGTTACCATTGCGGGTGCAAATAAAATTGGAGAATTTCTCGGAACCAAGTTTTTAGATACATATTTTATACGAAAGGGACTTGATATTGATTTGGCAGGAACATATTCTGTTTCGTGTCATGACCCGAATAGTCAAAAACGGGAAGATGATTCCTGTTTCTGCAAAGCAGGATTTGTATGGGAGAACAGAATCGGAAAATGCATAGAAGATGAATTGAGTCAGTATTGTGGAGAAAATGCATATCAATCTGAAGATACGTGTAAATGTCGCGAGGGATATACACGGAAGGAAGACAATACATTGGAAAAAATGGCATGTGTTCCTATACTAGAAGAAGTCAGTTCTGAACCTGAAGAGGATCTCTCTTCTAAAAACAAAACAACACCCTATTTTTGGAAACAACTTCGATTTTTGACCATTGGAGATCTGAAAATATTTGCTAAAAAATTAAAAAATAACAAAATGCTCCTTCTTTGGAATCACTCAGAGAAGAAGAAAATAAAAGACTGTCACCTTTCTTTTCAAGAAAGCCCAGAAAAAAAGGCAAAAATTATTTTCCAAAGAAAGAATATTGCTCTTGTTGTTGCAGAGGAAGATAAACAATATTCAGTGCATATCTCTGGTTGCCTCTCCGATAAAACAGAAACACCTTCAGAGAGCCAATTTTTAATGGAGCTAAAAAAATAAACCAATCTCCTGTACTCGCATTCTTTATTTTTTTAAAAGAATCACATGTTCTTTACTGAACTTCTTTTGGACGAAAAAATACCTTTCCTGTTCGTATTGCAGAAAGAGTTTTCATAAAAACATAAGCCCACAACAAGAGAGAAATAATCCAAACAACAATGGTGACAGGGAGAAGAAAAGAGAAAAATAAAATTTTTGAAGCAAAGAATAATCCTATTCCAAATGCATCAACAGGGAATACAAATGCCCAAAAGCCTAAAGAAAAAGGGATTCCCTCTTCCCTCAGATAGTGACGAATGACTAAAAAAACAGAAAGCATCCAGAAGAAACCAAATCCGATAATAAACGGGATGTACAAGAGAGAAAAAGAGGAAATAGATGAGAAAACATCATCCAAAGCAGGAACGTTTTCCAATGCTGATGTAAAACTCAAAAGAGCAATGACAGAAACTCCAACAGGAGCAAGGGGAATCAAAAAACTAGGTGCCATTGCCGATGGAGGAAGAGGGTGAAACTTTATTCTGTGAAAAATCAAATTCATCGTGTAGAAATATCCGAATAAAGCTATTCCAAAACAGAAGAGATGAGCTATAAGAATATTTGTAGCATAGAGAGGAGATAAGTGCATGGAAAGAAAATTTCCTGCAAAAATTCCGACAAAAATTCCAACCGGTGGTAATAACCAAATTCCTAAAGCGTGATTACTTTTTGTTGTTTTTGAAGTAATAAGCATTGAACTGACCATTACAAAAAAAATAATTCCAAGAATAATCGATATGAGGTACAAAACAGTAGCAAGAGAGATACTCAATGCATGAGGAAGAATATGAAGAGGAAGAAGAATGTTAGAAATAGTGGTGCTTAACACTCCTGCAGAAATAGAAATACCAGAAAAAAAATGAGACGCAATGGGGTGTGTGCTGTCTAAAAAAACTGCTTTGGGAAACAAAATAATCCTGACAAGAGTCAAAATTGATGAAATGATAAAAATAAGAAAGGCAAGAAATATAAAGAATAAAGAAACATACTTTAAGAGCAGTATCTTTAAAACTGAAAATATCAAAAAGGTAAAAATCCCCATTGCTCCTGTTGCCATCGATGACATGAACCAACGTGCTTCTAGAGATTCTACGATTTGAAAGAAAGAGAATTGTTTTGATTGTGTCATAAGAATAAAAAAGAAATTATTTCACTACTGATGTAATCCAGTTTTCAACAGTCTTAGTAGAATCAGGATGCGGTGTCTCCATAAAAGAAATGACAAACCTATCAGAAAATTCTACCACCCCAATTGATCGTGGACGAACAGCCAACACAACAGGGGTAGGAATCTCCTTTCCAAAACAAAAAATAATATTTTTTGCATCTTTGATATCTGAAGGAATCTCTCCAGCCTTTCCTGCTGCTTCTAGTTTTTTTGTATGAGTAAAATGATCAAAAATACTGATATATTGAGCTATTGGGTCACTAGAAATTTTTTCCTGAAAATAAGAGATTATCTCATCTGTTGAAGAAAATCGAGACTCATCTTTGGTAATACTGAGAGTAAAAACCGGATATTTTTCTTTAAAAATAATTTGTTTCATGATCATCAAGAGAAAAATGAATATTACTTGTTCTGAATGTGTATTGCTTTTCCATCAAGAATGGCAAGAGCAATTTTTTTTCTAGCGCTACAGAGAATTCTCTGAAATGTGCTCTGAGAGATTCCCATCTTTTCTGAAGCTTCTGTCTGGTTCAACCCTTGTTTATTAAAGAGTCGAAGGGCTTCCCACTCTTCAAGAGAGATATATACTTGCTCTAAATTTCGAAGAGGGATTCCTTGTGGCTTATACAAAAAAATATTTGGCTGACAGGAAATTTTTCTCTGCTCTCTTGGTCGAGACATGAAAAAAGAATACATTCATTATGAATATATACCCATATAAAAAGAAGGGCAAATATTTTTTTATTCTTTATTTACTAATAGTGTTGCTAAAAATTTTTTAGACACGTTATTTTTTAGATTCTCTTGAGGCATTTGTAGAAAGTATTTCAGGCAAATCACCAATAAACAACCATAGTCTCAGTGGAGAGTTTTCAAAGATAGGGTGCGTTTATTGATTGGATCTCCCCTTTCTTCTCAGCAGAAGATATCCTATTCCAATAACTACTAAGAGAGCGAGTATCCAAACATAAACGTTCATTGGCTCAGAATTATTTTTTTGTTCTGCTGGTTTTTTTATTTTGCTTACCGTTTTTTCATCAGTATTGTTTTGCAAATCTTCCTGAATTTTATTCCAGTCTTGATCTTCTTGGGTTATATCAAATGTCTTTTTCTCGCCCAGCCCTTGTTTTGTTGCTGTCATCATTTCTCCTGTGCTTATCATTTCAGACTTTCCCGTTGCTTTACTGGTAAACTCTACGTGTCCTTCAATGACCTTTAGGGTTGATTCTGTTCCCGTTTCCTCTACAACAAATATTGTTCCTTTTATCCCAGCAACCGCTTGGCTCATATCCATTTCCATAGAGCCATCTTTAACCATTCTTTTAACATTCGCCTTTATTTTTCCCCAAACAATTTTCACAAGATTTCTTTTCTCTGACTGTGATGAGAGCATAATTTCAGATTCTGGCTTCATAACAAAAGTAGTCATATCAGCCAAAGCAAGTGAGCAAGTACTATCATCTCCAGTTTTTATGTGGTCATCTTTGTGGAGCACCATATCGAGTTCAGCGCCGTACCAGGCATCTTCATCATTACAGGGTCGCACCATAACTTCTCCTGAGTAATCATTAAAGCGAATACCAGAGTCTCGGGTCGGATTTTTTGGATCACTACAATCAGATTCCTTAGTACCAAGTATCTCCATCCATTTTTCAAAGGCTGAACTGTTTGTTACAACTGGATGAATGTTTTGTGTACGTGGAAAACCCATAAGGTAATGAGGATTTTCCTTCCGTGCCCCCTCTGGGACATTATCAAAAGTTATTGTCTTCCCATCAGATAGATGCGCAATTGGCCACTTGGCACCTTTTTCATTTTCATAATAAAAGGTTCCATATGGTCCACCACTGAACACAAGATCATCAGTAAACTCTGTCTTTACCGATGGAGTTCCCACTTCTTTTTTCTCTAATGAGTGCATACCCATGAATTCTTGATCACCAAGAATATTTTTGTATGCTTGCCCGAGTTCATACGTTCTCGTTAGCTTAGCTTTTCCATAATTTGATTTAAAAATAAATCCCTTTTCTCCACCCATCTCCCCAACATTCCAAAACTCAAGTCTGTATTTTATTGCTTCAATAGGAACTTTTACACGCAAATCAAATTCTCCTTTTTTAGGGTAATTAAACTTTTCCCCTACGTTTGCATCAGAATATAATATTCCATCTACTACTATTGCATCTGCTCCACCAATTGTGTCTGTTGTTTCTGCGGTAACATACGTTTTTACCACTTCAAATGGCACTTCTTCTGCGGCAAAAGCAGTCCCTGAAGAAGAAAGGGGGAATAGGAGCATACAGATTAAAAGGAGGAGTTTTGATTTGTTCATATTGGAATATTATTGGAACGAATAACAGCCTACCGCATTATTCATTTTTAATAAAAATATTTTTTGAATTGCGTATAACGCTTCAGTATATCTGATGTTTTTTTTAGAGCGGAGCGGAAGAAAAATTTGGGTGAAGCCCAGAAAAAATTCTCGTGGATTTACTAATGACCTTCTTTAATGCGCTTTAGATAAAATTTAATTCTATCTATATCTGTTATCGTTTTCCATACAGTTGCCATAAGCCCAATAGGATCTTTTAACCCAGGAATAACATTGGCCCGAATTTCTCGCCCCAGCCAGCCGCCAAAATTTGATTTATCTTGGCAATGATAAAGCTCGTGTGCCTTAACAAATTTTTTTACACGAGGAGGCAAATCTTGTCTGACAACGGCACTGTTTCCGCCGCCATAACCATAAGCGGGGTAAATTTCTTCCTTTGACACATACTGCACGGTATATTGCTGACCTTTGATGGTTTCAATTTCCGTTCTAAGTTGGTCGCGGATTTTCTCGATTTCTTCAATTTCACCGTGTTTTATCTCAAAAGGCTCACGAGCTGGCGGTTCTTCTTCAATAATATCTTGTGACCCAAGCTGGCTGGGTTGAGATTCATTTTTTGGCTTAGACGTTGTAATTTGAGAATTAGGATTAAATTTTTCAAATTCATTCATAGCGTTGTTTTATTAGAAAGAATTTTTTCTGGGCATAACCAGATACGCGGTGTTAGGCGACGTAGCGAATATTTGGAGTATTTCACATAACGTTCCGCGCATAATCCGATGCTTTTCTCGGAGAAAGACGAAGTCTTTCGGAGAGAAAAATTTCGGATTATGCGCTGTTGTCCGATGAATTGATCCTGACGAACGAAGTGAGAAAGGAGCAGAAAGAGGACAACAGTGCAGGTATGCGCGGGACGTTGTCCAAAAGAGAGCGACTCTTTTCTTCATCATATCT